>NZ_JBFATR010000034.1:0-74786 GCF_040678395.1 Streptomyces sp. NPDC052687 | reverse complement strand
CCGGGCCGCCGGGGCCGGCCGGGCGCGGCGGCGGGCAACGGCACCGGCCCCAGCACCTCCGCCTCGGGCGGCAGCTCGACCATCGTCAGGAACTCCGCGACCGCCTCCGCCGTCCCGGAGACCGCCACCATCCGCGACACCGGCGGAAACCCCAGCTCGGCGCGCTCGGCGAGTTCCCGCACCGCGTGGCCGACCGGGTCCCAGCGCACCAGGGCCTGCACGGGCCGCAGGGTCGGCTCGGCGACGATCACCACCGTGCCGCCGGCCCGCTGCGGCCGCACCAGCGCACCGGCCGCGATCCAGCGCCGCAGCGCGTCCTCGCCCGCGCGCAGGTCCGGCCGCCCCAGCATGGCCCAGCCGTCGAGCAGCAGCGCGGCGGCGTAACCGCCCTCCGCGACCGGTTCGGCGCCCGGTGTGCTGACCACCAGGGCGGGCGTCCCGGGCACCGTGTCGAGCACGTGCTCGCGGCCCGAGGTGCGCACCGGGACCGCCGGGAACGCCCGCCCCAGCTCCTCCGCGGTGCGCCGCGCCCCCACGATCTGCGCGCGCAGCCGGAACGACCCGCACTCCGGGCAGTGCCAGGACTCCTCGCCCCGTCCGCACCATCCGCACCGCAGGGCCCCGGCGCCCTGGACGTCCTGGGCCTCCAGCGCCTCCAGCGGTCCGGCGCAGTGCCGGCAGCGCGCGGGCTCGCGGCAGCGGGCGCACGCCATCCGCGGGACGTACCCCCGACGCGGCACCTGCACCAGGACCGGTCCGTGCCGCAGCCCCTCCCGGACGGCCTGCCAGGCCAGGGTGGGCAGCCGGGCCGCCCGCGCGGCCTCGTCGCGCGCGAGGTCCTGGTCGCCGACCGTCCGCACGAGCGGCGCGGCGCCCCGCACCTGCTCGCGCCCGGCGACCAGGGGCCGGGCCCAGCCGCTCTCCACCAGCTGCGCCGCCTCGACGGTGCAGCTCCAGCCTCCCAGCAGGAAGGCGCACCGGTCCTGGGCGGCGCGCAGCAGCAGCACCTCCCGCGCGTGCGGCTGGGGCGCGTGCTGCTCGCTGTGGCTGTCGTCGCCGTCGTCCCAGAGGGCCACCAGTCCGAGATCGCGCACGGGCGCGAACATGGCGGCGCGCGTCCCGACGACGGCCCGCACGGCACCTCTGCGTACGGCCAGCCACTCCCGGTACCGCTTCTCCGGTCCGGCGTCGGCGGTGAGCAGCGCGTGCCGCCCCTCCCCCAGCAGGTCCGTCAGCGCCGCGTCGACGCGCGCGGCGGCCCGCCCGTCCGGTACGACGACCAGCGCGCCGCGGCCCGAGGCGAGCGTCGCGGCGACGGCCCGCGCCAGCTCCTCGCTCCAGTGCGGGCCGGGCAGCGCGTTCCACACGGCCCGTGGCGCGCCGCCGGAGGCCAGTGCCGTGAGGAACGCCGCGCCGTGCTCGTACCGCTCCCAGGAGCCCGGCTCGGGCGCCGGCGGCGGGGGCAGCGGGGCAGGTGAGGGCCGCTGCTCGGCGCGCGCGTTGCGCGGCGGCACGGCCAGTTGCAGCACATCGGCGAGGCTGCCCGCGTACCGGTCGGCGACGGCCCGGGCCAGCCCCAGCAGCTCGTCGCTCAGCACGGGTTCCGGCGACACAACCTGGGCGAGCGCGGCGAGCGGTCCCGAGTAGTCGGACTCGGCGCGCCGCTCGATCAGGAAGCCGTCGATCAGGCCCCCGCCCTCGCGGCGGCCTTCGCGCACCCGGTGCCGCCCGGCCCCGAACCGCACCCGCACCCGCACGCCGGGCTGCGCGTCGGCGTCCAGCTCCTCGGGCACGGCGTAGTCGAAGTACCGGTCGAGGTGCAGCACGCCCTTGTCCACGAGCACCCGGGCCACGGGCAGCTCCCTGGCCAGCGCGGCGCCCCGCCAGGTCCGCGGCTTGGCCCGCGGCTCCCGCGCCTTGCGCACGCTCTCCCGGATGAGCGCGAGCTGCTCCGGCGGCGCACCTTCCGCGCCCTCGCCGCCCCGCCCGTTCTCGCTGCTCACGCTTGCATTCTTACCAAACCCCACTGACACCGGCGCACGGCCCGCAAACACCTCGGCCCCCTGGGGACCGGGACCGGGACCGGAACCTGGTCCGGGCTCGGGCCGACGGCGAAGCGGGCCACGGCGGGCGCCCGAGCCGGGGAGTCACCGGAACCGGACCGGACACCGGGCCAGGACACCGGACCGGACCGACACCGGTGCCGACACCGGCACCGGCACCGGCACCGGCACCGGCACCGCACGGCACAGCACCGGGGTGCGCTGGCATCCGACCGGGCGGGCCGCCACGCCCCCGCCACCCACGCGAGGCCCTCACCCGCCCACGCGAGGCCCTCACCGCCCACGCCGCGCCTCTCTCCACCCATGCGAGGACCCCGCCCGCCCCCGCGGGGCCCGTCACCGCCCAGCGCTCACGCTCCTCCCGCACGCGCCGAGGCCCGGCACCCCCGAAGGGGCGCCGGGCCTCGTGAGCAGGTCGGGCCTTACAGCCCCGCCGCCTCGCGCAGCGCGTCGACGCGGTCCGTGCGCTCCCAGGTGAAGTCGGGCAGCTCACGGCCGAAGTGGCCGTACGCGGCGGTCTGGGCGTAGATCGGACGCAGCAGGTCGAGGTCGCGGATGATCGCGGCCGGACGCAGGTCGAAGACCTCGTCGATGGCCTTCTCGATTTTCTCGGGCTCGATCTTGTGGGTGCCGAAGGTCTCGATGAAGAGACCGACGGGCTCCGCCTTGCCGATGGCGTAGGCCACCTGGACCTCGCAGCGGGCGGCGAGGCCCGCGGCGACCACGTTCTTGGCGACCCAGCGCATCGCGTACGCCGCCGAGCGGTCCACCTTGGACGGGTCCTTGCCGGAGAACGCGCCGCCGCCGTGACGGGCCATGCCGCCGTAGGTGTCGATGATGATTTTGCGGCCGGTCAGGCCCGCGTCACCCATCGGACCGCCGATCTCGAAGCGGCCGGTCGGGTTCACCAGCAGGCGGTAGCCCTCGGTGTCGAGCTTGATGCCCTCGTCCAGCAGCGCCTTCAGCTCCGGCTCGACCACGAACTCCCGGATGTCGGGCGCCAGCAGCGAGTCCAGGTCGATGTCCGAGGCGTGCTGCGAGGAGACCACCACGGTGTCGAGGCGGACGGCCTTGTCACCGTCGTACTCGATGGTGACCTGGGTCTTCCCGTCCGGGCGCAGGTAGGGGATCGTGCCGTTCTTGCGGACGTCCGTCAGGCGCTTGGACAGCCGGTGGGCCAGGAAGATCGGGAGCGGCATGAGCGTCGGCGTCTCGTCCGTCGCGTAGCCGAACATCAGGCCCTGGTCGCCGGCGCCCTGCCGGTCCAGCTCGTCCTCGTCGCCCTCGACGCGGGTCTCGTACGCCGTGTCGACGCCCTGCGCGATGTCCGGGGACTGCGAGCCGATCGACACGGACACCCCGCAGGAGGCGCCGTCGAAGCCCTTCTTCGAGGAGTCGTAGCCGATCTCCAGGATCTTGTCCCGGACGAGCTGCGGGATCGGGGCGTAGGCCTTGGTCGTGACCTCACCGGCCACGTGGACCAGGCCGGTCGTGATCAGGGTCTCGACGGCGACCCGGGAGGCCGGGTCCTCGCGCAGCAGCGCGTCGAGAATGGTGTCGCTGATCTGGTCAGCGATCTTGTCGGGGTGACCCTCGGTCACGGACTCCGAAGTGAACAGGCGACGGGACACAACGCTCCCTGGGGTTGCAGCGGCTGCTGGCTGATCATGGGTGGACGGGACGGGGCTGCGCCCGGCGTCGTCCTGGAACAGTTTATCGGTCGCACTCGTCCGCGGGACCACCCGTCTCGCCTCTCGGGAGCGCTGTGACCTGCGGCACGGGCATTCTGCCCAATCTTCCGTGGCATTGGCCAGAGGCGCCACACCGTCAATGCCGGAAGACGGAGGCACACCGGCGTGCCGAACAGGCGGACGAGTGACGGTCCGGCCGGGCGGTCAGGTCAGGCGCTCGGCGACCAGGTCCCACACGGTTTCGGCCAAGTGCTCCTTGGGGCCGTGCGGGACGGGGGTCTCGCCGCCGTCGGCGGCCAGCACCACGGCCTCGCTCTCCTCGGCGCCGAAGGTCTTGCGCTCCCCCACCTCGTTGACCACCAGCAGGTCGCAACCCTTGCGCTGGAGCTTCCTGCGGCCGTTGGCCAGCACGTCGTCGGTCTCCGCGGCGAAGCCCACGATCACCTGACCGGGGCGGGCCCGATCGGCGGATATCTCGGCGAGGATGTCGGGGTTGCGGACCAGGACGACCGGGTCGGGCTCCTGGCCGTCCTTCTTCTTGATCTTCCCGGCCGCGTAGGTCGCGGGGCGGAAATCGGCCACCGCGGCGGCCATGACGACCGCGTCGGCGTCCGCGGCCGCCTTCAGCACCGCCTCGCGCAGCTGGACGGCGGTGCCGACCGGGACGACGTCGACCCCGGCCGGGTCCGGCAGCGCGGTGTTGGCGGCGATCAGGGTGACCCGGGCGCCGCGCGCGGCGGCCGTGCGGGCGAGGGCGTACCCCTGCTTGCCGGAGGAGCGGTTGCCGAGGAAGCGGACCGGGTCCAGCGGCTCGCGGGTGCCGCCGGCGCTGACCACGACATGGCGGCCGGTGAGGTCGGGCTCGCGCACCCCGCGGGCCAGCACCCGGCGGCAGACCTCGAAGATCTCGGCGGGCTCGGGCAGCCGTCCCTTGCCGGTGTCGACGCCGGTGAGGCGGCCGACGGCGGGCTCGATGACGACGGCGCCGCGGCGGCGCAGCGTCGCCACGTTCTCCTGGGTGGCCGGGTGCTCCCACATCTCGGTGTGCATCGCGGGGGCGAAGACGACCGGGCAGCGGGCGGTGAGCAGGGTGTTGGTGAGCAGGTCGTCGGCGAGGCCGTGGGCGGCCTTGGCGAGCATGTCGGCGGTGGCCGGGGCGACGACGACCAGGTCGGCCTGCTGGCCGATGCGCACGTGCGGCACCTCGTGGACGTCGTCCCAGACCTGTGTGGAGACGGGGTTGCCGGAGAGCGCGGACCAGGTGGCGGCGCCGACGAAGTGCAGGGCGGAGGCGGTGGGGACGACCCGGACGTCGTGTCCGGACTCGGTGAGCCTTCGCAGCAGCTCACAGGCCTTGTACGCGGCGATGCCGCCGCTGACCCCCAGTACGACCTTCGGCTTGTCCACCGTCGACTCTCCCCGGACCTCGGAAACGGGCAACCACCCCCATGAGACACCACAGGCCCGGCAGACGTGCTACCGGGCCTGTGGAAAAGCCAGCCGTGGGCTGATCGTATGACTTACTGACCGGGGCCCTCGACGGCCTCGGAGGTCAGCAGTCCCGCGTTGATCTCACGCAGCGCGATCGAGAGCGGCTTCTCGTGGACGTGGGTGTCCACGAGCGGACCGACGTACTCGAGGAGACCCTCGCCGAGCTGCGAGTAGTACGCGTTGATCTGGCGGGCCCGCTTGGCCGCGTAGATCACGAGGCTGTACTTCGAGTCGGTGGCCTCGAGGAGCTCGTCGATCGGCGGGTTGATGATGCCCTCGGGCGCGGAGATGGAAGAGGACACGCTCTACCTTCCGATGGATGGGAAAGATGCAGTCCGTGTGAACCGGGGGCCGTGATCCAGGACCGCGATCCGGGATCGTGCCCCGCACCGTGGTCCGGGTCTGATCTGCGATCCAGGCCCGCGGCGACCACGGACGGTCACACGACGTTCATCAAGGCTAGCAGCTCACGGGCGACGTCCTGGACGGAGGTGTTGACCAGCGTCTCGTCGAACTCCGCCTCGGCGGCGAGTTCGACCTTGGCCGCGTCCAGCCGGCGCTCGATCACCTCGGGCGGCTCGGTGCCCCGGCCGGTCAGCCTGCGCACCAGCTCCTCCCAGGAGGGCGGAGCCAGGAACACCAGCTGGGCCTCGGGCATCGACTCGCGGACCTGCCGGGCCCCCTGGAGGTCGATCTCCAGCAGGACGGGCTCACCCGCCTCCAGACGCTCCAGCACGGCCGCGCGCGGCGTCCCGTAGCGGTTGCCGGCGAACTCGGCCCACTCCAGCAGCTCGCCGTTGGCGATCAGCTTGTCCATCTCCTCGTCGGTGACGAAGAAGTAGTGGACTCCGTGCTTCTCGCCGGGGCGGGGCTTGCGGGTCGTCGCCGACACCGAGAGCCAGACCTCGGGGTGTTCCTTGCGCATATGGGCGACGACCGTGCTCTTGCCGACCCCGGAGGGTCCGGAGAGCACGGTCAGCCGCGGACGTTCACTCATGCAGCGATTATTCCAGCAATCCCGGAGTGCCCGGGACCAGGCCCGGGCGAGCCGGGGTCAGGAACCGGTGCCGCCGAATTCGCGCTCGAGGGAGGCGATCTGGTTGGAACCGAGACCGCGCACGCGGCGGCTCTCGGAGATGCCGAGTCGCTCCATGATCTGCTTGGCGCGGACCTTGCCCACGCCCGGCAGGGACTCGAGGAGGGCGGAGACCTTCATCTTGCCGATGACGTCGTTCTCCTGGCCCTGCTTGATGACCTCGTGAAGGGAGGCGCCGGAGTGCTTGAGTCGATTCTTGACCTCGGCCCGCTCCCGGCGAGCCGCGGCGGCCTTTTCGAGCGCGGCTGCGCGCTGTTCGGGGGTAAGGGGCGGAAGAGCCACGCCTACGTCACCTCGGATGTCGAACTGTCGGATACGGACCGGTGAGGAACCTAGTCGCCCCACACCTGGGGAGCCACGAGCAACACGGTTGCCCGTTCTCCCCCACTGCCTCGAGGGCGTGGGAGGTGGCCCCACTCGTCGGAGACTAGCGGTCAAGTCCGCCAGAGTCAGCGAGAACAGAGGAAAAGTCCTGGTCAGCCTCTGTCAGGACCGGATATTTCAGACATACTGCCCTGGATTCGTGGATGTATCCAGCCTCAGGCCGTTCCCGAAGGACCCGGCGGAGCTCTCAGACCGGTGCCACCGCGGCCCGGATCTCCTCCGCGAAGCGGTCGGCGGCCGTCCGCAGCGCGCCCACGTCGGGACCGTGACGCAGAACACCCCGGCTGACGTTCGGGACGACGTTGCGCACCGCGGCCTTGAAGACCCGCGGCAGATCGGCCGGCGTGGCCCCTTGGGCGCCGATGCCGGGCGCGAGCAGCGGGCCGTTGATCGCCAGGTCGTACGAGGACAGGTCGCCCAGCGTCGCCCCGACGACCGCGCCGAAGGACCCCAGCGGCTCCTCCCCCGCGTTCTCGGCGGCGAGGTGGGCGAGCATCGTCGCGCCGACGGTGCGGCCGTCCGCGCGCACGGCGTGCTGGACCTCGCCGCCCTCCGGGTTGGACGTCAGCGCCAGCACGAACAGCCCGGCGCCGTTCTCCCGGGCCAGCTCCACGGCGGGCTTCAGGGAGCCGTATCCGAGGTACGGCGAGACGGTGAGGGCGTCGGAGAACAGGGGGGCGCCCCGGCGCAGGAACGACTCGGCGTAGGCGGCCATGGTGGAGCCGATGTCGCCGCGCTTGGCGTCCATGACGACCAGCGCGCCGGCCGCGCGGGCCTCCTCGACGGACTTCTCCAGGACCGCGACACCGCGCGAGCCGAAGCGCTCGAAGAACGCGCTCTGCGGCTTGAGCACGGCGACCCGGTCGGCCACCGCCTCGACCACCGTGCGGCTGAACCGCTCCAGGCCCGCCACGTCGTCGTTCAGGCCCCACTCGGCGAGCAGGGAGGCGTGCGGGTCGATGCCCACGCACAGCGGTCCCCGGTCGTCCATGGCGCGGCGCAGCCGGGCGCCGAAGGGATCCAGGGGGCTCGTGCCGGTCATCGGGGCTTCCTCACGTCGGCGCCGACCGCGTCGGCGAGAGTGGCGTACGGGCTCTGGCGCAGCCGCGCGGCGAGGCCCTTGTGGATGGCGCGGGCCCAGAAGGGTCCCTCGTAGACGAAGGCGCTGTAGCCCTGGACCAGCGTGGCGCCGGCCAGGATGCGCTGCCAGGCGTCCTCGGCGTTCTCGATGCCGCCGACGCCCACCAGGGTGATCCGGTCGCCCACGCGCGCGTAGAGGCGGCGCAGCACCTGCAGGGAGCGTTCCTTCAGGGGCGCCCCGGACAGGCCGCCGGTCTCCTTCACCAGGGACGGGTCGGAGGTCAGGCCCAGACCCTCGCGGGCGATGGTGGTGTTGGTCGCGATGATGCCGTCCAGGCCGAGTTCCACGGCGAGGTCGGCGACCGCGTCGACGTCCTCGTCGGCGAGGTCGGGCGCGATCTTCACCAGGAGGGGGACGCGCCGCGTGGTGACCGTGCGGTCGGCGGCCTCGCGTACGGCGGTCAGCAGCGGGCGCAGCGCCTCGGTGGCCTGGAGGTCGCGCAGGCCGGGCGTGTTGGGCGAGGAGACGTTGACGACCAGGTAGTCGGCGTACGGCGCGAGCCGCTCGGCGGACTTCACGTAGTCGAGGACGGCCTCTTCCTCCGGCACGACCTTGGTCTTGCCGATGTTGACGCCCACGACGGTCCGGAAGACCGGTGTGCGGGAGGCGAGGCGGGCGGCGACGGCGAGCGAGCCGTCGTTGTTGAAGCCCATGCGGTTGATCAGCGCGCGGTCGGCGACCAGGCGGAACAGCCGCTTCCGGGGGTTGCCGGGCTGCGGCTCGCCGGTGACGGTGCCGATCTCGACGTGGTCGAAGCCGAGCATCGCCATGCCGTCGATGGCGACGGCGTTCTTGTCGAAGCCGGCGGCGAGCCCGAACGGGCCGTGCATGCGCAAGCCGAAGGCCTCGGTGCGCAGCTCCTCGTACCGGGGCGCGAGCGCGGCCGCGACGAAGGTGCGCAGCACGGGGACGCGCACGGCCAGGCGGATCCAGCGGAAGGCCAGGTGGTGGGCCGCCTCCGGGTCCATCCGCCGGAAGAAGAGGTTGAAGAAGATCTTGTACATCGGTGTCCTCGGGGAGGCCCCATGAAGAGGGGGACACCGTTTCCGGTGTCCCCCTCGAGGGCTGCTAGTCGCGGGCCGCGGTCAGGAATTCCGCGTGTTCCTGGAGCGATCGGACGCCCACGTCGCCGTGGTTGAGGGCGTCGATGCCCTGGACGGCGGCGGCGAGCGCCTGGACCGTCGTCAGGCACGGCACGGACCGGGCCACGGCCGCCGTACGGATCTCGTAGCCGTCGAGGCGGCCGCCGGTGCCGTACGGGGTGTTGACGATGAGGTCGACCTCGCCGTCGTGGATCAGCTGGACGATGGTCTTCTCACCGTTGGGGCCGGGGCCCTCGGACTGCTTGCGCACCACCGTGGCGTGGATGCCGTTGCGCTTGAGGACCTCGGCGGTGCCGGAGGTGGCCAGCAGCTCGAAGCCGTGGGCGACCAGCTCCCGCGCCGGGAAGATCATCGAGCGCTTGTCGCGGTTGGCGACCGAGATGAACGCGCGGCCCTTGGTGGGCAGCGGGCCGTAGGCGCCGGCCTGCGACTTGGCGTACGCCGTGCCGAAGACCGAGTCGATGCCCATGACCTCGCCGGTGGAGCGCATCTCCGGGCCGAGGACGGTGTCGACGCCGCGGCCGTGGATGTCCCGGAAGCGGGACCACGGCATGACGGCCTCCTTGACGGAGATCGGCGCGTCGAGCGGCAGCTCGCCGCCGTCGCCGTGCTGGGGCAGCAGGCCCTCGGCGCGCAGCTCGGCGATGGTCGCGCCCAGCGAGATCCGGGCGGCGGCCTTGGCCAGCGGCACCGCGGTGGCCTTGGAGGTGAAGGGCACCGTGCGCGAGGCGCGCGGGTTGGCCTCCAGGACGTAGAGGATGTCGCCCGCCATCGCGAACTGGATGTTGATCAGGCCGCGCACGCCGACGCCCTTGGCGATGGCCTCGGTGGAGGCGCGCAGCCGCTTGATGTCGAAGCCGCCGAGGGTGATCGGGGGCAGGGCGCACGCCGAGTCGCCGGAGTGGATGCCGGCCTCCTCGATGTGCTCCATGACGCCGCCGAGGTACAGCTCCTCGCCGTCGTAGAGCGCGTCGACGTCGATCTCGATCGCGTCGTCGAGGAAGCGGTCGACGAGGACCGGCCGGGTGGGGCTGATCTCCGTCGACTCGGCGATGTACGACTCCAGGCGCGCCTCGTCGTAGACGATCTCCATGCCGCGGCCGCCGAGCACGTACGACGGGCGGACGAGGACCGGGTAGCCGATCTCGTCGGCGATGGCCTTGGCCTCGGCGAAGGTGGTCGCGGTGCCGTGCTTGGGGGCCGGCAGGCCGGCCTCCTTCAGGACGCGGCCGAAGGCGCCGCGGTCCTCGGCGGCGTGGATCGCCTCCGGGGAGGTGCCGACGATCGGCACGCCGTTGTCCTTGAGCGCCTGGGCGAGGCCGAGCGGGGTCTGGCCGCCGAGCTGGACGACGACGCCCGCGATCGGGCCGGCCTGCTGCTCGGCGTGGACGATCTCCAGCACGTCCTCGAGCGTCAGCGGCTCGAAGTACAGGCGGTCGGAGGTGTCGTAGTCGGTGGAGACGGTCTCCGGGTTGCAGTTGACCATCACCGTCTCGTAGCCCGCGTCCCTGAGCGCGAAGCAGGCGTGGACGCAGGAGTAGTCGAACTCGATGCCCTGGCCGATGCGGTTCGGGCCGGAGCCCAGAATGATCACGGCGGGCTTCTCGCGCGGCGCGATCTCCGTCTCCTCGTCGTAGGAGGAGTAGAAGTACGGGGTCCTGGCGGCGAACTCGGCGGCGCAGGTGTCGACCGTCTTGTAGACCGGGCGGATGCCGAGCGCGTGGCGGACCTCGCGGACGACGTCCTCGCGCAGGCCGCGGATCTCGGCGATCTGCTGGTCGGAGAAGCCGTGCCGCTTGGCCTCGGCCAGCAGCTCGCGGGTCAGCTCGGGGGCCTCGGCGAGCTCGTCGGCGATCTCCTTGATGAGGAAGAGCTGGTCGACGAACCAGGGGTCGATCTTCGTGTGGGCGAAGACCTCCTCGGGGGTGGCGCCCGCGCGGATGGCCTGCATGACCGTGTTGATCCGGCCGTCGGTGGGGCGGACCGCCGCGCGCAGCAGCTCCTCCTTGTCGCCGGGGTCGCCTACGAAGGTGAACTGGCTGCCCTTCTTCTCCAGCGAGCGCAGCGCCTTCTGGAAGGCCTCGGTGAAGTTGCGGCCGATGGCCATGGCCTCGCCGACCGACTTCATGGTGGTGGTGAGGGTGGAGTCGGCGGACGGGAACTTCTCGAAGGCGAAGCGGGGAGCCTTGACGACCACGTAGTCGAGGGCCGGCTCGAAGGAGGCCGGGGTCTCCTGCGTGATGTCGTTGGGGATCTCGTCCAGCGTGTAGCCGACGGCCAGCTTCGCGGCGATCTTGGCGATCGGGAAGCCGGTCGCCTTGGAGGCGAGCGCGGAGGAGCGGGACACGCGCGGGTTCATCTCGATGACGATGACCCGGCCGTCCTCGGGGTTGACCGCGAACTGGATGTTGCAGCCGCCGGTGTCGACGCCGACCTCGCGGATGATCGCGATGCCGACGTCGCGCAGCACCTGGTACTCGCGGTCGGTGAGCGTCATCGCGGGGGCGACGGTGATCGAGTCGCCGGTGTGAACGCCCATGGGGTCGAAGTTCTCGATGGAGCAGACGACCACGACGTTGTCGTTCTTGTCGCGCATCAGCTCCAGCTCGTACTCCTTCCAGCCGAGGATGGACTCCTCCAGGAGCACCTCGGTGGTCGGGGAGAGCGTGAGGCCCTGGCCGGCGATGCGGCGCAGCTCCTCCTCGTCGTGCGCGAAGCCGGAGCCGGCGCCGCCCATGGTGAAGGAGGGGCGGACGACGACCGGGTAGCCGCCGAGCTGCTCCACGCCCGCGAGGACGTCCTCCATGGAGTGGCAGATGACCGAGCGGGCGGACTCGCCGTGCCCGATCTTCTTGCGGACCTCCTCCACGACGAGCTTGAACTGGTCGCGGTCCTCGCCCTTGTGGATGGCCTCGACGTTGGCGCCGATCAGCTCGACGCCGTACTTCTCCAGGACGCCGTTCTCGTGCAGGGAGATCGCGGTGTTCAGGGCCGTCTGGCCGCCGAGGGTGGGCAGCAGCGCGTCGGGGCGCTCCTTGGCGATGATCTTCTCGACGAACTCGGGGGTGATCGGCTCGACGTAGGTGGCGTCGGCGATCTCCGGGTCGGTCATGATCGTCGCCGGGTTGGAGTTGACGAGGATGACGCGCAGGCCCTCGGCCTTGAGGACGCGGCACGCCTGGGTACCGGAGTAGTCGAACT
Source organism: Streptomyces sp. NPDC052687 (assembly GCF_040678395.1). Classification (NCBI taxonomy): domain Bacteria; kingdom Bacillati; phylum Actinomycetota; class Actinomycetes; order Kitasatosporales; family Streptomycetaceae; genus Streptomyces; species Streptomyces sp. NPDC052687. The sequence continues at coordinate 62,616 of NZ_JBFATR010000034.1, read as the reverse complement.
CGGCGGCCTGGCCGATCACGATCGGGCCGGAGCCGATGACCAGGACGGACTGGATATCGGTGCGCTTAGGCACGCTGGCCCTCCATGAGCTTCACGAAGCGGTCGAACAGGTAGGCGGCGTCGTGCGGGCCGGCTGCCGCTTCGGGGTGGTACTGGACGCTGAAGGCCGGCTTGTCGAGAAGCTGGAGGCCCTCCACCACGTTGTCGTTGAGGCAGACGTGGGAGACCTCGGCGCGGCCGAAGGGGGTCTCGGAGACCTGGTCGAGCGGGGCGTCGACGGCGAAGCCGTGGTTGTGCGCGGTGACCTCGACCTTGCCGGTGGTGCGGTCCTGCACGGGCTGGTTGATGCCGCGGTGGCCGTACTTCAGCTTGTAGGTGCCGAAGCCGAGCGCGCGGCCGAGGATCTGGTTGCCGAAGCAGATGCCGAACAGCGGGGTGCCCCGCTCCAGGACGGCCCGCATGACGGAGACCGGGTGGTCGGCGGTGGCCGGGTCGCCGGGGCCGTTGGAGAAGAACACGCCGTCCGGGTTCACGGCGTACACGTCCTCGACGCTCGCCGTGGCGGGCAGCACGTGCACCTCGATGCCGCGCTCGGCCATCCGCTGCGGGGTCATGCCCTTGATGCCGAGGTCGACGGCGGCGACGGTGAACTTCTTCTCGCCGATCGCGGGGACGACGTACGGCTCCTTGGTGGCGACCTCGGCGGAGAGGTCGGCGCCCTTCATCTCGGGGGCCTGGCGGACCTGGGCGAGCATGGTGCCCTCGTCGGGCAGCGCGTTGCCGGAGAAGATGCCGACGCGCATGGCGCCGCGCTCGCGCAGATGGCGGGTGAGGGCGCGGGTGTCGACGCCGCTGATGCCGACGACGCCCTGGGCGGCCAGCTCCTCGTCCAGCGAGCGCCGGGAGCGCCAGCTGGACGGCACGCGCGCGGGGTCGCGCACGACGTAGCCCGCGACCCAGATGCGCTTCGACTCGGGGTCCTCGTCGTTCACGCCGGTGTTGCCGACGTGCGGGGCCGTCATGACGACGACCTGCCGGTGGTACGACGGGTCCGTCAGGGTCTCCTGGTAGCCGGTCATGCCGGTGGAGAAGACGGCCTCGCCGAAGGTCTCCCCCACGGCCCCGTAGGCGCGGCCGCGGAAGATCCGGCCGTCCTCCAGGACGAGTACGGCGGGAACCCTGCTGGTTCCCCTGGTGGAGGTCGTCATCGTTCGGCGCCTTCCCTGGTGTTCGTTTCGATCATGGAGTTGAGGACGTCGACCCACTCGTTGTGCTCGGCCGCGCGGTCGGAGCGGAAGCCGGAGTCGATCAGCTTGTCGCCGTGTGCCCAGGTCACGATGAGCAGTCCGCCCTCGGTGAGCACCTTGCCGGCGATGCCCTTGTCGAGGCGGGCCGCGCGCAGCGCGGCGGCGGGGACGAAGAAGTCGGTCGCCCCGGGGCGTACGACCTCAAGGCCCGCGTCCGTCAGCGTCAGCTCGGCCCGGCTGCGGGTGCCCAGGCCGTGCGCCACGATGCGGTCCAGCCACTGTCCGGCCGTGGTCGAGCCGTGGTAGCGGCCGCTCATCGTCAGTTTCGCCTCGCCGGGCTCGTCCGGCGCGGTGGGCAGCTCCGGCAGGTCGCCCTGGAGGGTGCCGCGCCACTTCCAGCCCTCGCGCATCAGCCAGTAGACGAGCGCGACGAAGAGGGCGAGACCGACGACCCAGCCGAGGCGGGCGGCCCAGTCGGTCACTTCCGCCGATTCCTTCTCGGCGGCCAGCAGGATTACAGGTGTCACGTGAGCTTCCCGTCGACGAGCGTGGCCTTGCCCCGGAGCCACGTGTGCGTGACACGGCCCGGCAGCTCACGCCCCTCGTAGGGGGTGTTGCGGCTGCGCGAGGCGAAGCCCGCGGGGTCCACGAGGCCACGGTATGCCGTGTCGACCAGGGTGAGGTTGGCGGGCTCACCAGCCGAGACGGGACGGCCGTGGCCCGTGGCCTGTCCGATCCGCGCGGGCGTGAAGGACATCCGGTCGGCGACGCCGGCCCAGTCCAGCAGGCCCGTGTCCACCATGGTCGCCTGGACCACTGACAGCGCGGTCTCCAGGCCGACCATGCCCATGGCGGCGGCGGCCCACTCGCAGTCCTTGTCCTCGTGCGGGTGGGGGGCGTGGTCGGTGGCGACGATGTCGATCGTGCCGTCGGCCAGGGCCTCGCGCAGGGCCAGCACGTCGCGCTCGGTGCGCAGCGGCGGGTTGACCTTGTAGACCGGGTTGTAGGTGCGCACCAGCTCGTCGGTGAGGAGCAGGTGGTGCGGGGTGACCTCGGCGGTCACCTGGATGCCGCGGGACTTGGCCCAGCGGACGATCTCGACGGACCCGGCGGTCGACAGGTGGCAGATGTGCACGCGGGAGCCGACGTGCTCGGCGAGCAGCACATCGCGGGCGATGATCGACTCCTCGGCCACGGCCGGCCAGCCGCCGAGACCCAGTTCGGCGGAGACGACGCCCTCGTTCATCTGGGCGCCCTCGGTCAGCCGCGGCTCCTGCGCGTGCTGGGCGATGACGCCGTCGAAGGCCTTCACGTACTCCAGCGCGCGGCGCATGATCTGCGCGTCGTGCACGCACTTGCCGTCGTCGGAGAAGACGGTCACCCCGGCCGCGGACTCGTGCATGGCGCCCAGCTCGGCGAGCTTGCTGCCCTCCAGGCCGACGGTGACGGCGCCGATGGGCTGCACGTCGCAGTAGCCGGACTCCTTGCCGAGCCGCCACACCTGCTCGACGACACCGGCGGTGTCGGCGACCGGGAAGGTGTTGGCCATGGCGAACACGCTGGTGTAGCCGCCGGAGGCAGCCGCGCGGGTGCCGGTCAGGACGGTCTCGGAGTCCTCGCGGCCGGGCTCGCGCAGGTGGGTGTGCAGGTCGACCAGGCCCGGCAGCAGCACCTTGCCGCCGGCCTCGACGACCTCGGCGCCGTCGGCGGACAGGCCGGTGCCCACCTCGGCGATGGTCTCGCCGTCGATCAGGACGTCCCGCTCCTCGCCGCCGAGGACCTTCGCACCACGGATCAGGATCTTGCTCACGGTCTTACTTCTCCTCGGTACGGGCGGTCTGGGTGGTGGCGGGCTCGTTGCCGCCCAGCAGCAGGTACAGCACGGCCATCCGGATGGAGACGCCGTTGGCGACCTGCTCGACGACGGTGCAGCGGTCGGAGTCGGCGACCTCGGCGGTGATCTCCATGCCGCGGACCATGGGGCCGGGGTGCATCACGATGGCGTGCTCGGGCATCTTCGCCATGCGGTCGCCGTCGAGGCCGTAGCGGCGCGCGTACTCGCGCTCGGTGGGGAAGAACGCGGCGTTCATCCGCTCGCGCTGCACCCGCAGCATCATCACCGCGTCGGACTTCGGCAGGGTGGAGTCGAGGTCGTACGACACCTCGCAGGGCCAGGTCTCGACGCCGACCGGCAGCAGGGTGGGCGGAGCGACGAGGGTGACCTCGGCGCCGAGGGTGTGCAGCAGGTCGACGTTGGAGCGGGCGACGCGGCTGTGCAGCACGTCGCCGACGATCGTGACGCGCCTGCCGGACAGGTCCTGGCCGAGCCCGGCGTCCTTGCCGACCAGGCGGCGGCGCATGGTGAACGCGTCGAGCAGGGCCTGCGTGGGGTGCTGGTGGGTGCCGTCGCCGGCGTTGATGACGACCGCGTCGATCCAGCCGGAGTTGGCGAGGCGGTACGGCGCTCCGGAGGCCCCGTGCCGGATGACGACGGCGTCGACGCCCATGGCCTCCAGGGTCTGGGCGGTGTCCTTCAGGGACTCGCCCTTGGAGACGCTGGAGCCCTTGGCGGAGAAGTTGATGACGTCCGCGGACAGCCGCTTCTCGGCGGCCTCGAAGGAGATCCGGGTGCGGGTGGAGTCCTCGAAGAAGAGGTTGACGATCGTGCGGCCGCGCAGGGTCGGCAGCTTCTTGATCGGCCGGTCGGCCACGCGGGCCATCTCCTCGGCGGTGTCGAGGATCAGGACGGCGTCGTCGCGGGTGAGGTCGGCGGCCGAGATGAGATGACGCTGCATCTGTCAGGCTCCGTAAGGAAGTTCATTCGGGAGGTTTCGGGCAAGCCGGTGCACGGTCGGGCGCGGGTGCCGGTGCGGGCACGCCGAGGGCGGGCCGTACGCCCGGTCTGCTACTGGTCGGCCTTGGCGCCGAGCAGCACGGTGTCGCGACCGTCCTCCTCGGCGAGCTGGACCTTGACCGTCTCCCGCAGCGACGTGGGGAGGTTCTTGCCGACGTAGTCGGCGCGGATGGGCAGTTCGCGGTGGCCGCGGTCGACGAGGACCGCGAGCTGGACCGCGCGGGGACGCCCGATGTCGTTCAGGGCGTCGAGGGCGGCGCGGATGGTGCGGCCGGAGAAGAGGACGTCGTCGACGAGGACGACCAGCTTGCCGTCGATGCCGTCACCGGGGATCTCGGTGCGGGCCAGCGCGCGCGGCGGATGCATGCGCAGGTCGTCGCGGTACATGGTGATGTCCAGCGAGCCGCACGGAACCTTGCGCTCGGTGATCTGCTCGAGCTTGGCGGCCAGCCGCTGGGCGAGGAAGACGCCGCGGGTCGGAATGCCGAGGAGCACCACGTCGTCGGCGCCCTTGGCGCGCTCGACGATCTCGTGGGCGATGCGGGTCAGCACCCGCGCGATGTCAGGGCCTTCGAGAACGGGCCTGGCGTCGGACGCTTGCGCGTTCGCTTGCGTGTCCATACGAAACGGACCTCCTTCTCCGCCTCACGGGACGGACCTTAAAGGACGTCGGGATTGCGCCACCCACGGTATCAGGCCCCGCAGACACTCCGGAGACACCCCCTCGATCACCCTCGGAATCACCCGATCGGCCCAACCGGGTGCCGATACCACGGAAGAGTCGGTGTGGACCATTCGGCTTGACGCAGAAGAGTCACGCTGCGTAACCTCACAGTGAGTTACCAACCGCGCGGCGGGGATCACGCCAGTCGCGTCGACACAGTGTCCGGGGAGCTATATGTCCAGCGAATACGCCAAACAGCTCGGGGCCAAGCTCCGGGCCATCCGCACCCAGCAGGGCCTTTCCCTCCACGGTGTCGAGGAGAAGTCCCAGGGCCGCTGGAAGGCCGTGGTGGTCGGGTCCTACGAGCGTGGCGACCGCGCGGTGACCGTGCAGCGCCTTGCCGAGCTGGCGGATTTCTACGGCGTTCCCGTGCAGGAGCTGCTTCCGGGCACGACGCCGGGCGGCGCCGCCGAGCCGCCGCCGAAGCTGGTCCTGGACCTGGAGCGGCTCGCCACCGTCCCGGCCGAGAAGGCGGGCCCGCTGCAGCGGTACGCGGCGACGATCCAGTCCCAGCGCGGTGACTACAACGGCAAGGTGCTCTCGATCCGCCAGGACGACCTGCGCACACTCGCCGTCATCTACGACCAGTCGCCCTCGGTCCTCACCGAGCAGCTGATCAGCTGGGGCGTGCTGGACGCGGACGCGCGCCGCGCGGTGGCCACCCACGAGGAGGGCTGACCGCTCCGCAGCGTCAGCAGAAACGTGCCGCCGGGGTGGCCGGAACCCTATGGGTCCGGCCACCCCGGCGGCTTTCTGCAGCCGTCCACGCTCCTCTGCGCCGTCTCGCGGGCTTCCCCCCTCCTGCGGGCATCCGAGCGCCCCAGCCGCACGACACGAGCCTGAGCGCACCACAACGCGCGCCAGACGCACCACAACGCGCCCCAGGCGCACGACAAGGCGCCCCCAGCCGCACGACAACGCCCGAGGGCCCGCAGCGCATGTGCTGCGGGCCCTCGGGCGTCTTGGGTCGCTCAGGCCTCGTCGCGGCGCAGCGAGGGCTTGAGTTCCTTCAGCCGGCCGAGCAGTCCGTTGACGAACGAGGGCGACTCGTCCGTGGAGAACTCCTTCGCCAGCTGCACCATCTCGTCGAGCACGACGGCGTCCGGGGTCTCGTCGACCCAGATCAGCTCGTACGCGCCGAGGCGCAGGATGTTGCGGTCGACGACCGGCATCCGGTCGAGCGTCCAGCCGACGGAGTACTGCGAGATCAGCTCGTCGATCCGCTTCGCGTGTTCCGCGTAGCCCTCGACCAGCTGCATCGTGTATTCGCTCACCGGCGGCTGCCGGGTGTCGGCCCGGGAGAGCCGGATCCAGTCCGCGAGAACGGTCAGGACGTCGGCGCCGCGCTGGTCGCCCTCGAAGAGGATCTGGAAGGCGCGCTTGCGGGCCGTGTTGCGGGCGGCCACGGTTAGCTGTTCACCCGGCCGAGGTAGTCGCTGGTGCGGGTGTCGACCTTGATCTTCTCACCGGTGGTGATGAAGAGCGGGACCTGGATCTGGTGGCCGGTCTCCAGGGTGGCGGGCTTGGTGCCACCGGTGGAGCGGTCGCCCTGGACGCCCGGCTCCGTCTCGGCGACGGTCAGCTCGACGGCGGCCGGCAGCTCGACGAAGAGCACTTCGCCCTCGTGCTGGGCGACGGTGGCCTCGAAGCCCTCGATCAGGAAGTTGGCGGCGTCGCCGACGACCTTCTTGTCGATGTGGAGCTGGTCGTAGGTCTCCATGTCCATGAAGACGAAGTAGTCGCCGTCCATGTACGAGAACTGCATGTCGCGCTTGTCGACAGTGGCCGTCTCGACCTTGACGCCGGCGTTGAAGGTCTTGTCGACGACCTTGCCGGAGAGCACGTTCTTGAGCTTGGTGCGCACGAAGGCCGGGCCCTTGCCGGGCTTGACGTGCTGGAACTCGACGACGGACCAGAGCTGGCCGCCTTCGAGCTTGAGCACCATGCCGTTCTTGAGGTCGTTCGTGGAAGCCACGGTTGCGGAATCTCCTGGACTGACGTGGACGACCCCGGGGGCACGCACCTGCCTATAGTGCGAGCAGCTCCTTGGTCGTAATGGTGAGTAGCTCGGGTCCGCCGTCCGCCTCGGGGCGGACGACGAGCGTGTCATCGATCCGGACGCCGCCCCGTCCCGGGAGGTGGACCCCCGGTTCGACGGTGACCGGCACGCAAGCGTCCAGTTTACCCATGGCCGCGGGAGCCAACTGCGGGTCCTCGTCGATTTCGAGTCCGACGCCGTGCCCGGTCAGCGGAGGCAGCGCTTCCCCATGGCCCGCCGAGTCCAGCACCTGCCGGGCCGCGCGGTCCACGTCCCGGCAGGCGGCGCCGGGCGCCAGGGACTCACGGCCGGCCCGCTGCGCGGCGAAGACCAGGTCGTACAGCTCGATCTGCCAGTCGGCGGGCGAGGTCCCGATGACGAAGGTACGGCCGATCTCGCAGCGGTAGCCGCGGTAGGTCGCGCCCAGGCAGACGGAGAGGAAGTCGCCCTCCTCGACCCGCCGGTCCGTGGGCCGGTGCCCGCGGCGGCCGGAGTTCGGGCCGGTGCCCACGGAGGTGGGGAAGGCGGGGCCGTCGGCGCCGTGGTCGACGAGGCGCCGCTCCAGCTCCAGGGCGAGATGGCGTTCGGTCCGGCCGACCAGGATCGATTCGAGCAGCTCGCCGAGGGCCTGGTCGGCGATCTCGGCGCCGATCCGCAGGCAGGAGATTTCCTCCTCGTCCTTCACCACTCTCAGCTGCTCGACCACGCCGCCCAGGTCGGCCAGGCGCAGCCGGGGCGCGACCGAGGCGATGGCCCGGTGCCGGGCGACGGTGAGGTGGTGTTCCTCGACGGCGAGGGAGTCGGCGCCCTGGCCCGCGGCGAGGCCTGCGGCGGCGACGGCGGGGTCGCCGGCGGAGCCGGTCAGGACGTGCACCCGCACCGCCTCGTCGAGGCGGCCGTCGGCGGGGCGGTCCTCCGGCGGGCCCGCGCACACCAGGAGGTCGTCGCGCTTGCCCAGCAGCAGTACGGCACCGTGGGGTGCCGCGCCCGCGAGGTAGCGCACGTTGGCGGGACGGGAGACGAGCGCGGCGGCGCTGCCGCTGGCACTACTGCATTCCCTCAGCCGCGCTCGGCGGGTCGCGTACACCTCTGACATGAGACGAGCGTAGGAGCCCTGGGCGTTTTGTGCCGGTTGGGGCGGTGCCGTTCGGGCTAGCGCCATGGTGTGAGGGGTGGTGTGCCTGTTGCGGGTCCGTGGCGATCCTGGTGCGGGTCCCTGGCGAGCCTGGAGTGGGTCCGTGGCGATCCGGGAGTAGGCCCGTGGTGCCTCGCCGCGCGGTTCCCGGCGCCCTTGGACGGTGGGGTCACTCCCCCGCGTTCACCATGTGGGCGGACTGGCGATCGCCCTGGCCAGGACCTCGTCCAGGACGCGGGCCGTGCCGGGGACGTCGAGCTGGGAGTTGTCGATGATCGGCAGGCCCGAGCCGTACCAGCCGGCCATGCGGCCGTGGATGCGGGCGACCTCCTCGTCGGTGAGGCGGCGGTTGCCGGTGCGCTCGGCGTTGCGCTCCAGCACGATGTCGAGGCCCGGGAGGAGGACGACGGGGAGCAGTCCGGGGCCGACGTGCCGCTTCCAGCCACCGAGGCCGACCACCGGGCGGTCGGGGAAGACGGCGTCGTCGAGGATGCAGGAGATGCCGTTGGCCAGGAAGTTGCGCGCGGCGAAGCCGCAGGTGCGGCGGGCCAGGCGGTACTGCGCCTCCGAGTTGTCGTTCCATCCGGACTGCGGGTCGGCGAAGCCGGAGCGGACCCATTCACGGACGTCGTCGAGGCTGATGTGGGCGGTGGGCACCCGGCGGTGGTCCGCCCAGTACTTGGCGACGCTGGTCTTGCCCGCGCCCGCCGGGCCTATCAGCAGCACCGCGAGGGTGGCGGTAGCCGGGTCGGGCACCGGGGCGGCCGGCGCCGGCGTGGCGCCGGGGGACGCCACCGGGCCGCCGGGCGGCAGCGGGACGTGCCCGGTCACGTCCGGGCCCTGCGGCGGCACCGTGGGGTGCGCGGCCGGCGCTCCGGTGTAGCCCGGGGGCTGTGGCGGGGGTACGGGGGCGGATCCCTGCGGCACGGGGGCGGGGCCGTGATGCGGGGCGGCGGGGCCGCCGTGATGCACGGGGGCGGGACCCTGGGGTCCGGCCGGGCTCTGCGGCGCGGCCGGACCGTGGTGCGGGGCCGGTCCCTGGTACGGAGGGGGACCCTGGTGCGCAGCGGGACCCGTGTGCGGGGCCTGTCCCTGGTGCGGGACCGTTCCCGGGTGCGGGGCAGGGTGGTGCCGGCCCGCCTGGTGCGGGTCCGGGTGCTGTGCGGCCGGCGACCAGCCGGCGGCCGGACCGTGCCCCGGCTGGTGGGGCGGCGGCAGCGGAGACCCCACTGCGTGCTGCATCCGGTGCCACTCCGTCTCGTCTTTCAAGGCTGTCGGCGCTGGCAGCGGGCGCGGCCCGCTCCCTACCGAACGGTACCGCCCCCGGCCGTCGTTTGGTGAACGGCCGGGGGCGGCCCGAAGTGCCCATCGCCACAAGCGAATCGGACGGAAGGGTACCCGTGGGACTTACTGGGCCACCTCGCCGTAGGCGGCGAGGAGCATGGCCGGATCGGGACCCTCCAGGACGGTCGGCTTGGCGAGGCCGTCGAGGACGATGAACCGCAGCATGTCGCCGCGGGACTTCTTGTCGACCTTCATCGCCTGGAGCAACTTGGGCCACTGGTCGTAGCGATAGGTGAGCGGCAGCCCGACCGACTCCAGGATGGTGCGGTGGCGGTCGGCGGTGGCGTCGTCCAGCCGGCCCGCCAGACGGCCGAGTTCGGCGGCGAAGTGCATACCGACGGCGACGGCGGCGCCGTGCCGCCACGTGTAGCGCTCGTTCTTCTCGATGGCGTGGCCGAGGGTGTGGCCGTAGTTGAGGATCTCGCGCAGCCCGCTCTCCTTCAGGTCGGCGGAGACGACCTCCGCCTTGACCCGGATCGACCGCTCGATCAGCTCGGCGGTGTGCGGACCGGCCGGGGTGCGCGCGCCCTCGGGGTCGGCCTCGATCAGGTCGAGGATCGCCGGGTCGGCGATGAACCCGGCCTTGATGACCTCCGCGAGCCCGGAGACGTAGTCGTGCACCGGGAGGGAGTCCAGCGCGGCCAGGTCGCACAGCACACCGGCCGGGGGGTGGAAGGAGCCGACGAGGTTCTTGCCCTCGGCGGTGTTGATGCCGGTCTTGCCGCCCACGGCCGCGTCGACCATGGCCAGCACGGTCGTCGGGATCGCGATCCAGCGCACGCCGCGCAGCCAGGTCGCGGCCACGAACCCGGCGAGGTCGGTGGTGGAGCCGCCGCCGACGCCGACGATCACGTCGGTGCGGGTGAACCCGGACTGGCCGAGCGCCTTCCAGCAGTAGGCGGCGACCTCGGCGGTCTTGGCCTCCTCCGCGTTCGGCACCTGGATCGCGACCGCCTCGTAGCCCTGCCCGGCCAGGTCGGCGCGCAGCGCCTCCCCGGTCTCGGCCAGCGCCTCCGGGTGGATCACGGCCACCCGGGTCACGTTGCCGCCGATCAGTCCGGCCAGCTCGCCGAGCAGCTGCCGGCCCACCAGGACCTCATAGGGCGCGCTGCCCGCGGTGCCGCCGACCTGGATTCGCGTCACAGACTCGCTCATGCTTCCTTCCACTCCAGTGCGTCCAGCACCGCTTGGGCGACCTCGTCCGGCGTGCGCTCGTCGGTGGCCACCACCGCGCCGGCCACTTCCTCGTACAGATGCCGGCGCGCGTCCATCAGCTCGCGCCACTGCTTGCGCGGGTTGACCGCGAGCAGGGGCCGGGCGGTGTTGAGGCCGGTGCGCCGGGCCGCTTCCTCGACGTCCATCGACAGGTACACCACCCGCTGCCCGGCGAGCAGCGCGCGCGTGTCCGGGTCGAGGACCGCGCCGCCGCCGAGCGCCAGGACGCCGTCGTGCTCGGCGAGCGCCCGGCGCACGGCCTGCTTCTCGAGGGCGCGGAAGGCGGGCTCGCCGTCGTCGACGAAGATGTCGGCGATGGCGCGTCCCTGCTCGGCGACGATGTCGTCGTCGGTGTCCCGGTAGCCGACCCCCAGCCGCTCCGCGAGGAGCTGTCCGACGGTGGACTTGCCCACGCCCATCGGACCGACCAGGACGACGACAGGACCGGTGCTCATCGGATGTGCAGGTTGTCGAGGTACGACCGCACGTTGCGGCGGGTCTCGGTGACGCTGTCACCGCCGAACTTCTCCGCCACCGCGTCCGCCAGCACCAGCGCGACCATGGCCTCGGCGACGATGCCGGCGGCCGGCACCGCGGAGACGTCGGAGCGCTGGTGGTGGGCGGCGGCTGCCTCGCCGGTGGTGACGTCCACCGTCTTCAGCGCGCGCGGGACGGTCGCGATCGGCTTCATCGCCGCGCGCACCCGCAGCAGCTCGCCCGTGCTCAGGCCGCCCTCGGTGCCGCCGGCCCGCCCGGAGACGCGCCGGATGCCCTCCGGGGTGCCGACGATCTCGTCGTGCGCCTTCGAGCCGGGCACCCGCGCCAGCTCGAAACCGTCGCCGACCTCCACGCCCTTGATCGCCTGAATGCCCATCAGGGCGCCGGCGAGCCGGGCGTCCAGCTTGCGGTCCCAGTGCACGTGCGAGCCCAGGCCGACCGGCACGCCGTACGCCAGCACCTCCACCACACCGCCGAGGGTGTCGCCGTCCTTGTGGGCCTGGTCGACCTCCGCGACCATCGCCTTGGAGGTGTCGGCGTCCAGGCAGCGCAGCGGGTCGGCGTCCAGCTTCTCCACGTCGGCGGGGGTGGGGTACACACCCCGCGGGGCCTTCACCGAGCACAGCTCGACGACGTGCGAGACGATCTCGATCCCGGTCGTCTCCTTCAGGTACGACCGCGCCACCGCGCCCAGCGCCACCCGCGCCGCGGTCTCCCGCGCCGAGGCCCGCTCCAGGATCGGCCGCGCTTCCTCGAAGCCGTACTTCTGCATGCCCGCCAGATCCGCGTGGCCGGGTCGCGGCCGGGTCAGCGGCGCGTTGCGCGCCAGCCCCGCCAGCACCTCCGGGTCGACCGGATCGGCCGCCATGACCTGCTCCCACTTCGGCCACTCGGTGTTGCCGACCATGATCGCCACTGGCGAGCCCAGCGTCAGGCCGTGCCGGACGCCACCGAGGAAGGTGACCTCGTCCCGCTCGAACTTCATCCGCGCACCGCGCCCATAGCCGAGCCGCCGCCGCGCCAGGTGATCCGCCACCATCTCCGTGGTGACCGGCACGCCGGCGGGAAGGCCCTCCAGCGTCGCGACGAGTGCGGGACCGTGGGACTCCCCCGCGGTCAGCCAGCGCAACCTGCTCAACGGTGCTCCTCTGTGCTCGCGCCCCGGAACTGCCTGCCGACGCCCATTCTCGCGTACGGCGGTGGCGCGACCGGGGTGCGCGGCCCTGGCCCGCCGCCTCCGATCCTCCCATGCCGCGGCGGTTGCCCCATCGGCCGGTCCACCCAGCGGACCGGACGGGGTCGGAAATGAGCCACGAGGAGCGCCTGCGGGACCACGACGGGCCGCGCGCCCCGCGGTACGGCAGGGCGCGGCCAGGAAGGGCCCTCTGGCGCTGGTGCTACCGCTCCGCGAGGGCGCGCTCGCCCGCGCGGCGCATCGCGGCGACGGGGGCCGGTGCGCGGCCGGTCATCTGTTCCACCTGGAGGACCGCCTGGTGGACGAGGAGGTCGAGTCCGCTGACCACGGCGCCGCCGTAGGCGGACCAGCGGGCCGCGAGCGTGGTCGGCCAGGGGTCGTACAGCACGTCGAAGAGGGCGGCGGGCCGCTCGGGAACGGCGGCGGCCAGGGTGTCGGTGGCGCCCGCCGGGGTGGTGGCGATGACGAGGGGCGCGCGCAGCGCCTGCTCGGCGTCGGCCCAGTCGGCGATACGGATCTGGACGTCCAGCCGCTCGGCCCACCTTCGCATCTCGGCCGCGCGGGCCTCGCTGCGCACGTAGACGGCGATCTCGCCGGTGCAGATCCGGGCGAGCGCGGCGAGGGCGGAGGAGGCGGTGGCACCGGCGCCGAGGACGGCGGCGCCGTCGACCTTGTCGATGCCGTGCTCGGCCAGGGCCGCGACCATGCCGGGGATGTCGGTGTTGTCACCGGTCCGGCGGCCGTCCTCGTGGAAGACGACGGTGTTGACGGCGTCCACCGAGGCCGCGGTCGGGCTGATCTCGTCGAGCAGCGGGATGACCGCCCGCTTCAGCGGCATGGTCACCGACAGGCCGGCCCACTCCGGTCCCAGTCCCTCCACGAAGCCCGGAAGCTCCTGCTCGTCGACCTCGAAGCGGTCGTACGTCCAGTTGGTCAGACCCAGCTCCGCGTAGGCGGCGCGGTGCAGCACCGGGGAGAGGGAGTGGGCGATCGGCGAGCCGAGAACGGCTGCCCGGCGGGAGGGTGCCATCACTTGTTCCTCGAAGCGTTCCACTGGTCGACCAGGCGCTGGTGTTCGTCGTTGGTCCGGGTGAACTTGCTGGTCTTGCCGTCCATGGAGATGAAGTAGTACCAGCCGTCGTCGGTCGGGTCGAGGGCGCCCTTGATCGCGTCCTCACCGGGATTGCTGATCGGGCCGGGCGGCAGACCGCGGTAGTAGTACGTGTTGTACGGGTTGTCGTAGTTCCTGAGCTCGGCCAGGGTCAGGTCGATCTTGCTCTGGTTCTTGATGTAGTTGTACGTGGAGTCGAACTCCAGCATCCCGTTGGTCTGGGGGTTCGCGGGCTTGAGCCGGTTGTAGATGACCTCGGCCATCTTGCGGAAGTCGTCGTGGCTGGTGCCCTCGGCCTGGACCAGGCTCGCGACGGTGACCAGCTGCCACGGGTTCTCCAGCCCCAGGCTCTCGGCCTTCTTCTCGACGCCCAGTTCCTCGTACGTGGCGGTGGCGCGCTGCACCATCTGCTTGAGGACGTCCTCGGGCTTCTGGCCCTTGGCGACCGGATAGCTGGAGGGGTACAGGAAGCCTTCCAGCGGGTCCTTGACGCCCTCGTGGTTCCGCGCCCAGTCGGGCAGGCCGAGCTCTTTCCACTCCTCCTGGGCGACCTTGGCGGTGGTGCCCGACTCGACCTCCAGGCGCTTGTCGATGAGCTGGTAGATCTCGGCGTTGCGCCGGCCCTCGGCGATGATCAGGTTGTTCTTGCTCTCGGGGCTGAGCATGAGTTCGACCGCGCTGTCGGCCGACATCTCCTTCTCCAGCGTGTACACGCCGTCCTGGATGCTCTTGCCCTGCGGGTTGGCGTTCTGGGCGACGACGAAGGCGTCGACGCTCTTGACGACCCCGGCCCGTTTGAGGATGTTGCCCATCTCGGAGCCGCTCGCGCCCGGCGGGATGGTGACGGAGACCTGCTCGCCGTTGCCGTCGCCCGCGAAGTCGGGGGCCTCGCCGAAACGGTCCTGGTAGAACTGGAGCCCGAAGTAGCCGATGCCCGCGAGGCCGCCGCCGAACACCGCGACGACCACCAGGCAGGCGATGCCGTTGCGGCCCTTCTTGTTCTTGCCGCCGCGGCCCCGGCGGTCGCTGCCCCGGCCACGCCGGCCGCCCGGCTGCTCGTCACCGTCGCCGTCGTCGTCCCCGCCCGCGAAGAAGGCGGCTTCTCCCTGGTCGGGGCCCGGGTCCCAGTCGGTGACGGGCTCGGGATCGCCGGTGCGGCGCGCGGGCGGCTCGGGCGGCGGATAGGCGTCCGGCGTGCCGTAGAAGTCGGGCTGCTCCCCTTCGTAGCCCGCCGGCTGCTGGGTGTACGGGTCGACGGGCTCCGCGGGGTACGGGATGTGCGGCTGGGCGTCGCCGGCCCAGCCGCCGCCGTTGTCGTACGGCTGCTGCTGGTCGTACTGCGAGCCGCCCTGCTGGTCGTAGTGCTGCCCGCCGTGCTGGTCGTGCTGCTGCCCGCCCTGGCCGGGGTACTGCTGCTGACCGTAGTCCTGGTACTGCTGCCCGTCCTGGCCGTAAGCGGCCTGGCCGCCGGTGCCCCAGTCGCCGTACTCCGGCCCGCTGGTCTGCTGCGGCTGCTGCGGATGGTGCTGTGGCCGGCCGCCGTAGGCGGACTGCCCGCCCTGCTGGGCCTGCTGTCCTCCCCATCCGCCGTCCCCGTACAACGGGTCCTCCGGATGCCACGGTTCGGAGCCTTGGCCCCGGCCATACTCAGTCATCGATCCCCTAGAGCCGCGAGGCGGCGGTCACGGCCCTCCGGCTCGGTCCCGCACCGCCTCTTGCTGTGCGGCGGCTGTTCGAATGCCGCCGCATCGCGCGGAACGTTACCGTATCGCGATCAGATGACCACTTCGACGCCCTCACCGGGTGCTGTACCTGACACCCGTTCGGATTCCAGCGCCTGCTGGAGGATGATCACGGCGGCCGCCTGGTCGATGACGGACCGCCCCTTTTTGGATTTCACCCCGGAGGCGCGCAGGCCCTGACTGGCCGTCACCGTCGTCATGCGTTCGTCGACCAGCCGCACCGGAACCGGGGCGATCGCGCGCGCCAGGTCCCGGGCGAAGCCGCGGACCTTGGCCGCGGCCGGGCCCTCGCCGCCCTTCAGGGAGCGCGGGAGCCCGACGACGACCTCGATCGGCTCGTACTCCTCGACCAGCTGCTTCAGGCGCCGCTGGGCCGCCGGGACGTCCCGGCCGGGGACGGTCTCCACGGGCGTGGCGAGGATCCCGTCGGGGTCGCACGAGGCGACCCCGATGCGGGCGTCCCCGACGTCGACGGCGAGCCGGCGTCCCCTTCGCATTACTTGGCCGTCTCCGCGACCAGGCGCTCGACGGCCTGCACGGCCTCGCCGATGGCGGCCGGGTTCTGGCCGCCGCCCTGGGCGACGTCCGGCTTGCCGCCACCGCCGCCGCCGAGGGTCTTGGCGGCCGTGCGGACCAGGTCGCCGGCCTTCAGGCCCCGCTCGCGGGCGGCCTCATTGGTGGCGATCACCGTCAGCGGCTTGCCGTTCGCCGTGGTGAACAGGGCCACCACGGCGGCCCGGCCGCCCTGGATGCGGCCGCGCACGTCGAGGACCAGCTTGCGCAGGTCGTCGGCGGTGGTGCCGTCCGGGACCTGGCCGGTGACCAGGGCGACGCCGTGCACGTCCTTGGCGGACTCGGCGAGTCCGGCGGCGGCCTGGAGCACCTTCTCGGCGCGGAACCTCTCGATCTCCTTCTCGGCTTCCTTCAGCTTGCCGAGCATCGCGGAGACCTTCTCCGGCAGCTCCTCCGGACGGCCCTTGAGCAACTCGGTGAGCTGGTTGACGACCGTGTGCTCCCGGGCGAGGAACTGGTAGGCGTCCACGCCGACCAGGGCCTCGATACGGCGCACGCCGGAGCCGATGGAGGACTCGCCGAGCAGCTTCACCAGACCCAGCTGGGAGGTCTTGTGCACGTGCGTGCCGCCGCACAGCTCCTTGGAGAAGTCGCCGATGGTGACGACGCGCACCCGCTCGCCGTACTTCTCGCCGAACTCGGCGATGGCGCCCTGCTTCCTGGCCTCGTCGATGCCCATGACCTCGGCGTGCACCGAGAGGTCGCGGGCCAGCACCTCGTTGATCTTCTGCTCGACGTCGGTCATCACCGTCTGCGGCACGGCCGACGGGGAGCCGAAGTCGAAGCGGAAACGGCCGGGCTGGTTCTCGGAACCGGCCTGGGCGGCCGTCGGGCCGAGGGCGTCGCGCAGCGCCTGGTGGGTCAGGTGGGTGGCCGAGTGGGCGCGGGCGATGGCCGAGCGGCGCCTGGCGTCGATCGAGGCGTGGGCCTTGGCGCCGACGGTGACCTCGCCGACCTGGACGACGCCCTTGTGGACGTAGACGCCCGGGACCGGCTTCTGGCAGTCGCGGACCTCGATGACGGCACCGGTGTCGATCTTGATCTTGCCGGTGTCGCCGATCTGGCCGCCGCCCTCGGCGTAGAACGGGGTGCGGTCGAGGACGATCTCGACCTCGTCGCCCTCGGTGGCGGCGGGAGAGGACACGCCGTCCACGAGGATGCCGACGACCGTGGACTCGCCCTCGGTGTCGGTGTAGCCGATGAAGTCGGTGGCGCCGGCCTTGTCGGCGATCTCACGGTAGGCGCCCATGTCGGCGTGGCCGGTCTTCTTGGCCTGGGCGTCGGCCTTGGCGCGCTCCCGCTGCTCCTTCATCAGGCGGCGGAAGCCGTCCTCGTCCACGGACAGGCCCTGCTCGGCGGCCATCTCCAGGGTGAGGTCGATCGGGAAGCCCCAGGTGTCGTGGAGCAGGAACGCCTTGTCTCCGGGCAGCACGCTGGAGCCGGCGGCCTTGGTCTCGGCGACCGCGCTGTCGAGGATGTTGGTGCCGGCCTTCAGCGTCTTGAGGAAGGCGTTCTCCTCGGCGAGGGCGACCTTCTCGATGCGCTCGCGGTCGGTGATCAGCTCCGGATATTGCTGCCCCATCATGCCGATGACGACGTCGATGAGGTCCTTGACGACCGGGCCGGTGGCGCCGAGCAGGCGCATGTTGCGGATGGCGCGGCGCATGATGCGGCGCAGGACGTAGCCGCGGCCCTCGTTGCCGGGGGTGACGCCGTCGCCGATGAGCATGGTGGCGGTGCGCATGTGGTCGGTGACCACGCGCAGGGAGACGTCCGAGTCGTGGGCGTCGCCGTAGCGGACGCCGGTCAGCTCGGTGGCCTTGATGATCACGGCCATCGAGGTGTCGATCTCGTACATGTTCTGCACGCCCTGCAGAATCATGGCGAGCCGCTCGAGGCCGAGGCCGGTGTCGATGTTCTTGCTGGGCAGGTCGCCGAGGATCTCGAAGTTGTCCTTGCCGGTGCCCTCGCCCCGCTCGTACTGCATGAAGACGAGGTTCCAGATCTCCACGTACCGCTCGTCGTTGACGGCGGGGCCGCCCTCGGGGCCGAACTCGGGGCCGCGGTCGTAGTTGATCTCGGAGCAGGGGCCGCAGGGGCCGGGCACGCCCATGGACCAGAAGTTGTCCTTCATGCCCAGGCGCTGGATGCGCTCCTTGGGCACGCCGACGACCTCGTGCCAGATCTGCTCGGCCTCGTCGTCGTCCTGGTAGACGGTGATCCAGAGCTTCTCCGGCTCCAGGCCGTAACCGCCCTTGTCCTGGGGCGTGGTGAGCAGCTCCCAGGCGAGCTTGATGGCGCCTTCTTTGAAGTAGTCGCCGAAGGAGAAGTTGCCACACATCTGGAAGAACGTGCCGTGGCGCGTGGTCTTGCCGACCTCTTCGATGTCGGGCGTGCGCACGCACTTCTGCACGCTGGTGGCGCGCGGGAACGGCGGCTTGACCTCACCCAGGAAGTAGGGCTTGAAGGGCACCATGCCGGCCGGGACGAGGAGCAGAGTCGGGTCGTCCGCGATGAGCGACGCCGAAGGGACGACGGTGTGCCCGCGCTCCTCGAAGAAGCTCAGCCAGCGACGGCGGATCTCAGCCGACTCCATCAGTGGTCCTCATTCCGGTTGTTGTACGACTTGTTGTACGGGTACTTCGGGGTGTCGATGTACCGGGAATCGTTGCGGTTCTCGATGGCGGCCAAGCGCCGGGGCGGGGCGAGTTCGGGATCCGCGTTGAGGCCGAGCGCGTCCTCCAGCTCGGCTTCCCGGCGGGCCATGTTGTCGCGGACGTCGAGGGCGAAGCCCACCGCGCGGTCCTTGAGTTTGTGACCGGCCTCGATCGCCTTGTTCGCCGCGGCCGCGGCCAGGCTCTCGGGCGTCAGCTGCCTCAGCTTGCGGTTGACCTTGGTGGTGGCCCACACACCGGTAGCGACACCCGTGGTGAACCAGAACGTACGGCGGAACATCGCTCGGTTCAGTCCTTCTTTCCGCGGAGGTTCCGCTTCGCCCGCCGCGAGGCCGGGACGGTGCGGCCCACGATCACGGTACGCCGCGGCGCTCGGTCGGGCATGTCGTCCTTGCGGCCGCTCAGCGCCTGGCGCACGCCGTAGCCGAAGGCCGCGACCTTGACCAGCGGGCCGCCGAAGGTGGAGGCGACGGTGGTCGAGAGCGCGGAGGCGTTCGACGTGACCTCCTGGACGTCGGAGGCGATCGCGTCGACCCGGTCGATCTGGGTCTGCGCGGAGCGCACCGCCGCGGAGGCGTCGGCCAGCAGCGGGACGGCCTGGTCGGTCACGTCCGCCACGAGCTTGGTGGTCGCCTTGAGCGTCTGGGCCAGCCTCGCGAGAGCCACCGCGAGGAAGGAGACCAGGATCGCCCAGAAGACGGCCACCAGGATCCCGGCCACCTCTCCACCGGACACCTTGTGCACCCGCTCCCTGAAACGTGCTCTGAACATCGGAACCTTGAAAAGGCAGTGCACCGAGCCTATCGCGCCGGGGCTGCCGCTCCGTACCGGATTAGGGCCCGTGGGCAGCGGAGTTGCGCTCGGCGATTGTACGGACTGCATACATTTCAGTACGCTCCGTATGCCATGCGGGATCATCAGCGCGGCGACACCTCCCTGACCGGCAATCTCCCTGCGGAGCTCGACGGATTCGTCGGACGGACCTCCGAACTCGGTGCCCTCATGGCGGCGCTCGACACCTCGCGGCTGGTGACCGTGACCGGCGCCGGCGGGGTGGGCAAGTCGCGGCTGGCCGCGCGGGCCGCGGCGTGCAGCGCGCCGCCCGACGGGGTGTGGCGCGTGGAGCTGGCGCCGGTCCGCGACCCGGAGTTCGTCGACCACGCCGTGGTGGAGGCCCTGGGCCTGACGGACCACACCAAGCGGCCGCCCCGCGAGACGCTGCTCGGTCATCTCGCCGGGCGGGAACCGCTGCTGGTGCTCGACGGGTTCGAGCACCTGGTGGAGGCGGTGGCCGGGCTGGTGGTCGAACTGCTGCGGGGCGCGCCGGGGCTGACGGTGCTCGGCGTGGGGCGCCGGCCGCTGGGCGTGGCCGGTGAGCGGCTGTTCCCGCTGGCCCCGCTCGGCGAGGACGAGGCGGTCGAGCTGTTCCTGGACCGGGCCGCGCGGCAGGGGGTCGACCCCGGCGACGAGCGGCCCGTGCGGGAGCTGTGCCGGCGGCTCGACGGGATCCCGCTGGCGATCGAACTGGCCGCGGGCAGGCTGCGGGCGCTGAGCGTCGGACAGCTCCTGCAGCGGCTCGACGACCGGTTCCGGCTGCTGACCGGCGGCGGCCGGGAGGCGCTGCCCCGCCACCGGACGCTGCGCACCGCGATCGGCTGGAGCCATGAGCTGTGCGCCCCGCGCGAGCGGCTGCTGTGGTCGCGGCTGTCGGTGTTCGCCGGGCCGTTCGACCTGGAGGCGGCCGAGTACGTGTGCGGTGGGCACGGTCTGCACGCGGACGATGTCCTCGACGCGCTGTCCGAGCTGATCGCGCAGTCGGTGGTGGCGCGGGAGCAGACCGCGGCCGGGGTGCGCTACCGGATGCTGGACTCGGTCCGCGCGTACGGCGCCGAGTGGCTGGAGTCGACCGGTGACGCGGACCGGCTGCGGCGCCGGCACCGGGACTGGTTCATGGGCCTGGCGACCTGGTGCGAGCTGGAGTGGTTCTCGCCGCGCCAGTCGGAGGTGGCCGCGCGGATCGAGGCGGAGCTGCCGAATCTGCGCAGCGCGCTGGAGTACTGCATGACCGAGCCGGACGCGGCGCACCTGGGCCAGTACCTGGCGGGGTCCCTGTGGTTCTGCTGGGTCGGCTGCGGCCGGCTGGCGGAGGGCCGTCACTGGCTGGAGCGGTCCCTGGCGCTGGACTCGCGGCACGAGCAGCCCCGGCTGAAGGCGCTGTGGGTGCTCGGTTACGTGACCATCCTGCAGGGCGACGCGGTGGCCGCGCTGGCCGCGCTCCAGGAGTGCCGGGAGGGCGCGGAGCGGTCGGCCAGCCCCACGGCCATGGCGTACGCGGAGCACCGCAGCGGCTGTCTGGCGCTGGTCACGGACGATGTGGACCGTGCAGAAACGCTGCTGCGGTCGGCGCTGCACCGGTACCGGGAGATCGGCGAGCTGAACAGCAACGTCCTGATGGCGCAGGTGGAACTGGCCATGACCCGCGCCTTCCAGGGCGATCTGCCGGACGCGGTGCGGCTGTGCGAGGACGTGCGCCGGGTGTGCGAGGACCACGGCGAGCGGTGGGCGCGCGGGTACGCGCTCTACGTCCTGGCCTACGCGGCGTGGAGCGAGGGTGATGTGGGGCGCGCCCGCGCCCTGCTGGCCGACTCCCTCGTGAGCGCGCACGGTTTCCGCGATCTGCTCGGCTGCGTGCTGTCGATCGAACTGCTGGCGCTGGTCCTGGCCACCGCGGGCGAACTCGCGGAGGCGGCGGTCCTCCAGGGTGCGGCTTCGCAGATGTGGCCGTCGGTGGGGCTGCCGCTGTTCGGCTCGGCGCACTACAACGGGCCGCACGAGCTGTGCGAGGCGATCGCCCGCGAGGGACTGGGCGACGAGCGGTACGAGGCGTGCGTGCGGGAGGGCGAGGGCCTGGGCCGGGCGGAGACGGTCGACCGGGCGCTGCGGCCGGCGCGGGGCCTGGACGCGGTGCCGGGGCCGCGCGGGGCGGCGCGGCGTACCCAGGGACCGGTCGCGGACATGCAAAAGCCCGCCGCCTCGCCCACCCGGAAGGGCGGGGAGACGACGGGCTGACGCGAAGGGCGCTACTCCCGGATCAACGGGCGTAGTACTCGACGACGAGCTGCTCGTCGCAGATCACCGGGATCTCCTTGCGGTTCGGCTCGCGGTCCAGGCGGAACGCCAGGGCCTTGAGGTTCACCTGGAGGTAGCGCGGGGTCTCGCCCTCCGGGGCGAAGCCACCCTCGCGGGAGATCTGGAACAGCGTCTTCTCGCGGCTGCGCTCGCGGACCTGGACGACGTCGTCCGGACGCACGCGGAAGGACGGCTTGTCGACCTTCTGGCCGTTGACCTCGATGTGGCCGTGGACGACCATCTGGCGGGCCTGGTAGATCGTGCGGGCGATGCCCGAACGCAGGACCAGGGCGTCCAGACGCCGCTCGAGCTCGACGATCAGGGCCTCACCGGTCTTGCCCTGCACCTTGGAGGCACGCTCGTAGGCGCGGACCAGCTGACGCTCGGAGATGTCGTACTGCGCGCGCAGACGCTGCTTCTCCAGCAGACGGACCTTGTAGTCCGAGTTCTGCTTGCGGCCGCGGCCGTGCTCACCCGGCGGGTAGGGACGGGCCTCGAAGTACTTGACGGCCTTCGGGGTCAGCGCGATGCCGAGGGCACGCGACTTCTTGACCTTGGGGCGGGACTGGTTCGCCACTGTTTCTCATTTCCTAGGTTCGGCTTGTCAGGGTTTCGGGAGGTCGCATCCGCAGCCGGGGAAACCCGCCGGGTCCGGGAGGACCTGTCGGGCAGCCGCTCCCCTTGCTGGGCACATACGTGCAGCACGCGAGTGGCCCACCGACCGTTCCCGGGCGCTTGCCGGGTGGGTGGTGGGCTGCCCGCGACACCTTCGACGGTGCGCGACGCTCCTGGAGCCGATCCCAGGAGGACCGGGGCTCCGGCTGACTGTCCCGTTCTGACTGCACGGGACGCAGCACTTCAGGCGAGTCTACAGGGTGCTCAGGACCGTCTGCGACCGAGGTGTTTCCGGGTCCACTCCACCGCGTCCGCGTACCGCGCCTCCGTGCCGTGCCGGGTCGGGGTGTAGTACTCCCGGTCCTTCAGGGCGTCCGGGGCGTACTGCTGGGCGGCGATGCCCTCGGGCAGGTCGTGCGGGTAGACGTACCCCTGGCCGTGGCCGAGCTTGGAGGCGCCTTGGTAGTGGGAGTCGCGCAGGTGGGCGGGGACCGGGCCGGCCAGTCCCTTGCGGACGTCCTCCAGGGCGGCGCCGATGGCGGTGGTCGCGGAGTTGGACTTGGGGGCGAGGGCCAGGGCGATGGTGGCGTGGCTGAGGGTGAGGGCGGCCTCGGGGAAGCCGATCATCGCGACGGCCTGGGCGGCGGCGACCGCGATCGGCAGCGCGTTGGGGTCGGCCAGGCCGATGTCCTCGCTGGCGGAGATCATCAGCCGGCGGGCGATGAACCTGGGGTCCTCGCCGGCCTCGATCATGCGGGCCAGGTAGTGCAGGGCGGCGTCGACGTCGGAGCCGCGGATGGACTTGATGAGGGCGCTGGCGACGTCGTAGTGCTGGTCGCCGTCCCGGTCGTACTTGACCGCCGCGCGGTCGACCGTCTCCTCCAGGGTGGTCAGGGCGATCTCCGTCTCGCCCTTGGCGAGCGCGGCGCCCGCGGCGGCCTCCAGCGCGGTCAGCGCGCGGCGGGCGTCGCCGCCGGCGATGCGCAGCAGGTGCTCCTCGGTGTCCTCGGGCAGGCCGACGGCGTCCTTGAGCCCGCGTTCGTCGCTCAGGGCGCGGCGGAGCAGTCCGCGGATGTCGTCGTCGGTGAGGGGTTCGAGGGTGAGCAGCAGGGAGCGGGACAGCAGGGGCGAGATCACCGAGAAGTACGGGTTCTCGGTGGTCGCCGCGATCAGGGTCACCCAGCGGTTCTCGACGGCCGGGAGGAGGGAGTCCTGCTGGGCCTTGCTGAAGCGGTGGATCTCGTCGAGGAAGAGGACGGTCTCCTTGCCGTACCCACCGGTGGCGCGGCGGGCGCCGTCGATGACCGCGCGGACCTCCTTGACGCCCGCGGTGATCGCGGACAGCTCCACGAACCGCTTGTTGGTGGCCTTGGAGACGACGTACGCCAGGGTCGTCTTGCCGGTGCCGGGCGGGCCCCACAGGATCACCGAGGACGGTCCGGCCGGCCCGCCGGAGCCCTCGCCGACCAGGCGGCGCAGCGGTGAGCCGGGCTTGAGCAGATGCCGCTGGCCCACGACCTCGTCGAGGGTGCGCGGGCGCATCCGCACGGCCAGCGGGCTGCCGGCCGGGTCCTTCTCCTGGCGTTCTTCTGCGGCGGCGGTGAACAGGTCGGGCTCCACGCTGGAAACCCTAAATCACCGCACTGACAATGCCCCCGGGCGCTGGGCTCAGGCCCAGAGGCTGGCGCCCCAGCGGGTCAGGACCAGCATGACGATGATGCCGGTGTGGGTGACCGGCAGCACCCAGGTGAACTCGTCGAGGAACCGCTTCACGCCGGCGGGGGCGGGCAGGAAGTCGTTGCGGATGTTGAACGAGGTCACGTACCAGAACATGGTGAGCGTGGCGACCCAGGCCAGCGAGCACCACAGGCACAGGGCGTTGATCTCGTACAGCGACTGGATCATCAGCCAGGTGACGAACACGACGCCGAAGAGGGTGCCCGCGTTGAAGGTGAGCCAGTACCAGCGCGGGAAGCGGGCGCCGGCGAGCAGGCTCATGCCGACGCCGATCACGATGGCGTAGGTGACCAGGCCCAGCATCGGGTTCGGGAAGCCGAAGACGGAGGCTTGATCGCTCTCCATGACGCTGCCGCAGGAGACGATCGGGTTGAGGCTGCAGCTCGGGGTGAAGGTCTCCCCGCTGACCTTGCCTTCGAGGATCTTGAACTTGTCGATCGTGATGACCCAGGCGGCGAGCAGTCCCGCCGCGCCGGTGATCACCAGCAGCAGGGCGAAGGCACGGCCGGCGCCGGCCGTGCGCGGCTCGGCGGCGACGCGCTGCGGCTGCGACCGCGGCTCGGGCATGGGCTCGGTGGAGACGTCCTGGCCTGTCGTCTTGCTCATCACGCCGATTCCGTCACTTGAGGGGGGTGGACCTGCTTCCGGCACCGGACATTGTGCCGCAAGCGGCTGTGCGTCCACCGTTCGCTGCGCATAAGGACATACGGCCGAGGGACGACCGGCGATCGGATCCGGACACCGGCGGAGGCGCCGACGCGGGTGCCGGGAGTCGCGAGCGTACTCCCGGCACCCGCACGGCACTTCGTCAGCCGAGCCGCGCTTCCAGCTCCGCCACGATCTCGTTGACGCCGATCGCGGTCTGCTCGCCGGTCTCCATGTCCTTGAGCTGGACGACACCCTCGGCGAGGTCGCGCTCACCGGCCACGATCGTGTAGCGGGCACCGCTGCGGTTGGCGTTCTTCATCGCGCCCTTGAGGCCCTTGGCGCCGTACGAGAAGTCGGCCGCGACGCCCGCCTTGCGCAATTCGGTGACCTTGGCGAACAGCACCCGGCGGGCCTCCTCGCCGAGCGGCACCGCGAAGACGCTGGTGGCGGCGGGCAGTTCGAGCGCGACGCCCTCGGCCTCCAGGGCGAGGACCGTGCGGTCGACGCCGAGGGCCCAGCCGACGGACGGCAGCGCGGGGCCGCCGATCATCTCCGACAGGCCGTCGTAACGGCCGCCGCCGCCCACCGCGGACTGGGAGCCCAGACCGTCGTGGACGAACTCGAAGGTGGTCCGGGTGTAGTAGTCCAGGCCGCGGACCAGCTTCGGGTCGTCCTCGAAGGCCACGCCGGCGGCGGTGATCAGCTCGCGGACCTCCTCGTGGTACGCCTTGCAGGCGTCGCACAGGTAGTCGCGCAGGAGCGGGGCGCCCGCCAGCTGCTTCTGGACCGACTCGCGCTTGTCGTCGAGGACGCGCAGCGGATTGATCTCCGCGCGGCGCAGGGTGTCCTCGTCGAGGTCCAGGCCGCGCAGGAAGTCCTGGAGCGCGGCCCGGTACACCGGACGGCACTCCTTGTCGCCGAGGCTGTTGAGCAGGATGCGGAAGTTCCTGAGGCCCAGCGAGCGGTACGCCTGGTCGGCGAGGATGATCAGCTCGGCGTCCAGCGCCGGGTCCTCGGCACCGATCGCCTCGGCGCCGACCTGCGAGAAGTGGCGGTAGCGGCCCTTCTGGGGGCGCTCGTAGCGGTAGTACGAGCCGGAGTACCAGAGCTTGACCGGGAGGTTGCCCGCCTTGTGCAGGTTGGCCTCCAGGGCCGCGCGCAGCACGGACGCGGTGCCCTCGGGGCGCAGGGCGAGCTTGTCGCCGCCCTTGGTCTCGAAGGCGTACATCTCCTTGGTGACGATGTCGGTGGACTCGCCGACGCCGCGCGCGAACAGCTCGACGTTCTCGAAGCCGGGCGTCTCGATGTAGCCGTAGCCGGAGTTGCGCAGCGGGGCGGCGATGGCCTCGCGGACCGC
This sequence comes from Streptomyces sp. NPDC052687, assembly GCF_040678395.1. Classification (NCBI taxonomy): domain Bacteria; kingdom Bacillati; phylum Actinomycetota; class Actinomycetes; order Kitasatosporales; family Streptomycetaceae; genus Streptomyces; species Streptomyces sp. NPDC052687. The sequence goes on along the minus strand of NZ_JBFATR010000034.1, from coordinate 36,779 downwards.
CAGGTACTTCGCGGAGTCCGGCGGGATCAGGTCGTAGGTGCCCTTGGGGGCCTTGAAGGTGCTCACGGAAGGTCTCTCGTCACATTCCTCGTCGGGGAGCGCTCTGCGGGTGCGCTCCCTGGCCGGCGGCCACCTGCCGCAGATACGGGTTGGTGGCGCGCTCCTGGCCGATGGTCGTCTGGGGGCCGTGGCCGGACAGCACCACGGTCGAGTCGTCGAGCGGCAGGCACACGCGGGCCAGCGAGTCGAGGATCTCGGCCATGTCACCGCCGGGCAGGTCGGTGCGTCCGATGGAGCCGGCGAACAGGAGGTCGCCCGAGAACAGGATCGGCGGGATGTCCGCCGCCTCGGGCAGGCCGAAGGTCACCGACCCCTTGGTATGGCCCGGCGCGTGCGCGACGGTCAGCTCCAGACCGGCCAGCTCCAGCTTCGCGCCGTCGGTGAGCGTCCTGACGTCGTCCGGCTCCCCCACGGTCAGGTCGCCCAGCAGCTGGGCGCCGATGGACCGGCCGAGGGCCTTCTCGGGGTCGCTCATCATGTACCGGTCCTCGGGGTGGATCCAGGCCGGTACGCCGTGCGCGCCGCACACCGGGACGACCGAGGCCACGTGGTCGAGGTGGCCGTGGGTGAGGACGACGGCGACGGGCTTGAGCCGATGCTTCTTCAGTGCCTCTTCGACTCCTGGGGCCGCCTCGTGGCCCGGGTCGATGATCACGCACTCCTCACCGGCGGCGGGGGCGACCAGGTAACAGTTGGTCCCCCAGGCCCCGGCGGGGAACCCGGCAATGAGCACGATCGTCCTTCGTTGTGTCGATACGGGCGGCTGCAGCTTCCGTCAGAGCCTACCGGCGCTGCCGTTTCCTCAGCGAACCCATATACGGTACGGGGCACACGCAGGCGGTCGCTCACACAGACGCACGCGTACCACCCGTCGACGTACGAGACGCATGAGGAGTAAACCCGGTGGTCAGCCAGGAGCAGCGGCGGCGTCAGCTCGCCCGGGAGAAGTTCTTGCGGCAGCAGCAGCGGCGCACCGCCGCGCGGCGCAAGGCCCGCACGCGCAACGCGGTGATCGCATCGGCGCTCGGCGTCGTCCTGGTCGGCAGCCTCGCGCTGTACACGACCGGGGCCCTGAAGGACGACGGCAAGAAGACCGCGGGCGCGGAGGTCTCCCCGAGCGCCAGCAGCACGCCGCCGGACCCGTGCGACAAGCCGGCCAAGGGCAAGGTCGAGTCGATGAGCTGGAAGAAGGAGCCGGCGATGACCATCGACAAGTCGGCCAAGTACACGATGCGGCTCGAGACGACCTGCGGTGACATAGACGTCGCGATGAAGGCGTCGGCGGCGCCGCACACCGTGAACTCCTTCAATTTCCTGGCCGGCAAGGGCTACTTCGACCACACGAAGTGCCACCGCCTGACCACCAACGGCATCTACGTGCTCCAGTGCGGCGACCCGACGGCCAGCGGCAGCGGCGGTCCGGGGTACGAGATCAAGGACGAGAACCTGAAGGACAAGAGCCTGAAGGGCAATGTCTACCCGGCGGGCACGGTGGCGATGGCGAACTCCGGGCCGAACACCAACGGCAGCCAGTTCTTCCTGGTCTACCAGGACAGTCAGCTGCCGCCGAACTACACCCCGTTCGGTACGGTTTCGGCCTCGGGCCTGAAGGTCGTGAAGAAGATCGCCGCCGCGGGCGAGAGCACCGGCGCCGGTGACGGCGCGCCCAACGCGACGGTCGTGATCGACAAGGCGACCGTCACGAAATCCTGACCGCCATCTGCGAATTTCGGTCGCGCGGGATGCGGACAGGCAACCCGCTGGTCGCCTATGTTGGCCGTGACGAAACTGTGGACGATGCCCGGGGGAGCTGAGGCCCCCCGCAGGCATCATGTGGAGGAGGCGCTGTGAGCAGCGACCCGTGGGGCCGCGTCGACGAGACGGGGACCGTGTACGTGCGTACGGCCGACGGCGAGAAGGTCGTCGGCTCCTGGCAGGCCGGCTCCCCCGACGAGGCGCTGGCCTACTTCGAGCGCAAGTACGAGGGACTGGTGGTCGAGATCGGCCTCCTCGAGAAGCGCGTGCGGACCACCGACCTGTCGGCGAAGGACGCCATGGCGGCCATCGACCATCTGCGCGAGCAGGTCGACGCGCACCACGCGGTGGGTGACCTGGACGCCCTGCGGGCCCGGCTGGACAAGCTGGTGCAGACCGTCGAGGCGCGCCGTGAGGAGCGCAAGGCGCAGCGCGCGAAGCAGGCCGACGAGGCCCGGCACGCCAAGGAGGCGCTGGTCGCCGAGGCGGAGGAGCTGGCCCAGTCCGACCAGTGGCGGGCGGCCGGGGAGCGGCTGCGGGCGCTGGTGGACACCTGGAAGGGTCTGCCGCGGCTGGACCGCAAGTCGGACGACGAGCTGTGGCACCGCTTCTCGCACGCGCGGTCGGCGTTCTCCAAGCGGCGCAAGGCGCACTTCGCGCAGCTCGACGCGCAGCGCGAGGAGGCCCGCAGGACCAAGGAGCGGCTGGTCGCCGAGGCCGAGGCGCTGTCGAACTCCACCGACTGGGGTCCGACCGCCGCGCGCTACCGCGAGCTGATGGCGGAGTGGAAGGCCGCCGGCCGGGCGCAGCGCGAGCACGAGGACGACCTGTGGAACCGCTTCCGCGGTGCCCAGGACGTGTTCTTCGCCGCCCGCAGCTCGGTGTTCGCCGAGCGTGACGCCGAGCAGGCCGAGAACCTGAAGCTGAAGGAGGAGCTGGCCGAGGAGGCCGAGAAGCTGCTCCCGATCACCGACCTGAAGGCCGCGCGGGCCGCCTTCCGCTCGATCAACGAGCGCTGGGAGGCCATCGGCCATGTGCCGCGCGACGCCCGGCCGAAGGTCGAGGGCCGGATGCACGCGGTGGAGCGGGCGCTCCAGGAGGCCGAGGAGGCCGAGTGGCGCCGCACCAACCCGGAGGCACGCGCGCGTGCCGAGGGTCTGACCGGCCAGCTCCAGGCCGCCGTGGACAAGCTGAAGGGCCAGATCGAGCAGGCCCGCGCCCAGGGCAACAACGCGAAGGCGGAGAAGCTGGAGCGCGAGCTGGAGGGCCGCCAGGCGCTGCTGGACCAGGCGCTGAAGGGTCTGCAGGAGTTCGGGGGCTGACGCCCGCGGTCGTACGTAAGGGGCTCCCCTCCGTCGCGGAGGGGAGCCCCTTTCGCGTCGGCCCGTGGTCAGGTCCGGTTGCGCGCCGAGGTCACCCGGTACACGTCGTACACGCCCTCCACGCCCCGGACCGCCTTCAGCACGTGGCCGAGATGCTTCGGGTCGCCCATCTCGAAGGTGAAGCGGGAGGTGGCGACGCGGTCGCGGGAGGTCTGGACGGCCGCGGAGAGGATGTTGACGTGCTGGTCGGACAGGACGCGGGTGACGTCGGACAGCAGCCGGGAGCGGTCCAGCGCCTCGACCTGGATGGCGACCAGGAAGACCGAGGACTGGGTGGGCGCCCACTCGACGTCGAGAATCCGCTCCGGCTCCCGCGACAGCGAATCGACGTTCACACAGTCGTTGCGGTGCACCGAGACGCCGCTGCCGCGGGTGACGAAGCCGATGATCGGGTCGCCGGGGACGGGCGTGCAGCAGCGGGCCAGCTTGACCCACACGTCCTCGACGCCCTTGACGACCACGCCCGGGTCGGCGCTGGCCCGGCGTTTGCGGCCGCGTCCGCGCGACGGCGGCACGCTCTCGTCGATCTCCTCGGTGGCCGCCTCCTCGCCGCCGAAGGCCTGGACGAGCTTCTGCACGACGTTCTGCGCGGAGACGTGGCCCTCGCCGATCGCCGCGTACAGCGCGGAGATGTCCGGGTAGCGCATCTCGTGGGCGAGGGTGACCAGGGAGTCGCCGGTGAGGATGCGCTGGATCGGCAGGTTCTGCTTGCGCATGGCGCGGACGATGGCGTCCTTGCCCTGCTCGATCGCCTCGTCGCGGCGCTCCTTGGAGAACCAGGCGCGGATCTTGTTGCGGGCGCGCGGTGACTTGACGAAGCCGAGCCAGTCGCGGGACGGGCCGGCGCCGGGGGCCTTGGAGGTGAAGACCTCCACGAGGTCACCGTTGTCCAGGGTGGACTCCAGCGGGACCAGCCGGCCGTTGACCCGGGCCCCTATGGTGCGGTGGCCGACCTCGGTGTGGACGGCGTACGCGAAGTCCACGGGGGTGGCGCCGGCGGGGAGCGCTATGACGTCGCCCTTGGGGGTGAAGACGAAGACCTCGTTGCGGGAGAGGTCGAAGCGCAGCGACTCCAGGAACTCGCTGGGGTCCTCGGTCTCCTTCTGCCAGTCCAGCAGCTGCCGCAGCCACGCCATGTCGTTGATGGCGGCGGCTTCCTTGCCGGCCTTGCCCGCGGGTGCCTTCGGCGCGTCGGTGCGGACCTTGGAGGCGCCGGCCACGGCCTCCTGCTTGTACTTCCAGTGCGCGGCGATGCCGTACTCGGCGCGGCGGTGCATGTCGAAGGTGCGGATCTGCAGCTCGACGGGCTTGCCGTTGGGGCCGATGACCGTCGTGTGCAGCGACTGGTACATGTTGAACTTCGGCATCGCGATGTAGTCCTTGAACCGGCCGGGGACCGGGTTCCATCGCGCGTGCACCGTGCCGAGGGCCGCGTAGCAGTCGCGGACGGTGTCCACGAGGACGCGGATGCCCACCAGGTCGTAGATCTCCGCGAAGTCACGGCCGCGGACGATCATCTTCTGGTAGACGCTGTAGTAGTGCTTGGGGCGGCCGGTGACCGTCGCCTTGATGCGGGCGGCGCGCAGGTCCTGCTGGACCTCGTCGGTCACTATGGCCAGGTACTCGTCGCGCTTGGGGGCGCGCTCGGCGACCAGGCGGACGATCTCGTCGTACATCTTGGGATAGAGGATCGCGAAGGCGAGGTCCTCCAGCTCCCACTTGATGGTGTTCATGCCCAGGCGGTGGGCGAGCGGCGCGTAGATCTCCAGGGTCTCGCGCGCCTTCTTCTCCTGCTTCTCGCGCTTGAGGTAGCGCATGGTGCGCATGTTGTGCAGGCGGTCGGCGAGCTTGATGACCAGGACGCGCGGGTCCTTGGCCATGGCGACGACCATCTTGCGCACGGTCTCCGCCTGGGCGGCCTCACCGAACTTGACCTTGTCGAGCTTGGTGACGCCGTCGACGAGCAGGGCGACCACGTCGCCGAAGTCGCGGCGCAGGTCTTCGAGGCCGTACTCGGTGTCCTCGACGGTGTCGTGCAGCAGGCCCGCCATCAGGGTGGCCGGATCCATGCCCAGCTCGGCGAGGATGGTGGTGACGGCGAGGGGGTGCGTGATGTACGGGTCGCCGCTCTTGCGCTTCTGACCGCGGTGCCAGCGCTCGGCGACCTGGTAGGCGCGCTCGATCTGGCGGAGCGTCGACGTCTCGATCTTGGGGTCGTTGCTCCGGACTATCCGCAGCAGCGGCTCCAGCACCGGGTTGTACGGGTTGGCGCGCTGCACGCCGAGCCGGGCGAGGCGGGCGCGGACGCGGTTGGAGGAGCCGGTGCGCGCGGGCTGGGGCGGCGTGGCGGGGCGGACCGGGGGCGTGGGGGCCGTGGGGGTTCCCCCTCGGCCGGAGCCCTTCGAAGGCCCTTGGGGGCGCTCCGGTGCGGGGGCACCCGCCGCGCGAGCGGAGTCGGCGGGCGGGGACGGCTTGGGCCGGTCCTGCTGGGAGGCTGCCTTGGCGCCGGACGAGCCGGGCGAGGCCGACGGGCCGGGCGAGGAGGTCGAGGCGGGCGAGGAGGGGCCGCTGCGGCCGTGCTGTGCCGTCCCGCGGGTGTCGTTCTTCGCTTGCGGCGCGGGCGTGGCCGCGGAGTCCGAGGCGCGCTCGGGCTTGGCGGCGGTCAGGTGCTGGGCCTCGTCTGGCAAGAGGGCTCCTCGTGCGCGATCCGGGTCCCCCGGTCAGGCTCCGGAAACCCCATGGTAGCGAGCCCGGGCCCGCGGATCGCCTTCAGGCTGATGGGAAAGCGGTCCACCGGGGAAACACATGAGGCGGGCGCCGGATTCCTCCGAGCCCGCCTCAGCGGTGTCGTACGGCCGCGTGGGCGGCCTCGCGGGGTGCTCAGACGACGAGCAGGGCCTCCAGCGGGGCGCCGTCGAGGGCCGCTTCCAGGCGGCTGCGGCCGTCGAGGAAGGCCAGTTCCATCAGCACCGCGACGCCCGCGACCTGGGCGCCGGCGCGGCGGATGAGCTGGAGGGAGGCCTCGGCGGTGCCGCCGGTGGCCAGCACGTCGTCGATGACCAGGACGCGGTCCTCGGCGCTCAGGTCCTCGGCGTGCACCTCGATCTCCGCCGAGCCGTACTCCAGGTCGTACGCCTGGCGCAGGGTGGCTCCGGGGAGCTTGCCGGCCTTGCGGACCGGGATGAAGCCGACGCCGGCGCGGACGGCGACCGGGGCGCCCAGGATGAAGCCGCGGGCCTCCAGGCCGACGATCTTCGTTGCCCCCGTGCGCTCCACGATCTCGGCCAGCGCGTCGGTGAGCGCGGTGAAGGCCGCCGGGTCCGCCAGGAGCGGGGTGATGTCCTTGAACATCACCCCCGGCTCCGGGTAGTCCGCGACATCGCGGATGCGGCTGAGCAGCAGCTCCTTGACGTCGGTCATCGGCGCTTCCCGGAGGGACGGCCGCGGCGGGTGCGGGAGGCGGACTGGTCGCGCGGGCCGACGACCGCGGGGGCCGCGGCGTCGTCGGCGTACGCGTCGTCGCCGGCGTACTCGGTCTGCGGCTCACCCTGCTCGGCGCCCTGCGCGCGCTTGGCCAGGACGCGCTTCCTGAGCGCCTTCAGCTGCGGCTCGCGCTCCTTGAGGTCGGCGACGAGCGGCGTGGCGATGAAGATCGAGGAGTACGCGCCGGCGGCGAGGCCGACGAACAGCGACAGCGAGATGTCGTTGAGCATGCCGGCGCCGAGGACGCCGCCGCCGATGAACAGCAGGCCCGCGACCGGCAGCAGCGCGACCACCGTGGTGTTGATCGAGCGGACCAGGGTGCTGTTGATCGACCGGTTGGCGATGTCGCTGTACGTCCAGCGGGTCTGCTTGGTGATGTCCCGCGTCTGTTCCTTGAGGCTGTCGAAGACGACGACCGTGTCGTACAGCGAGTAACCGAGGATGGTCAGCAGACCGATCACCGTGCCCGGCGTCACCTCGAAGCCGACGAGGGCGTAGATGCCGACCGTGATGGTGATGTCGTGGATCAGCGCGACGAACGCCGCGACGGCCATGCGCCACTCGAAGGCGATGGCCAGGTAGATCACCACGAGGATCAGGAAGATGCCGAGGCCCTGCCAGGCCTTGTTCGCGATCTGGTCACCCCAGCTGGGGCCGACCAGCTCGGCGTTGATCGTCTCGGCGTCGACCTTCATGTCCGCGGCCAGCCGGTCCTTGATCTGGTCGGACCGCTCGGTGTCGATGCCCGCGACCTGGATGCGCAGGGCGCCGTCGTTGCTGTTGCCGAGCTTCTGGACGATCGCGTCGTGGCCGGAGGCCTCTTCGGCGTACTCCTCGGCCTGGGAGACCGAGACGGTGGTCTTGCCGGTGGTGAAGACGGCACCGCCCTGGAACTCGATGCCCATGTTGAGGCCGCGCACCGCCAGGCCGACGATGGCCGTGATGGTGATCAGTATCGAGATGCCGTACCAGATCTTGCGGTTCTTGACGAAGTCGTAGCCGACCTCGCCACGGTGCAGTCGGGCGCCGAGGTTGCCGAGCTTCGACATCTCAGGCCTCCTTCGTTTCGACGGGGGCGGCGGCCGGACGGCGGGTGCGGCGCAGCGGCGGCCGGGCACCCAGGCGCTTCGGGTCGAGGCCGGACCAGGGGTGGCCGTCCGCGAAGAACTTGCGGCGGGCGAGCAGCGTCAGCAGCGGCTTGGTGAAGAAGAACACGACCACGACGTCGAGGACGGTGGTCAGGCCGAGCGTGAAGGCGAAGCCCTGGACCTTGCCGACGGTGACGATGAAGAGCACCGCCGCGGCGAGGAAGGACACGAAGTCGGAGACCAGGATGGTGCGCCGGGCGCGCGGCCAGGCCCGCTCGACGGCGGGGCGCAGGGAGCGGCCCTCGCGGATCTCGTCGCGGACGCGTTCGAAGTAGACGATGAACGAGTCCGCCGTGATGCCGATGGCGACGATGGCGCCGCAGACGGCCGGCAGGTTCAGCGCGAAGCCGATGGCCGGGCCGAGCAGCGACATGATCACGTAGGTGAGGGCGGCGGAGATCAGCAGCGAGGCGATCGCGACGAGCGACAGACCGCGGTAGTAGATCACCAGGTAGAGCACGACCAGGGCGAGGCCGATGGCGCCCGCGATCAGGCCGGCCTCCAGCTGCTCGCCGCCGAGTGCCGCGGTGACCGTGGTGACGCTGTCCTCCTTGAAGGTCAGCGGGAGGGCGCCGTACGACAGCATGTTGGCGAGGCCCTGGGCCTCCTCCTGGGTGAAGCTGCCGGAGATCTCGGCGTTGCCGCCGGTGATGGCCTGGCTGACGAACGGGCTGGAGACGACCTGGCCGTCCAGGACGATGCCGAACTGGTTCTGCGGCGAGGGGTTCTGCGCCAGCTTGCCGGTGATGTCGGAGAACTTCTTGTCGCCCTCGCCGGTGAAGTCCATCTGGACCTTCCAGCCGGCGCCGCTCTGCGTGTCGTAGACGGCCTGGGCCTTCTTGACCTCGGTGCCGTCGACGGCGGCCGGGCCGAGCAGGTACTTGTACCAGACGCCCTGGATCTCGCCGCAGCCGACGGTGGTGTCCTCGGGCTTGGAGCCGTCGCCGGCCTTGTTGCGCGCGCTCTCCTTGGAGCAGTCGAGCGCGGCGTAGGCGGCCTGGGCGTCGCTGTCGGCGCCGTTCGCGGACGGGGAGGGGCTGGCCGAGGGGGATCCGCTCGCCGACGGGGAGCCGGACGGCGTGGGGTCGGCCTTCAGGGCGTCCGTGACGGCGCGGCCCTGGGTGGTGGTGGAGGCCGAGGGAGTCGCCGCGCCCGCGGAGGCGGACGGGCTCGCCTTGTCGGCGGGCTTGCCCGACGCGCTGGGAGAGGCGCTCGGAGATCCGCTGGGCGAGGGGGTGGCGGCGGGGCCCGTGGGCTCGGTGGCCAGGACGGGCCGGAAGTACAGCTTGGCGGTGGTGCCGACCTGATCCCGGGCCTGCTCGGAATTCGTGCCCTTGGGAATGTTCACGATGATGTTGCGACTACCCTGCGTCTGGACTTCCGCCTCCGAGACGCCAAGACCGTTGACGCGGCGCTCCATGATGGAGACCGCGGTGTCCATGTTGGTCTTGTTGATCGCTGCCTCGTTGCCGTCCTCCGGGACGGCGCGGAGCGTGATGCTCGTGCCGCCGGCCAGGTCGATGCCGAGCCGCGGAGTGGTGTGACCGGAGGCGAACATGCCGCCGGTGAGCGCCACGATGGCGATCAGGATCAGGGCCAGCGAGCGCCCCGGCTTGCTCTGGGCGCTCGCGTTCCGGCCCCTTTTAGGTGCTGCCACCTTCTCGTACTCCCTCTCGGGCCGCCTCGCGCCCCGTGGGCGTGCCGGCGGCCATGACATGGTGTCGGGATCCCGCGCGGGATGCGGATGTCCCGGGGAACGCGAGTCCCGCTCGCGCGCCCCGGGACATCGCTACTTCGCGTCGGTGTCGCCGTCGGTCTTCTTCGGCGCCGCCTCGTCCGCGGTGTCGTCGGAGGGCTCCGCGTCCTTCTTGCCGAGGTCGACGGGCTTGTCGTCGGAGGCGGCGGCAGCGTCGGAGGCGCCGTCGGTCCCGGTGAGGGCGGAGGCGTCGTCCGGGACGACGTCCGAGTCGGACTTCAGGTCGTGCTCGATGCCGTGGACGATCCGGTTGTACTCGTCGTCCGGCAGAACGGCACCGATCGAGTTCTTGGCGAAGAGCAGTTCGACGCCCGGCCCGGCGTCGAGGAGGACCGTGTCCTCGTTGACCTCCTTGACCGTGGCGTACATGCCCCCGATGGTGCGGACGCCGGAACCGGGCTGCATCTGGTTCCGCATCTCGATGGCCTGCTGCTGCTTCTTCTTGGCCGACCGGGTCATCAGGATCATGGCCCCGATGAGCACGATGAACGGGAGGAGGGTCACGAGACTCACGGGTCGGTACTTCCTTCACACGACCGCGATGGTGAGCGGCCTGATGGTTGGGGGTTTGCGCGCCGCCGGCTTAGGCGGCATCGGCGGAGTCTAAGCGAGTCCGCGCGCAGGGAACAACGCTCAGCATGACACCGGAGTTCCTGCTCGGGTGAATCCCTCGCCGTCACGTCCCGAACAGGTCCTGTTGTCCGTTTCCCTGCGGCTGCGGTCCCGGCGGGGTGAGGCCGAGATGCGCCCATGCGGCCGGGGTGGCGACCCGCCCGCGGGGGGTGCGGGCCAGCAGGCCCTCCCGGACCAGGAAGGGTTCGGCGACCTCCTCGACGGTCTCGCGCTCCTCCCCCACCGCGACGGCGAGCGTGGACAGGCCGACCGGCCCGCCGCCGAACAGCTTGAGCAGGGCCTCCAGGACGGCGCGGTCCAGGCGGTCGAGGCCGCGCGCGTCGACCTCGTAGACGGCGAGGGCGGCCGCGGCGATCTCCCGGGTGATGACGCCGTCGGCCTTGACCTGCGCGTAGTCGCGCACCCGGCGCAGCAGGCGGTTGGCGATCCGGGGCGTGCCGCGGGAGCGGCCGGCGATCTCGGCGGCGCCGTCGGGGTCGATCTCGACGTCGAGCAGGCTCGCGGAGCGGTGGATCACGCGCTGCAGTTCGGCGGGTTCGTAGAACTCCATGTGCGCGGTGAAGCCGAAGCGGTCGCGCAGCGGGGGCGGCAGCAGTCCGGCCCGGGTGGTTGCGCCGACCAGGGTGAACGGGGGCAGTTCCAGGGGGATGGCGGTGGCGCCGGGGCCCTTGCCGACGATGACGTCGACGCGGAAGTCCTCCATCGCCATGTACAGCATCTCCTCGGCGGGGCGGGACATGCGGTGGATCTCGTCGAGGAAGAGGACCTCGCCCTCCTGGAGGGAGGAGAGGATCGCCGCGAGGTCGCCGGCGTGCTGGATGGCGGGGCCGGAGGTGATGCGGATGGGGGCGCCCATCTCCGCCGCGATGATCATCGACAGGGTGGTCTTGCCGAGGCCCGGGGCGCCGGAGAGCAGCACGTGGTCGGCGGTGGCGCCGCGCGCGCGGGCGGCGCGCAGCACCAGGTCCAGCTGTTCGCGGACCTTCTCCTGGCCGATGAACTCGCCCAGGTCCTTGGGGCGCAGCGCGGCTTCGACGGCCTGGTCCTCGCGGTCGGCGGACGCACCGACGAGCCGCTCGGCGGCGGAGGTGTCGGTCGTGTCGTCCCAGTTCATGGAGAGTGCCTCGGGGGTCGCGGTCGGATGGGGGGCGGGAGTCGGGTGCGGGGGCCGCGCGGGGACGGTTTCCGGTCGAATCGTGGCCGGGGCGCGTCGCCTCGGGCGGCGGGTCCCGCGGGGGGCGCGGAGCGGGGGCGCGTGGAGCGGGCGGTGGGCTCCGCGCGGGGGCCCGCGCGCCGGGCCGTGCGGGGGCGCGGGGCCGTCAGCGGGCTCTGTTCAGGGTCTGCAGCGCGGCCTTCAGCAGCAGGCCCACCTGCGGTGTGCCCTCGGCGGCCTCGGCCTGGGGGGCGACGGCGGCGACGGCCTCGTCGGCCTCGCGGGTCGCGTAGCCCAGACCGATGAGGGCGGCGTGCAGCTGGTCGCGCCAGCCGTTGCTCACCGGGGCTCCGACTGCGGGTGCGCCGAGGGGTTCGCCGAGGCGGTCCTTCAGTTCCAGCAGCAGCTTCTGGGCGCCCTTCTTGCCGATGCCGGGGACGGCGGTGAGCGCCTTCTCGTCGCCCGTGGAGACCGCTCGGCGCAGGGCGTCGGGCGTGTGCACGGCGAGCATGGCCTGGGCGAGGCGGGGGCCGACGCCGCTCGCGGTCTGGAGCAGCTCGAAGACCTGGCGCTCGTCGTCGTCGGCGAAGCCGTACAGCGTCAGGGAGTCCTCGCGGACCACGAGCGAGGTGGCGAGCTTGGCGGGCTGCCCCACGCGGAGCGCGGACAGGGTGTTCGGCGTGCACTGGACGGCCATGCCGACACCGCCGACCTCGATCACCGCGGTGTCCGGGGCGAGGGCGGCGACCGTGCCGCTGACGAAGGCGATCATGTCGTACGGCCTTTCGTTGCTTGCGTTGCGTGTGCTGCTCGGGGGGCCTGGGGCGTCTGCGCCACCTGGGCCGCCTGCGCTGCCTGAGCCGCCGCGTGGCGGGCGACCGCTTGCTGGAGGCGGTTCTGGGCGGCGGCCTGCTGGAGTCTGTTCTGCGCGGGGGCTCGCCAGATGTGGCAGATGGCGAGCGCGAGGGCGTCGGCGGCGTCGGCGGGCTTCGGGGGCGCGGAGAGGCGCAGCAGGCGGGTGACCATGGCGCCGACCTGGGCCTTGTCCGCGCGGCCCGAGCCGGTGACGGCGGCCTTGACCTCGCTGGGGGTGTGCAGGGCGACGGGGATGCCGCGGCGGGCGGCGCAGAGCATGGCGACGGCGCTGGCCTGGGCGGTGCCCATCACCGTGCGCACGTTGTGCTGGCTGAAGACGCGCTCCACCGCGACGCACTCGGGGCGGTGTTCGTCGAGCCACGCCTCGATGCCCTGTTCCACGGCGACGAGGCGGTCGCCCAGCTCCGCGTCGACGGGTGTGCGCACCACACCGACGCCGAGCATGGTGAGCGGTCGGCCGGGCACGCCCTCGACCACTCCCACACCGCACCGGGTCAGCCCCGGGTCCACCCCCAGTACGCGCACCCGCCCCTCCTTCGTTCTCCCCCAGCTTCGCTGGGCGGTACCCCCAGTTTGTGCAGGCTATCGGGTGCCACTGACAACGCCGCGCAAAGCGACGGGCCGACGGGGTGTGTCCCGTCGGCCCGTTCGGCTCGTTCGGCTCGCTCGGCCTGCCTTGCCCGTTCGGCCTGCTCTGCTCGCTCGGCGCTGTGCTGCCGGGCGCGTCAGGCGCCGACCTTCTCCATGATCTCGTCGCTGACGTCGAAGTTGGCGAAGACGTTCTGCACGTCGTCGCTGTCCTCCAGCGCGTCGATCAGCTTGAAGATCTTCTTGGCGCCCTCCTCGTCCAGCTCGACCTGCATGGTCGGGACGAAGTTGGCGTCGGCGGACTCGTAGTCGATGCCGGCGTCCTGGAGGGCGGTGCGGACCGCGACCAGGTCGGACGGCTCGCTGATGACCTCGAACGTCTCGCCGAGGTCGTTGACCTCCTCGGCGCCCGCGTCCAGGACGGCGGCGAGGACGTCGTCCTCGGTCAGCTCGCCCTTGGGGACGATGATGACGCCCTTGCGGTTGAACAGGTACGACACCGAGCCCGGGTCGGCCATGGAGCCGCCGTTGCGGGTCATGGCGACGCGGACCTCGGAGGCCGCGCGGTTGCGGTTGTCGGTCAGACACTCGATGAGCACCGCGACACCGTTCGGGCCGTAGCCCTCGTACATGATCGTCTCGTAGTCGGCGCCACCGGCCTCCAGGCCGGCGCCGCGCTTGACCGCGGAGTCGATGTTCTTGTTCGGGACCGAGCTCTTCTTCGCCTTCTGGATGGCGTCGTACAGCGTCGGGTTGCCGTCCGGGTCGGCGCCGCCCATGCGGGCCGCGACCTCGATGTTCTTGATCAGCTTCGCGAAGAGCTTGCCGCGCTTGGCGTCGATCACGGCCTTCTTGTGCTTCGTCGTGGCCCATTTAGAGTGGCCGGACATCTGCCTGTCTCCTTCGCGTAACCCATCCAGATACGAACGCCAGGAATCCTACAAGGACTCCGCTTCCCGGTTCGCGCGCACCATGTCGACGAAAAGGGAGTGCACGCGGTGGTCGCCGGTCAGCTCCGGGTGGAACGACGTGGCCAGCGCGTTGCCCTGGCGTACGGCGACGATGTGGCCGTCGTACTCGGCCAGCACCTCGGCCCGCGCGCCGACGGACTCCACCCAGGGGGCGCGGATGAAGACGCCCTCCACGGGGTCGCCCTCGATGCCCTTGACGTCGACGGCCGCCTCGAAGGACTCGTTCTGGCGTCCGAAGGCGTTGCGGCGGACGATCATGTCGATGCCGCCGACCGTCTCCTGGCCCGAACGCGGATCGAGGATCTTGTCGGCGAGCATGATCAGGCCCGCGCAGGTGCCGTAGACCGGCATTCCGTCCCGTACGCGCGCGCGGAGGGGCTCCATCACGCCGAAGAGGACGGCCAGCTTGGAGATGGTGGTGGACTCGCCGCCGGGCAGGACGAGGCCGTCCACCTCGGCGAGTTCCTCGGGGCGCCTCACCGGCCTGGCCACGGCGTCGGCCGCGGCCAGGGCGATCAGGTGCTCCCGTACGTCGCCCTGGAGGGCCAGGACGCCGATGACGGGTGCGTCAGTCATGTACGTGCAGTCCTCGAAGGTGCCGTGGGGGGTGCTTACCAGCCGCGGTTGGCGTAGCGCTCGGTCTCGGGGAGGGTGTCGCAGTTGATGCCGACCATGGCCTCGCCGAGGTTGCGGGACGCGTCCGCGATGATCTTCGGGTCGTCGTAGAAGGTGGTGGCCTTCACGATGGCGGCGGCGCGCTTGGCCGGGTCGCCGGACTTGAAGATGCCGGAGCCGACGAAGACGCCCTCGGCGCCCAGCTGACGCATCAGCGCGGCGTCGGCCGGGGTGGCCACGCCGCCGGCGGAGAACAGCACGACCGGGAGCTTGCCCAGCTCGGCGACCTCCTTGACCAGCTCGTACGGGGCGCGCAGCTCCTTGGCGGCGGCGTACAGCTCGTGGTTGTCGAGGCCGCGCAGGCGGGCGATGTCGTTCTTGATCTGGCGCAGGTGGCGGACCGCCTCGACGACGTTGCCGGTGCCGGCCTCGCCCTTGGAGCGGATCATCGCGGCACCCTCGGCGATGCGGCGCAGGGCCTCGCCGAGGTTGGTGGCGCCGCAGACGAAGGGGGTGGTGAACGCCCACTTGTCGGAGTGGTTGACCTCGTCGGCCGGGGTGAGGACCTCGGACTCGTCGATGTAGTCCACGCCGAGGGACTGCAGGACCTGGGCCTCGACGAAGTGGCCGATGCGCGACTTGGCCATGACGGGGATCGAGACCGCGTCGATGATGCCCTCGATCATGTCCGGGTCGGACATGCGGGCCACGCCGCCGTCCTTGCGGATGTCGGCCGGGACGCGCTCCAGCGCCATGACGGCGACGGCGCCCGCGTCCTCGGCGATCTTCGCCTGCTCCGGCGTGACGACGTCCATGATCACGCCGCCCTTGAGCTGCTCGGCCATGCCGCGCTTCACGCGCGCGGTGCCGGTCTCGGGGGTCTGGGCGGAGTTGGGGAGCGTGGTGGACACGGGTTGACCTCACTCAGGGAAAAGAGGGTTGCTGCACCACCGAGGAAACGGGAGAGGCCCAGGCCACAGCAAGGGCCAATGAGAAGGCGGTGGCTCGTTTTCCTTCCGGGCAGCCGACGGTCAACGCCGCCTATGCCCGGTTTCTCCCTGCGGTGGAGGTACCGCGGTCCGTTCAGGCGGACCGGTCCAGCAGGGCCGCCGGGGGCTCGTCGTCCATCTCGAAGGCCAGTGGGAACGGCGCGTGGCCGGCCAGCCGGAACCAGCGGACCTTGCGGTGCTGGCGGAGCCGGCGGGCGGCGCCGACCGCGTCGTTGTGGAAGCGCCGGGCCATCGGCACCCGGCGCACGGCCTCCGCGAGCTCCCGCGCGGCCTCCTCGCCCCCAGGTGCCTCCCGGACCACCTCGACCTGCTGGGCCTCCGCGAAGACGGCGCGCAGCGCCTGGCTGAGTTCGCTCTCGGCGACCTCCCGGTGCTCCTCCTCGGCCTGCCGGGCGGCGTGCGCGGCCTCGTAGAGCACGATGGAGGCGGCCGGGTCGAGCACCCCGGACGTCGCCAGCTCCTGCGCCACCGAAGCCCTGCGCAGCAGCTGCGCGTCGAGCGCGGCACGGGCGGCGTCGATCCGGGCGTGCAGCCGGTCCAGGCGGCCGGCCGTCCAGCTCAGATACAGGCCGATCGCGATGAGGCCGACGAGGATCCAGATGAGGGTTTCGGTCACGGGCGGCAAGGCTACCGGGGCCGCTGCGTGTGGCTCCGCCGGGTGTTCTGCGGTGACGGGTGCCGGGGGGTCCTGCGGTGAGGGGTGCCGGCGGGCTCGCGCGGGGGGCCTGCGGTGACGGTTGCCGGCGGGCTTGCCGGGGAGCTGGGTTCGGCCAGTGGTGGCTGGTGGGGAAGTGCCGCCGGGGCTGCTGAGAGGGCCGTGCAGCAGCCGGCCGGCGGACCCGCGTCGACGCGCGCGGACGGCGCCCGTCGGCGCCTGCGCGGCCCGCCGGCCTCACGCCCGCCCCGTGTCCCAGTCGGTCCCACAGCGCCGCCCGGTTCGGCCGCGCGCGTGCCCGTCTCCGTCCGCGTGTGCCCGTCTCCGTCCGCGTGTGCCCGTCTCCGTCCGCGCGGGGGCGTCTCAGCCCGCGGGGGGGCGTCTCAGCCCGCCGGGGGGGGCGTCTCAGCCCGCCGGGGGTAACTCGAGCCGCGTGTCCACGTCTCAGTCCGTGCCGCACACGGTCGCACGACGCCGCCCGGTCCGGCCGCGCGCAGCCGCCTCAGTCCGCGCGCGGACATCTCGGGCCGCCTGTCGCGTCTCCGTCCGCACGGGCGTCCCAGCCCACGCAGGGGCGTCTCACTCCGCGCAGGGGTGTCTCAGCCCGCGTGTCCGGGTCTCAGCCCAGTCGGCCAGCGCCATCCGCGCGGGCCGACCGTCCTGGCCCGCCGCCCGGCCCCGAGGCCGCGTCGGCGGACCACTCCAAGGACCTGGCCGGTCACCTTCATGTGCCCCGTCTGTCTCACAGCGCGCCGACCCAGCCGTTCCGGCGGGCGGGCCGTACCCACGCACCGTCGGCGGACCGCGTCACAGGGCCGGCCAAGCAGCCTCGCTGCCCCGCACAGCCCGCACCAGCCAGCCCGCCCCCGGCGACGGCCGCGCCCGCGCGGACCGTCGCCTCCGGGTCGCGCCCCGCCCGTCCACCGTGAGCCGACGACCTCGCGGCGCCGTCCCAGCAGGCGCTCCCGCGCCCCTCGGCTCAGTCCCGGGCCAGCCGGAGGCGGGCGCGCAGGCCGTTGCCGCCCGCGACAGGCGGGTCGTCGTCCGCTGCCACCGTCCCCGCTCCGCACGGATCCACTTACGCTCGCGCCCGGCCCGTCCGCCGTGAGCCGACGACCCCGCGGTGCGCCCCCGCAGCCGCCCCGCTCCGCACGGACCGTCCCTCCCGCGCGTCCCGTCCGCCGTGAGCCACGACCCCGCGGAGCGCCCCCGCAGCCGCTCCCCCGGCTCAGTCCCGGGCCAGCCGGAGGCGGGCGCGCAGGCCGTTGCCGCCCGCGACGGGTGGCTCGTCGTCCGCCGCGACTGCCGCCGCGCCAGCGGTGACCGTCTCGTAGACGGAGAGGATGTCCGCGCCGACGGTCGACCAGTCGAAGCGGCGGACGTGGGCGCTGCCGCGGGCGCTCAGTTCCGCGCGGCGGGCCGGGTCGCCCAGGAGCCGCAGGGCCGCCTCCGCGAGGGCGTCCGCGTCCTCGTTGGCGAACAGTTCGCCCGCCTCGCCCTGGTCGAGGACCTGGGCGAAGGCGTCGAGGTCGGAGGCCAGGACGGGGGCGCCGGCGGACATGGCCTCGACGAGGATGATGCCGAAGCTCTCGCCGCCGGTGTTGGGGGCGACGTACAGGTCGACGCTGCGCAGCAGCCGCGCCTTGTCCTCGTCGCTGACCATGCCGAGGAACTCCACGCGCGAGCGCAGCTCGGCCGGCAGCGAGGCCACCGCCTCCTCCTCGTCGCCGCGGCCCGCGACCAGCAGCCGCGTCCGCGGGCGTTCGGCGAGGATCCGGGGCAGCGCCCGCATCAGCACCGGCAGGCCCTTGCGGGGCTCGTCGATGCGCCCGATGAAGCCGATCGTGTCGCCCTGCCAGTCCGGGTTCGGTTCGGCCTTGGCGAAGAATTCGACGTCGACGCCGTTGGGGATCACCACCGCGTCGCCGCCGAGGTGTTCCACCAGGGTGCGGCGGGCGTACTCGCTGACCGCGATGCGCGCGCTGATCTTCTCCAGCGCCGCCTGCAGGATCGAGTACGCGGCGATCATCGCGCGGGAGCGCGGGTTGGAGGTGTGGAAGGTGGCCACGATCGGCCCCTGCGCGGCCCAGCAGGTCAGCAGGCCCAGCGACGGGGAGGTCGGCTCGTGGATGTGGACCACGTCGAACGCGCCGTCGTGCAGCCACCGCCGCACCCGCGCCGCCGACAGGAAGCCGAAGTTCAGCCGGGCCACCGAGCCGTTGTACGGCACGGGCACCGCGCGGCCCGCCGAGACGACGTACGGCGGCAGCGGGGTGTCGTCGTCGGCGGGGGCGAGGACGGACACCTCGTGGCCGAGGCGGATGAAGTACTCGGCGAGGTCGCGGATGTGGAACTGGACGCCGCCGGGCACGTCCCACGAGTAGGGGCAGACGATGCCGATTCTCACGACGGCCCCTTCGCGGGGTCGAGGTCCGAGAGCCACAAGCGCTGGAGCATGTGCCAGTCCTCCGGGTGGTCGGCGATTCCCTGGGCGAAGACGTCTGCCAGCGCCTGTGTCATCACAGACGTCTTTTCGGCCCGGGTACCTGACCGCGGTACCTCGATCGGGGGATGCAGCCGTCCCCGCATGACGGGCGAGTCGTCGTACCAGAGCGTCACCGGGAGCAGCAGCGCGCCGGTCTGCTGGGCCAGCAGCGCGGGCCCGGCGGGCATCCGCGCGGTGTCGCCGAAGAACGTCACCTCGACGCCGGACGCGGACAGGTCGCGGTCGGCGACCAGACAGACCAGCCCGCCGTCGCGCAGCCGCCGGGCGAGCGTACCGAAGGCGGAGCCGCCGCTGTGCGGCAGCACCTCCATGCCGAGGCCTTCGCGGTAGGCGACGAAACGGTCGTAGAGCGTCTCCGGCTTCAGCCGCTCGGCGACGGTCGTGAACGGGATGTTCAGCTTGGTGGTGACCCAGGCGCCCGCCAGGTCCCAGTTGGCCAGGTGCGGCAGGGCGGCGATGACGCCCTTGCCGGCGGCGATGGCGTCGGTGAGGTGGTGCAGGTCCTTGGGGTCGAAGCCGGCCGCGATCCGCTCGGGGCTCCACGCGGGGAGCCGGAACGACTCCATCCAGTAGCGCAGGTACGAGCGCATGCCCGCGCGGGACAGCTCCGTCAGCTGCTCGGGGCTCGCGTCGGGCACCACGCGCGCGTAGTTGCTCTCCAGCCGCAGCACACCCTTGCCGCGCTGCTTCCAGGCGACGTCGGCGATGGTGCGGCCGAGGCGCACCGCGACCGGCTCGGGGAGCTTCTTCACGGTGCTCCAGCCGAGCCCGTACAGCGCGTCCGTCAGGCGGTCCTGAACGCTCACGTCGCCGCCTCACTCCCCCGCGAGGCGTTCTCCGGACCCTGAGGAGCGGCCGGTCCCTGAGGAGCGGCCGGCCCGGCCTGCTCGGCCGTCTCGGCTGTCTCAGCCGTCTCGCCGGTCTCGCCCGTCTCGGCCCGCTCGGCCGCCTCCGCCTCCGCGGACTCCCTGCGGACCGTGACGACCCGCTGCACCAGGGTGACCAGGCTGCCCACGGCGACCAGCCACAGCGCGACCGGCAGCAGCACGTCGATGCCCGGCACCCCGAACGCGTGCAGGCCCGCCAGGCCCGCCGCGACCAGGGAGATCACCAGCCGCTCTGCGCGTTCGACGAGCCCGTTGACGGCGACCGGCAGCCCGATCGACTCGCCGCGCGCCTTGGTGTAGGACACCACCTGCCCGCTGGCCAGGCAGAAGATCGACACCGCGCACAGGATGTTGTCGTGGCCGCCGCCCGCGTACCACAGGGCGAAGCCACCGAAGATCGCGCCGTCGGCGACCCGGTCCAGGGTGGAGTCCAGGAAGGCGCCCCAGCGGCTGGAGCGGCCCAGCTGGCGGGCCATGTTCCCGTCGACCAGGTCGGAGAAGACGAACAGCGTGATCACGACCGTGCCCCAGAAGAACTCACCCCGGGGGTAGAAGACCAGCGCACCCGCGACCACACCGGCGGTGCCGATCAGCGTGACCGTGTCCGGGCTCACGCCCCGGCGGATGAGAAACGCGGCGAACGGTGTGAGAACACGCGTGAAGAATGCACGCGCGTACTTGTTCAGCATGGCCTTCCCGAGGGTCGGTGTCGCCGTGCGGCCCCTGCTGGCCACCGGCTGGCCCATCGTAGCCACGCGCGCGTGCGGGCGACGGGCGGGCACCCGCACCCGCCGTGGCGTCCGGCGAACGACCCGCGGCCGGCGCCGGCGACGGGTCGCGGTCGCTCGTATGGACGCGCCGTGACGGGAGTGGAAAGCTCGAAGCATCGCGGGCGTCGCCGGAGCCGCCCAACACGCGGCCCCCGCGTGTCCGCGCCCACAGTGACCTCACCGTGCACGGGAGGCAGGATCATGGGCGACAAGACGAACGTACACTCCGGAGCCGCCGGCAGGGCTACGGCGGCCGACCACCCCGCGTCCGTACGGAATGTGGTGCTGGTCGGCCACTCCGGATCGGGCAAGACGACGCTGGTGGAGGCTCTCGCGCTGACCGCGGGAGCGGTGAACCGGGCGGGCCGCGTGGAGGACGGCGGCACCGTCTCCGACTACGACGAGATCGAGCACCGCCAGCAGCGCTCGGTGCAGCTCTCGCTGGTGCCCGTCGAATGGGACGGGATCAAGATCAACCTCCTCGACACCCCCGGTTACGCCGACTTCGTCGGGGAACTGCGGGCCGGTCTGCGTGCGGCGGACGCGGCCCTCTTCGTCGTCTCCGCCTCCGACGGCGTGGACGGCTCCACCCGCATGGTCTGGGAGGAGTGCGCGGCCGTCGGCATGCCCCGCGCGATCGTCGTCACCCACCTGGAGGCCGCCCGCGCGGACTTCGAGGAGATGACGCGAATCTGTGCCGAGGCGTTCGGCGGCGACGACCCCGACGCCGTGCTGCCGCTGTACCTGCCGCTGCACGGCCCCGAGGCACCGGACGGGCACCGTCCCGTGGCCGGGCTGATCGGGCTGCTGTCGCAGAAGCTGTTCGACTACGCGAGCGGCGAGCGCAAGGAATCCGAGCCGGGCGAGGACCAGCTGCCGATGATCGCCGAGGCCCGCAACCGGCTCATCGAGGGGATCATCGCCGAGAGCGAGGACGAGACCCTCATGGACCGCTACCTCGGCGGCGAGGAGATCGACCTCAAGACGCTGATCGAGGACCTGGAGCGGGCCGTGGCCCGGGGCACCTTCCACCCCGTCCTGGCCGCGGCGCCGGCCGCCGGGGGCGCCCGCCAGGGCATCGGCACGGTCGAGCTGCTCGAACTGATCACGCGCGGGTTCCCCACCCCGTTCGAGCACCCCACCCCCGCGGTCACCACCCTCGACGGCCGGCCCCGCGAGCTGAAGCCGTGCGACGTCGACGGGCCGCTGGTCGCCGAGGTCGTCAAGACCTCCTCCGACCCGTACGTCGGCCGCGTCTCCCTGGTGCGGATCTTCTCCGGCACCCTGCGCCCCGACCAGACCGTCCACGTCTCCGGGCACGGCCTCGCCGACCGCGGCCACGAGGACCACGACGTCGACGAGCGCGTCGGCGCGCTGTCCGTGCCGTTCGGCAAACAGCAGCGGCCGGTCACGCACGCGGTCGCCGGTGACCTGGTGTGCGTGGCGAAGCTCGGCCGCGCGGAGACCGGCGACACCCTGTCCGCGAAGGACGACCCGCTCCTGATGGAGCCCTGGCGGATGCCCGACCCGCTGCTGCCGCTCGCCATCCAGGCGCACAGCAAGGCCGACGAGGACAAGCTCTCCCAGGGCCTGGCCCGGCTGGTTGCCGAGGACCCCACCATGCGGCTGGAGCAGAACCAGGACACCCACCAGGTGGTGCTGTGGTGCCTGGGCGAGGCCCACGCGGACGTCGCCCTGGAACGGCTGCGCAGCCGCTACGGCGTCCAGGTCGACGTCGTACCGCACCGGGTCTCCCTGCGCGAGACGTTCGCGACGAAGGCGGCCGGGCGCGGACGGCATGTGAAGCAGTCCGGCGGGCACGGGCAGTACGCGATCTGCGAGATCGAGGTCGAGCCGCTGCCGGGCGGCTCCGGCATCGAGTTCGTCGACAAGGTCGTCGGCGGTGCCGTGCCGCGCCAGTTCATCCCGTCCGTGGAGAAGGGCGTACGCGCGCAGGCCGCCAAGGGCGTCGCCGCCGGCCACCCGCTCATCGACGTCCGGGTGACCCTGCTCGACGGCAAGGCGCACTCCGTGGACTCCTCCGACGCCGCCTTCCAGACGGCCGGCGCGCTCGCGCTGCGGGAGGCCGCCGCCGACGCGAGGATCCATCTGCTGGAGCCGGTGGCCGAGGTGAGCGTCCTGGTCGGCGACGAGTACGTGGGCGCCGTGATGAGCGACCTGTCCGGGCGGCGCGGCCGGCTGCTGGGCACCGAGCAGGCGCCCGGGGGGCGCACGCTGGTGCGCGCCGAGGTGCCCGAGATCGAGATCGGACGGTACGCGATCGATCTGCGCTCCCTGTCCCACGGCACCGCGCGGTTCGACCGCCGGTACGCCCGGCACGAGCCCATGCCGGCGCAGATCGCCGAACGCCTCCGCGAACAGGAGCGGGCCGCCTCCTAGTTGAGGCACCGGAGGCCCAAGTGGCCTGTGGGGGTGCTTCCCTGCCGGATCGGCGGGCGGCTTCGGCCGTCCGCCGACGAATGTCGGTGCCTGCGGATACGCTGATGACCTGATCAACAGGTGTGCGAAGCAGGGAAGTCGGGAAGGCCGCAGGACGACAGTTCGTGGCGAGTGGGGGCGGGAATGACCGTTGACAGCGGTTACGCGGACACCTTCGGGCCGCAGGTGCCGCGCACGGGCGACGAAGGCCAGACGGCGACGTTCGCGCTGGCCTCGGCGGCCTATCGGGACAACCCCGTGGAGGACATCAAGAAGGCCGACAACGAGTGGCACCAGTCGACCGTGAACCCCGGCAAGCTCGCCCTGTTCAAGCCGAACCTCGGCGAGGCGTTCTCCCGCGCGGTGGTCGACCGGATGCTGGGCAGCGGGCGCAAGCCGCTCATCCAGTCCTTCGGCACCCAGCCCCAGGTGGTCGTCGAGCACTGCCTGGCCGCCAACCGCATCCGGCGTGAGCGCGACAACAAGCTGACCGCGATCACGGCGCTGTGCGGTCTGGTCTTCCTGCCCGGCCTCCTGGTGTGGCTGCTGGTCTTCCAGCTGCGCTCCACCATGGCCAAGGGGGACAACAAGCGGGTCTCCGCCGCGGCCACCGTCCTGCTGGTCGCCGTCGGCGCGCTCGCCGTGATCGCGCTGATCCGGCTGCCGTTCGGCGGCTTCTGGGGCTGGTACGCGCGCGCGGCGGTCGTCGCTCCGGTCGTCGGCTGGTTCTGGGCAAAGCAGGTCTGCGAGCGCACCGCGAAGGACCTCAGGGACCGCTGGGACGGCCTGCTGTCGGGCAGCAGCGTCGGCGCCAAGGTGCCCGAGGCGGTGCCCAGCAGCCCCGGCGAGACCGCCGCCGAGCAGCTGCGCCAGTCCCTGGCCAAGCTCAGCGCCGAACAGCAGTCGAACTCGGTGTTCTACGCCGGCCCCAAGGGCATCCTCGGCATGGGCACCCGCTGGGGCTCCTGGCAGCTCGCCGAGGAGCTGGTCCCGGCCCACCCCGACCGCGAGATCCACCCCTTCCGCAGCTGGGACGTCATACGGTCGATCCACGACCAGCTGCGCATGCTGGAGCGCGGCCCGCTGAACACGGGCGGGTTCCCGGCCCCGTCGATACGGCACTGGATCGTGACCCCGATCGGTGAGAACGCCAAGGCGGTCTCCCGGCCGGAGGGCACCGACGTGGAGGCCTACCAGGTCAAGCCGCACGCCATACAGGAGATCTGCAACAAGCAGCAGTTCGGCGCCGGCGACCGGCACTACCTCGGCGTCCAGTGGACGCTGTGGGACGGCCAGCTGGTGCTCACCATGCTGATCACCGTCACCGTGCTGCACGCCACCTTGCGCATCGAGGTCACCGGCCACGCCCTGGGCCCGGTGAACGGCCTGTTCACCACCAAGTCCGAGGCGCCCACCAAGTCGGTCACCAAGTCGCTCAAGCCGTGGGAGTCGCGCACGGTGAAGCTGCCGCTGGTCAACAGCGACGAGGTGGTCCGGCTCGCCGTCCGCGCGCCGATCACCTGGTACCCCCCGCTGCTGAACTGGCTGGGCGGCTCGATAGCCCTGCCCGAGCCGTTCGGTCTGCGGCACGCCTGGGCCGACCAGCCCTGGCGCCACCGCTTCATGGCCGACGACGCGCTGCGCGCCGCGACCCCGGTGCTCCGCGTGGTGCACGCGGCGGCGATCAAGGTGCTGAAGGAGAACGGCGTGGACACGGAGAAGTTCGGCTCCCGCTCCGCCTTCCTCAGCACGGCGGTGCAGGACCCGTCACCGCGCAAGGCGGACGTCTACGACGCGTGACGGTGCCCCCTCGGACGCCCGGAGCCCCCGGACACCCGGGGGCTCCGGTCATCCGGGAGCTCCGGTCATCCGGAAGCTCCGGTCATCCGGGGACTCGGGAGCATCCGAGGGCACCGCGCGGGGACGGCTCAGGAAGGCCAGGCCTGCGCCAGCATCGTGCGGGTGTCCGCCAGGAGCTGCGGCAGCACCTTGGTGTGACCGACGACCGGCATGAAGTTCGTGTCGCCGCCCCACCGGGGCACGATGTGCTGGTGGAGATGCGCGGCGATGCCCGCGCCGGCCACCGAGCCCTGGTTCATGCCGATGTTGAAGCCGTGCGCCCCGGACGCGGTGCGCAGCGCCGTCATCGCCTGCTTGGTCAGCTCGGCCAGCTCCGCCGTCTCGGCGGCCGTCAGCTCCGTGTAGTCGGCGACATGGCGGTACGGCACGGTCATCAGATGGCCACCGTTGTACGGGTACAGGTTCAGCACCGCGTACACCTGCTCACCACGGCGGACGATCAGCCCGTCCTCGTCGGACTTGGCCGGGATGGAGCAGAAGGGACAACCGTCACCGGCTCCGGGACCGGTCGGCTTGTTCTCGCCCTGGATGTAGGCCATCCGGTGGGGCGTCCACAGGCGCTGGAACGCGTCCTGCGTCCCGACTCCGATCTGCTGCTCCGGCTCACTCGTCATGCAGTGCAGCATATGGCTTCGCCCGTTCGCGGCGTGTCGCCGGGGCTGCGCCGACGACGTCCCGGGCGAAGCTGGGCCGGTGCACGACGACAGCAGGCTGGCGGAGTGGGAACAGCGCACCGCGCTCCCGCTCGCCGCGGGATCGCTGCTCTTCCTCGGCTCGTACGCGGCCCGGATCCTCGGGGACGGCCTCGCCGGGCCCTGGCGGGCCGTGTGCCTGGCGGTGACCTGTGCGGTCTGGGCGCTGTTCGTCGTCGACTACGCCGTGCGGTGGCGGCTCAGCGGGCAGGGCCGGGCGTTCGTGCGCGGGCACTGGCTGGACGCCGTGGTCGTGGCGCTGCCCTTGCTGCGGCCGGTGCGGGTGGTCAAGACGTACGAGGCCGTGCAGCGCCGCCACGGGCGTCCGCGGCTCGCGCTGCATCTGCGGGTGATCGTGTACGCCGGCCTGTCCGTGGCCCTGCTCGGCTTCACCGGCGCGCTGGCGGTGTACCACCACGAGCACACGGCGCCGCACGCCACGATCCGGACCTTCGGCGACGCGGTGTGGTGGACCTGCGCCACGCTGGCGACCGTGGGGTACGGCGATGTCGCGCCCGTCACGCCGCTGGGGCGGGTCATCGCGGTGGGCCTGATGGCCTGCGGCCTGGCGCTGCTCGGCGCGGTGACGGGCTCGTTCTCGTCGTGGCTGATCCAGGTGTTCTCCCGCGAGGACGACGAGAGGCCCCCGGGGTGAGCCCGGGGGCCTCCTGAGAACGCCGGGCCGGGCCCGGTCGCCGGATCAGACCTGGGTCCGCTCCTCCACGACCTTCACGATCTTCGCGATGGCCTCGTCGAACGGGATGCCGTTCTCCTGGGAGCCGTCGCGGTAGCGGAAGGACACCGAGCCGTTCGACATGTCCTCGTCGCCCGCGATGACCATGAAGGGCACCTTCTGCTTCTGGGCGTTGCGGATCTTCTTCTGCATCCGGTCGGACGAGGAGTCGACCTCGACGCGCAGGCCCTTCTTCTTGGCGGCGGCGGCGAACTTCTCCAGGTATTCGACGTGGGCGTCACCGATCGGGATGCCGATCGCCTGCACCGGCGCCAGCCACGCCGGGAACGCGCCCGCGTAGTGCTCCAGCAGCACGGCGAAGAAGCGCTCGATGGAGCCGAACAGGGCCCGGTGGATCATGACCGGCCGCTGCTTGGTGCCGTCGGCGGCGGTGTACTCCAGGTCGAACCGCTCCGGCAGATTGAAGTCGAGCTGGATGGTCGACATCTGCCAGGTCCGGCCGATGGCGTCCTTGGCCTGGACGGAGATCTTCGGCCCGTAGAAGGCGGCGCCGCCCGGGTCCGGGACCAGCGGCAGGCCCTGCTTCTCGGCGACCTGGCGCAGCGTCTCGGTCGCCTCCTCCCAGACCTCGTCGGAGCCGACGAACTTCTCCGGGTCCTTGGTGGACAGCTCCAGGTAGAAGTCGGTCAGGCCGTAGTCGCGCAGCAGGTCGAGGACGAAGGTGAGCAGCTTGTCGAGCTCGTCGGACATCTGCTCGCGCGTGCAGTAGATGTGCGCGTCGTCCTGGGTGAAGCCGCGCGCACGGGTCAGGCCGTGCACGACGCCCGACTTCTCGTACCGGTACACGGTCCCGAACTCGAACAGGCGCAGCGGCAGTTCACGGTACGACCGGCCGCGCGCGTCGAAGATCAGGTTGTGCATCGGGCAGTTCATGGGCTTGAGGTAGTAGTCCACGCCCTCGTCGAGCTGCATGGGCGGGTACATGCCCTCGGCGTACCAGTCGAGGTGGCCGGACGTCTCGAAGAGCTTCCCCTTGGTCGCGTGCGGGGTGTAGACGAACTCGTAGCCCGCCTCCTCGTGCCGCTTGCGCGAGTAGTCCTCCATGACCCGGCGGATGATGCCGCCCTTGGGGTGGAAGACGGCGAGGCCGGAGCCGATCTGCTCCGGGATGGAGAACAGGTCCAGCTCGCTGCCCAGCTTGCGGTGGTCGCGCTTCTCGGCCTCGGCGAGGAAGTCCAGGTACTGCTTCAGCTCGTCCTTGGACGGCCAGGCGGTGCCGTAGATGCGCTGGAGCATGGGGTTCTTCTCGCTGCCGCGCCAGTAGGCGGCGGCGTTGCGCATCAGCTTGAACGCGGGGATGAGCCGGGTGGAGGGCAGGTGGGGACCGCGGCAGAGGTCCTTCCAGCACAGCTCGCCGGTCTTGGCGTCCAGGTTGTCGTAGATCGTCAGCTCGCCGGCGCCGACCTCGACGTCCGCGCCGTCGTCGCTGGACGCGGAGCCCTTGAGGCCGATCAGCTCCAGCTTGTACGGCTCGTTCGCCAGCTCCTCGCGGGCGGCCTCGTCGGTGACGACGCGACGGGCGAACTTCTGCCCGCGCTTCTGGATCTCCTGCATCTTCTTCTCGATGGCCTTGAGATCCTCGGGCGTGAACGGCTTCTCGACGTCGAAGTCGTAGTAGAAGCCGTCCTTGACGGGCGGGCCGATGCCCAGCTTCGCCTCGGGGAAGAGCTCCTGCACGGCCTGCGCCATGACGTGCGCGGTGGAGTGGCGCAGGATGTTCAGGCCGTCCTCGGAGGAGATCTCGACGCCCTCGACCTCGTCGCCGTCGGAGAGCACGTACGAAAGGTCCTTGAGCTCGCCGCCCACGCGCGCGGCGATGATCGAGCGCTCGCCGGCGAAGAGGTCGGCGGCCGTAGTGCCCGTCGTCACCACGCGCTCTTCCCGCTCGGAATCGCGTTGGATGATCACACGGACGTCTGACACCGGTCTCTCCTGACTGAAGGTGGATGCGGCGCCATACCGAGAGCGCGCGCAGGACAGGATCGTACCGAGCCTTCGACCTCGCAGGCGAAATCAGCCCCCGCCGCAGGTGTCCTGGCCGCACGCCTCCCCGAAGAAGTCCAGGTGCTCCTGGAGCGACTTCATCAGCCGGTCGCGCTCCCCTTCGTCCACCCGCACCGGCACGACGGCGGACGCCGCGGTCAGCCGGCGGAAGCCGCCGCGGCTCTCCAGCCGCCCGCGCACCCGCACGGGCACGCCGGCCAGGTGGGCGTGCCCGGCGACGCGGTAGTCCTCCTCGTCGAGGGTGAGCCGGATGTGCGGCACGTCGGCCCCGGCGAGCACCCGCAGCCGTACGGTGCCCGCGCCGCGCGGCCCGGAGCGGTGCATGCGCACGACGGCCCCGGTGACCGACACCGGCACGGAGGGTTCGGCGCCGCGGTAGCGGGCCCCGGCCTCGCGCAGCACGGTCAGGTCGCCGGGCGAGAACTCGACGGCCTCGGCGGAGGCGACCGCGCCCTCGGGGGTGCCGGCGGCGGGCGCCCACGCGACGGCGACCCGGGCGCCCTCGGTGCCGTGGACCAGGCTGATCAGCGCCTCGGTGAGCTCGCGGCTGACGCCCGCTTCGACGGCGCCGTCGAAGGCGTCCATGGCGCCGGTGGCGCGTCGGTAGTCGATGGCCTCGCGGGTGGCGTAGAGCGCCTGGTGGAGGCGTACGGCGAGCGGGCGGCCGGTGGCGACGGGCACGAAGGCGGTCAGCCGGCGCCCGCCGGCCGCGGGGCCGACCAGGACGTTCGCCAGGAGGCCGGCGGCGGCGCGGCGGTGCCGGGCGCCGTGGTAGCCGGCCCGCGCGCGGGTGGCGAGCGCGGCGGCGAGCAGCGTCCGGCGGGCGGCGGCGCGCAGCTGTTCCTCGGCGGTCCACGGACCGGTGCCGGCGGGTCCGCCGGGGACGTCCCGCCACCAGCGGATCTCGTCGCTGGGCACGGTGAGGCCGGCCAGCACCTCGCGCGCGGCGGGGGTGGCGAGCCGGGCGAGGGCGGTGAGGGCCTCGCCGAGCAGGTCCTCGCTGTCCGGGAAGGCGCGGCTGTCGGGGACGAGCAGGCTGGTGCGCGCGGCACCGGGGCCGGGCGGGGTCCAGCGGCCGTAGCGTCCGGGGGCGCCGCCGCGGCGCTGCCAGCCGTGCCGGTGCAGCAGGGCGGCGAGCACGGCGGGGTCGACGCGGCCGGGCTCGGGCGGCTGGTCCCAGCGGGCCTCGGGATGCGGCCGGACCGGCCGCAGGGGCTCGTCGAGCGGGCGGTGGGTCATGGTCTGCCTCCGGTCCCGACCCGCGTCATGATCTCGCACAGCGCCCGGTCGTCGAAGATGCGTGCGGTGGGGATCCGTACGGTGGTGCGGTGCCGGCCCGTGACGGGGTGTCCGGCGAGGTTGACCCAGTAGCAGCAGTGCCTGAGGTCGAGGCGGTCGTGGCCGGCGCGCAGCCAGTCGTCCTGGGACCTGGGCACGAGCATCACCACGAGGATCTTGTGCACCGAGACGGGGGTGCGGGCGAGCTTCGCCAGGTGGGCGTTGTCCAGGGTGAAGGAGAAGGAGCGGCCGGGCGGATCCGGCGCGACCTGGTAGGTCGCCTTGAGCTGCACCTTGATGGTGACCTCGTCGTCGACGGTGTGTCCGGGCGCGCTGTGGCTGACGTGCCAGTCGATGCCGTTGTCGGGGAAGGGCTGGGAGAGCGAGCAGCCAGCCGCCGCGGCGACCGCGTGCAGATAGGCCACCTGCAGGGTCTCCATGCACGCGGTGGTGGCGAGGGAACCGCGAGGGGGGCCCACGCGGCCGGGCAGCAGCCCGCCCCGCTCGGGCTGCGCTATCGCCATGGCCAACAGCCTTCCCAGCAACGTGTTGTGCCCGCGCGAGGGCTCGTTTCGCCTCAACCGCACGGACTCGTATCCGTGTTGTCTCCTCCCGGCGTACGGCGCAAACGGCCCGGGTATCACCGAACCGGCAGGAGACGGAACGTCAGCTGCCGTCGGTGAGCGAGGAGTTGGATTGGGATGACGTGCTGGTACGAGGGCCCCCTGGCGGCATTCGACACGGAGACGACGGGCGTGGACGTGGAGAGCGACCGGATCGTGTCGGCCGCTCTCGTCGTGCAGGACGCGCCGGGCACCCGGCCACGGGTGAGCCGCTGGCTGGTGAATCCGGGGGTGCCGGTGCCCGCCGAGGCGACGGCGGTGCACGGACTGACGGAGGATCACCTGGCGCGCAACGGCCGCTGGCCGGCGCCGGTGATGCAGGAGATAGCCATGGGGCTGCACGAACAGGCCGCGCGGGGCCGCCCGCTGGTGGTGATGAACGCGCCGTTCGATCTGACGCTGCTCGACCGTGAGCTGCGCCGGCACCGGGCCTCGTCGCTGGCCCGCTGGTTCGAGTCGACACCGCTGCTGGTCCTGGACCCGCGGGTGCTCGACAAGCATCTGGACCGCTACCGCAAGGGCCGCCGCACGCTGACCGATCTGTGCGCGCAGTACGGCGTGGTGCTGGACGGCGCCCATGACGCGGCGGCGGACGCGCAGGCGGCGCTGGACGTGGTCCGGGCGGTCGGGCGGCGTTTCGCGTCCCGGCTGGAACGCCTCTCCCCCGCCGAGCTGCACACGCTGCAAGCGGTGTGGCACGCGGCGCAGGCGCGCGGGCTCCAGACGTGGTTCGCGCGCAACGGCAGCGAGGAACCGGTGGACCCGGCGTGGCCGCTGCGCCCGGACCTGCCGGCGGCGGCCGCGTGACCCATGGCACGCGCCCATGAAAAAAGCCGGTCCGCTGCTGCGGACCGGCCTCTCCCGGTGGGCGATACTGGGTTCGAACCAGTGACCTCTTCGGTGTGAACGAAGCGCTCTCCCACTGAGCTAATCGCCCGGGAACGCACTGAACAATACAGGTCCCCGCGGCGTTCCTTCAAACCGCTTCCAGGCGGGCCGCGAGCCCGCGCCGCCCGGCGCGCATCATCAGCCGGTGGTTGGCGCGGAAGAACGGCCGCCCCGGCACCGCGAGCCGCCGCAGCAGCGCCTTGCGCACCCGGACCTCCTGGTCGTAGCGCACGAGGCTGCCGGTGCCGTGCGCGGTGACCGTCCACCGCGACCACCCGTCGATGTCGCCGGACAGCTCCGCCCGGAGCACCCCGGCCGCCGGGTCGCGGCGCACCTCGCGGACGGTGAAGGTGAGGTCGTACGGCAGGAAGGAGCGGATCCGCATCCTCCCCGTGCGGTCGTCGAGCCGGGTCGCCTCGCGCACCTGCGGCCACCAGCGGGGGTAGTCCTCGGCCCGTTCCAGGACGGCGTACACGGCGTCGGGCGGGGCGGCCAGCCGCCACAGGGTGCAAAAGCGGTGGTGGGTCCAGTCCATGCACGGAGTCTGTCCTGCTCAGGCAGGTGTATCCGCTCTGAGTACGTTCTGAGTACGCGCACTCATGCGCGGCCGGCGTGACGGGCGCCACACTCCACAGCCATGACCCGCCTTCCGCCCCCTGCCGAGGAGTTGCGGCTCGTCGACGCCGAGCTGCACCGACTGGACGCCCGGCGCGCCCAGTTGCTGGCGCGTCGCGGCTGGCTGCTGTCGCAGCTCCAGCCGGTGCGGCCCGTGCCGGCCGCCGCCCCGCCCCGCCCGGAGGCGTCCGCGCCCCGCGTCCAGAACGTGCTGCTCCTGCTGGGCGGGGTGCTGCTCGCCCTCGCGGCGACGGCGTTCACGCTGGTCAGCTGGGGCCATCTGGGGATCGCGGGGCGGGCCGCGGTGCTCGGCGCGGTCACGGCGGCGGCGCTGGCGGCCCCCGTGCCCCTGCTGCGGCGGGGGCTGCGCTCGACGGCCGAGTCGGTGGCGGGCGTGGGCCTGGCGCTGACGGTGCTGGACGCGTACGCGCTGCACGCGGCGGCGCTCACCGCGGCGGACCCGACGGGTTACGCGGCGGCCGCCGCGGCGGCCTTGGCGGCACTCTGGGCGGCGTACGGCGTGCTGCTCGCCCGGCTGACCGGCCGGCCGCTGGTGCTGCCCCGGCCGGCCGCCCTGTGCGCGGCCCAGCTGCCGCTGCCCCTGGCGGCGGTGGCGGCCGGGACGGGCACCTTCGGGACCGTGGCGGCGCTGCTGCTGACGGCGGCGGCCGACGCGGCGGTGGCGCTGCGGACGACCGGCGGGCCCGTGCGGCTCGTCGCCGCCGTGGGCGCGTATGTGCTGGGCGGCTGGGGTGCGCTGGCGGCTGGTGCGCTGGCGTGGACGGCCCCCGGTCCCGGTGCGGCCGCCCGCGCGGCGGTCCTGCTGCTGACGGCCGCGGCTCTCGCGCTGGCGGGGGCGCGGGCACCGCGCCCGGAGGCCGCGCTGGGCAACGCCGTCGCGGCGGGCGTGCTGGCGGTGGCCGCGCTCGGCGCGGTGCCGCGGACGGTGCTGCCCGGCGAGTGGACCGCGCCGGTCCATCTGCTGCTCGGTGTGGGCCTGCTCGCCCTGGTGCGGGCGGACCGGCTGCCCGAGGTGGTGCGCCGGGGCCTGGGCTGGGCGTCCGGCGCGGTGCAGGGGCTGGCCGTGTCGGCGGCCCTTCCCGTGGTCGCCGTGTCGCTGCTCGGTCCTCTGGGCTGGGCAGCGCGCGTGTGGTCGGGGGCGCCCGCCGACGCGCGGGCGGCGGTGACGGCCGACCTGCCGTGGCCGCCGGGCGGCGTGACGGCGCCCCTGCTGCCGGCCGTGGTCGCCGCGGTCCTGGTGGGGTGGGTGCGCAACGCCGCGTGGCGGGCGCGTGCCCTGGACGCCGCGTGGGTGCTGGTCTGGGCGGCGGCGGTGAGCCTGCCTCCGGTGCTCCGGCTGCCCTACGCCGTGACGCTGGCGGTCCTGGTCCTGACGACGGCGGTGCTCCTGGCGATGAGGCGCCTGGTGCCGACCGTGCTCGCGCTGATCACCTCGCTCGTCCTCGCGCTGCTCGCCCTGGCCTCCGAGCCGGCCACCCTGACGGTGTTCGCCCTGCTCACCGCCGGGTGGGCGGTCGCCGCCCGCCGGCCGGTGCCCGCCGCGGCGGCGGCCGGACACGCCACCGCGCTGGCCGTCGCGACGGGCGCCGCGCTGGACTGGCAGCCGTCGCACACCGCGCCCGCGGTGCTGCTGGTTCCGGTGGCGGCGGCGCTGTGGGCGCCGCGCGCCGAGGGCGTGACGCGGCCGGTCACCGAGGTGGCGGGGGCGGTCGCGGCGCTCGTCGCGCTCGGTCTGGCGGTGACGGACGCGCCGATGCTGGCGCTGGTGCTGGCCCTGGTGGGTGTGATCGCCGCGGGTGTGGCCGTACGGCCGGACCGCCGCCCCGTCGGACATGCCGCCGCCGTGCTGTTCGTGGCGGCCGCGTGGGTGCGGCTGGCGGCCTGGGAGGTGACCGTCCCGGAGGCGTACGCGCTGCCGGTGGCCGTCCCCGCGCTGCTGGTGGGCGCGGTGCGCCGGCGCCGCGACCCGCGGGCGTCGTCCTGGACGGCGTACGGCCCCGGCCTCGCCGCCGCGCTGCTGCCGAGCCTGCTCGCGGCCTGGGGCGACGCGCACTGGCAGCGCCCCCTGCTGCTGGGCGCGGGGGCGCTGCTGGTGACCCTGGCCGGTGCCCGCCACCACCTCCAGGCGCCGCTGGTGCTGGGCGGCTCGGTGCTCGCCCTGGTGACCCTGCACGAGCTGGCCCCGTATCTCGTGCAGGTGGCGGGGGCCCTTCCCCGCTGGGCGCCGCCCGCGCTCGCCGGTCTGCTGCTGCTCGCGCTCGGGGCGACGTACGAGCAGCGGCTGCGGGACGTGCGGCGGGTGCGGGAGACGCTGGGCAGGATGACCTAGCCGGCTACGCGGGCATCCGGTCGCCGAGGAGGGCCAGGTTCTCGATGGCGGCGAGGCCGTACAGCGCGGTGTCGTTGGTGGACACCCAGGTGGCCTCGCTGCCCTCGACGAGGGCCATGGGCCCGCTGACCTTCTCGGTCTTCCAGGGCGCGGACTCCTTGTAGCCGTCGGAGTTGTAGAACTTCTCCCAGGCCCGCTGGGCGAGTTTCGCGTCGCCGGTCTTGACGGCCGCGTAGGCGTCGAGGCGGGAGTGGCCCTGGAACAGGATCAGGCTGCCGAAGTGGGAGCCGTAGCGGGCGGCCTGTTCGGCCTTGGTGGCGTTGAAGTAGCGGCAGTAGTCGAAGTAGGCCTCGTTGAACTCGGGCATGTCGACGAGGTCGATGAGTTCGGCGCACAGTTCGTTCAGGCCGAAGACGGCGGAGAGGTGCGAGACCCCGACGACCGGCTTGTCGGCGATGGCGAACCGGCCGGTGTCCAGGTCGTACAGGCCGGTGCCCTGGACGAAGCCGTTGGGCTGGGCGGCGATGGTCTCCATCGTCGACAGCACCCGCGCCTTCGCCTTCTCCCACTTCGGTCCCTTGCGCTCCCACTCGGTGAGCCACGCCGAGACCAGGCCGCTCCAGTCGGTGCCGAAGCCGATCGACAGGGCGTGCCGGTCGGGCGTGTAGGGCTCGGTGCGGATCTTGCGGATGGGGTCGAGGACGAGGAAGGTCTCGTCGGAGTCGACGTTGGCGTGCATGAGGTCGCCGACGCGTTCGTCGGCGGTGAGGAAGTAGTAGTAGCGGCGGTAGGTGGTGTTGGCGATGCGCTGCTGCTTGGCGCTGTCGGCGTAGTGCTGGACGCCGTGCCGGGTGCCGAGGCCGGCCCACTTGCCGAGGTGGTAGACGTCGACCTCGCCGGTGTGGCGGGTCATGGCCTCGGCGAAGCGGAAGATGTCGGCGCGGCCGGAGCGCAGGTACGCGTACCAGAGCCACAGGTCGGGCGACAGCTCGGAGTTGTCCCAGGCGTAGCCGCCGACGTCGTAGCGCCACTGGTGCCGGACGGTGTCGTAGGTGTGCATGATGTCGCCGTAGTCCCAGAAGCCGTACCACCGGCGCATCTCCACCTGGTCCTTGTAGTAGGTGAAGAGGAAGTCGAGGTGGTCCTCGATCTTCGCCTTGGCGGGGGTGGAGCGGTCGGGCTCGGCGTACAGGCCCTTGCCGAACACACCGGCCTTGATGAGCTGCTGGGGCGGGGCGGCCAGCTGGGGCAGGACGCGGACGGCCTCGATCTGCTCGGCGAGCCGGTCGGCGCTCGGGGTGGACTCGTTGGCCCAGAAGAGGAGTTCGGAGGTGCGGGCGATGCCGTACGGGGTGCCGAAGCCGGTCTCGTAGTCCTCGTAGGTGATGTTGAGGCCTTCGAGCTGCTCGGGGTAGGTGTCCTGGCCGAGGCCGTCGTGGTAGAAGCGCAGGTCCATGGGCTGCGCCTCGGGCGACCAGAGCCAGAGGGTGACCTGGGCCTCGTCGGTGTGGGCGTCGCGGATGTCGAGCTGGGCGGGGAACTTCTCCCAGAAGTCGCGCAGCCCGAAGGAGAGTCCGCCGCTCACGCCGCCGACGTAGCCGAAGCCACAGGCGCGCCGGCCGCCGCCCGCGGCGATCCAGCCGTGGCCCTTCTTGGTGCGCTTGCGCACGGTGAAGCCGTCGGCGGAGAGCTGGGAGAGGGTGTAGTCGCCCCACTCGGGGATGTACTGGAGTCGGGTGGTGACCCGCTGGTCCCAGGTGGACGGGTCGGGCAGCTTCCTGCCCTCGTACTGCGCCGCCTGCACCGCCTGGCCGGGGTCGCGGCGCAGTCCGGTGATGCCCTTGACGGCCTCGCGGAGCATGCCGGTGCCCTCGCCGCCGATGCGGATGTGGCGGTCGTACGACTGGTCGCGCATCGGCACGGTGAAGCGGACGCCGATGCCGCGGATGAAGTCGCCGCTCGCCTTGCCGGGTTCCTGGGTGCCGTCGTAGGTGACGGTGTGCACCATGCGGAAGGAGTCGCCGCCCGCGTAGAAGTAGAGGCGGATGGAGAACGGCAGCCAGCTCCGGTCGCCCTTGCGGTGCTTGCCGTCGATGCGGACGACCGCGCGGACCGGGCCGTCCTGCTCGACCTTCACCTCGGAGATGGCGCTGTCGAACCGCTCGTACTTGACCGTGCCCTGGTCGCCGTCCTCGATCTCCGGCTGGCGCAGCAGGACGAGACGGCCGTTCTTCGCGATCTCGGTGGCGCCGCGGGTGACGGACTTGACCAGGGTGGAGCCGGACTTGCCGATCCTCGCGGTGATGACGCCGGTGGAGACGTCGATGGTGCCGCCGCCCTGGTCGACGGTGACCTTCTTCTCCGGGGCGGCGGGCTCGCCGGCGGTCAGGGTGAGCTTGCCGGTGCCGGAGCTGACGGCGTGTGCGGTCCACTTCAGGGAGCCGTCCGGCCAGTAGGCGATCGGCCAGGACTGCACGGGGACGGCCGTGCCCTTCTCGTCGCTGAGGGCGAAGGTCTGGTCCTCCCGGTAGGCGCCCTTGGGCCAGGGGACGCCGAGGGTGGAGCCGGGCGCGGCGCCGAGGCCGCCGTCCTCCAGCCAGTCCAGGACGACCGGTTCCGCGTCGGCGGTCTCGGCTCCGGGCGCGGCCGCGGCGTCCTGCGCCCCCAGCGCCCAGCTGAACTGGGCGGCGGCGCCGGCGACGGCGGCCGCCTTGAGGAGGGACCTGCGGGGGATCGGGGACATGGCCTTTCCTTTCCGTACGGGACGGGTTGCCAAGGGCATGACAGAGAGAGGTACGGCGCTCAGGGCGCGCCGCCCTTGCTGAGAGGCACCGCGGGTCAGCGGCGCCGGTACCGCTCCTCCACGGCGACGGCCGCCGCCGCGACGGCCCCGAGGACGGGAACCGCGAGCGGCGGGCTGAACCAGCCCGAGCAGGCCACCACGGCGACCCCGCCGACCAGCAGGAACGAGCCGGCCGGGTCCAGGACCGTGCGGCGGCCGGCCGCGCCGAGCAGCGCGCGCCAGGCC
>NZ_JBFATR010000033.1:0-77388 GCF_040678395.1 Streptomyces sp. NPDC052687 | reverse complement strand
CGCCGCCGCCCGCAGCCCGGCGACGGCGGCGGCGATGAGCGCGAGCAGGCCGGCCGCTCCGACCAGCGGCCCGCCGGGAAGCCCGGCCCGCGCGGCCTGGACGTCCACCCAGACGGCGGCCGCCACGGCCCAGCCCGCCAGCCCGACGAGCCAGCCGCCGCGCAGCGCCGCCCGGAAGTCCGCGGTGAACTCCCGCCACCCGCCCGCCACATGGGCCGTACGGCGCCGCAGATGACGCGCGCCGGCGGCGAAGGCGGCGGGGTAGGTGACGAGCCCGAGGCAGGCCACGGCGATCCACACGCCGGTGAGCAGACACTCGGCGAACACACTGAACCGCTCACCGAAGACCGGCCCCCTGCGCGAGGAGCGGGCTTTCACGCGTGCTTGCGCCATGGACACCGCCTCAGCCCTTCAGTCCGGATGTCGCCATGCCGTCGATGAGATAGCGCTGGAAGGCCATGAAGAAGGCGATGACCGGCACCAGGGCCACCAGCGACATCGCGATCATGCTGCCGTAGTTGGAGATGCCCTCCTGGTCGCGGAACATCATCAGGCCGAGCGAGACGGTGTACTTCTCGGGGGTGTTGAGGTAGATCAGCGGCCCCATGAAGTCGTTCCAGGCGTTGATGAAGGTGAAGATGGCGCTGGTGATGATGGCGGGGCGGCTCAGCGGCAGCACGATGGACCAGTAGGTCCGCAGGTGCCCGCAGCCGTCGAGCTTGGCGGCCTCGTCCAGCTCACGCGGCAGCCCGCGCATGAACTGCACCATCAGGAAGACGAAGAACGCCTCAGTGGCCAGGAACTTGCCCGCGACCAGCGGCACCAGGGTGTCGGTGAGCTCCAGGTTCCGGAAGAGCACGTACTGCGGGATGAGCAGCACGTGGTACGGCAGCAGCAGCGTGCCGATCATCAGCGTGAACAGCAGGTTCCGCCCGGCGAACCGGATCTTGGCGAAGGCGTACGCGGTGAGCGAGCTGGACAGCACGACCCCGATGACGGCGAGGACCGCGTACACCAGCGAGTTCCAGAAGAAGCTGCTGATGGAGATGCCGGAGATGCCGTCGGCGAGCCCGGAGAAGTTCGCCCAGACCGGCTCGGTGGGCAGCAGGTCGAGGCTGGCGATGATGTCCTTGCTCGGCTTGAACGAGGCACCGACCACCCAGATCACGGGGTACAGGACGACCGCGAGGACGAGGAGCGCGCCCGCGTGCCAGGCGATCGATCCGGCCCGCCGCCGCTCGCCCTCGGCGCGCACGACGGGAGTGGTGGCAGTGGTCACTTGGCGGCCTCCTCGTAGTGCACCCACTTCTTCTGCGACCAGAACAGGACCGCCGTGACGAGCGCCACCGCGATCACCAGCGTCCACGCCATCGCGGAGGCGAAGCCCATCTGGGCCTCCTTGAACCCCTTCTGGTAGAGGTAACAGGTGTAGACGAGCGTGGCGTCGGCCGGCCCGCACCGGGTGTCGGAGACGACGTACGCGGAGCCGAACACCTGGAACGCGTGGATGGACTCCAGCAGCACGTTGAAGAACAGCACCGGCGAGATCATCGGCAGCGTGATGTTCCAGAACCGCCGCAGCGGCCCGGCCCCGTCCACCTCGGCGGCCTCGTACAGCTCCTGCGGGACCTGCTTGAGCCCGGCCAGGAAGATCACCATCGGCGCGCCGAACTGCCAGATGCTGAGCGCCACCAGGGCGTAGAGGACGTAGTCCGGGTTGCCGATCCAGCCTCCGACGTCGAACCCGAAGACCTTCTGCGTACGATCCACGATCGCGTCGTCCGAGAACAGCGCCCGCCACACGAACCCCACGGAGACGCTGGCACCGATCAGCGAGGGCATGTAGAACGCGGCCCGGTACAGGCCCTGCCCGCGCCGCTTCTGCGCGAGCAGCAGCGCGACACCGAGCGCGAGCAGCAGCTTCAGCGGAGTGGCCACGACGACGTACTTCAGCGTGACCTCGACCGACTTCTGCCAGCGCGGGTCCTGGAACATCGTCGTGAAGTTGTCCAGCCCCACCCACTTCGGCGGCGTGAACAGGTTGTAGCTGGTGAACGCGTAGTACAGCGACGCGATCATCGGCCCCGCCGTGAGCAGCAGGAATCCCGCGAGCCACGGCGACATGAAGAGATAGCCGGCGAGGTTCTCGCGGCGCCGCCCGCGCCGCCCGGCGGCGGGAGGGGCGGACCGCTTCCCGGCCGGGCGCACGGGCGCTTCCTTGACGAGCGTCATGGTGGTACGTCCCCTCAGCCCGCGAACGCGGCCTTGGCCTCGCTGAACAGCGCCTTCGCGGCGTCGGCCGGCTTGGTCTTGCCCTGGGCGACCTCACCGCCGAGCCGCAGGAACGCCGCCTCGATGACATCCGCGCCGGACGGGTGCGGGGTGATCTTCCCGAGCACTCCGGCGTCGGCGACCTTCTCCTCGTACGCCCGGACGCCCCTGTTGGTCTCGTCGGCGGGCGTGAACGCCTCGTACTGCTCGGTCGTGGCGAGGATGCCGCGGTCGTAGCCCATGATCCTGCCGACCTCGGGGTCGTGCACCATGAAGTCGATGAACTTGGCGACCTCCTCGGGGTGCTTGGTCCCGGAGAAGGCGCTGAGCATCAGCGAGCCGAGGTACTGGCCGGTGTCCTTGCCGTTGGTGGTGGGGATCGGCGCGAGCCCGTAGTCCGACTCGCCCTCGCCCTCGTAGCGGATGGAGAAGTTGTCCCAGGTGAACTCGGATGCGGCGAGCCCTGCCGAGAGCGCGGACTTGGGCTTGACCTGTTCGACCTTCTTCGGGTCGGCGACGAGTCCGGACCGCACGCGCTTGTAGCCGTCCTCCCACCACTGCGTCAGATCGTCCTCGGTGAAGCCCAGGTCGTCCTCGGTGAAGAAGGCCTTGCCGTTCTGACGCAGGTACAGGTCGTAGAGGTACATGATGCTGAAGTAGCCGGTGTCACCGGCGACCTTCACCTTGTCCTGGATGGTCTGGAGCGCGTCGAAGTACTCGTCCCAGGTCCAGCCGAACGTCGCCTCCACGCCCGCCTTCTCGAAGGCCTTGAGGTCGATGACGAGGGCCATGGTGTTGGCGCCGACGGGAATGCCGATCTGCTTGCCGTCGACCTGACCGTTCGCCAGAACGCCGTTGCGGAAGTTCTCCAGGTTCAGATTTCCGGCGTCCGCCTGCGTCTTGAGGTCCATGAGAACACCGCGCTTGTCGTACTTGCGCAGGAAGCCGACCGCATTCTGGAAAACGTCCGGCGGATTTCCACCGGAGGCCTGGGTCTGGAACTTCTCCCAGAAGGCCTCGTAGTCGGTGAATTCAGGCTTGATCTTGATCTTCGGGAACTTCTTCTCGAAGAGCGCGATGGTCTTCTTGATGGCGATGGTGCGCGGTTCGCCGCCCCACCACGCATAACGCAGCGTCACCGTCCCGTCGCCGGAACCGCTGCCCCCACCGCATCCCGTCGCCAGCCCGAGCCCGAGCGTGGCCGCCGAAGCGCCCGCCGCCTTGAGGACCGTCCGCCTCTCGACATTCCTGCTGGTACCCACCGTCGAAGCCTCCCCGCAGCGTCGTTGCCGCCTGCATGAATCGTTTCAAGTAAGCGCTTGCTGGCACAAGTTACGGAGGCACTACGAGTGCGTCAATGATTCGGACAGGAATTTCTCGGGACCGAGACCGGCCGAGGCCCGGAACGCGGCGGGCGCTCGTCGGCGCTTCGGCGCCGACACCCCAGGTGAGAGCCGCGCGGCCGAGATCCCGAACAGGCGGCGGCGAGCCGCGCGCCGGCCGCCCCCGGCCGAAAGTCACCGACCGGGCGACCGGGACCACGGACCCCGTCCGGAGCCGCGCACACGACGACGGCCCGTCCGCGTACTCGCAGACGGGCCGTCGTTCCGGGTGGGCGATACTGGGTTCGAACCAGTGACCTCTTCGGTGTGAACGAAGCGCTCTCCCACTGAGCTAATCGCCCGGGCGCAGGAAGAACATTACCCCATGTCAGGGGGTGCCTGTGACCAGCCTCGGCCGGCCCCCGCGCCCTGGTCCCGGATCACTGATCCTCGATCTTCCACGGCATGACGAAACCGAACTTCCAGAGGTAGATCCCGGCCAGCACGCCCACGATCACCAGCCCGGTCACGGTCAGGATGATGTTGCGCCGCCGCACCTTGGGATCCAGGGCGCGCTGCGCGGCCTCGGTGACCTTGCGCTTGGTCCAGCGCAGGACCAGCTGGGCCCAGACGAACTCGGTCGCCCAGATCGCCATGCCGCCGAAGATCACCACCCAGCCCGGCCCGGGCAGGGGCAGCATGATGATGCCGGCGACGACGACCGCCAGCCCCACGATGAAGACCCCGACCTGCCAGCTCAGGTGGAGCACCCGGCGCGCCTTGACGAACTCGGGCGCCCGGGACCCGAGCCCTTCCTCGCTCCCCCGCTCGCTCCGCACCCCGTTCACCCTCGTCTCGTCCACAGTCATGGCGACCTCGCCAGACTCGTTACTCCCCGTATTCATACGGCCAAACCCTACCGGACCGAAACCCGTCACCGGAATGGACGCTCCCGGCGAACCGGTTCTCGGCCGGAAGAGTTACGTAAAGCCAGGCAAAACACTCAGAGGGGTTTACAACGGCACCGTAGGTGGCATGTCGATTTCGCCGACGTGCGAATCCCCGAGCGCACACTGAGCGAAAGGCCCTGGCGCTTATGAACACCACGGTCAGCTGCGAGCTGCACCTGCGCCTCGTTGTGTCGAGCGAGTCCTCCCTGCCTGTTCCGGCAGGCCTGCGGTACGACACGGCCGATCCCTACGCCGTGCACGCCACCTTCCACACCGGAGCCGAGGAGACCGTCGAGTGGGTGTTCGCCCGCGACCTCCTCGCCGAGGGGCTTCACCGGCCCACCGGTACCGGCGACGTCCGCGTCTGGCCGTCGCGCAGCCATGGTCAGGGCGTGGTGTGCATCGCCCTGAGCTCTCCCGAGGGAGAGGCACTGCTCGAGGCCCCGGCGCGGGCCCTGGAATCGTTCCTGAAGCGAACGGACGCCGCCGTGCCCCCCGGCACGGAGCACCGGCACTTCGACCTGGATCAGGAGCTCTCGCACATCCTGGCGGAGAGCTAGGCCAGACCCCACAGAGCCGCCCGGCGCCGTCCACTCGGGGAGACGGCTCGGGCCAGGACAACCGCATACGGCACACCACGGCGCCACCCCGCACGCACCCTGCGGGGCGGCGCCGATGCGCGTGTACGCGTGTACATCAGCTGTCCGAGATCCTCTGCGCCGCACGCCGGACCCGCGCCGACGCGCCGAGACCGAACCGGCGCGAAAGCGACGTCACGTACGGTCACCGGACCAGGGACGAGCTGATCATCCGCGCCCTCCCCGGCGCTCACGCTCCGTGACGAAGACCGGAGCGCCGCGGCGACCGGAACCGGACACTCCCCCACCCCTGTCCAGCCGTGAAAATCCCGCCCTGCCCGGGAACCCCGCTGGCCGCGGCGACGTTGTACGGGCAGCCGCGGGGAGCAGGGGGCCGGTGGCCGCAGGTGAGCCGTTACCATCGGCCAGCATCGGCGGGCGTCCGCCCGACCCCCAGGCCAGGGAGCGAAACGTGCTGATCACCCACGACACCCGGTGCGCGCTCGACACTGTGGTGGATCTGGTGAACACCGCGCCCGAGGACGACACGTCCCCGGACGGGCTGCCGGACGTCGCGGCCCTCGACACGTTCGTACGCGAGCACAAGATCAGCGATGTCGGGACGCTCTCGGAGTTCGACCTCTCCGCGGTGCGCAAGGTCCGCGGCCGGTTCGCCGGCATCTTCGCGGCTCCCGACGCCCGGACCGCCGCCGGAATGATCAACGAGCTGATCGCCGCCGCGGGCACCACCCCCCGCCTCACGGACCACGACGGCTACGACTGGCATGTGCACTACTTCGCCCCCGGCGCGTCCGTGGCCGACCACCTGGCGGCCGACTGCGGGATGGCGCTGGCGTTCTTCGTGGTCGCGGGCGAGCAGGAACGGCTGCGCCGCTGCGAGGCACCCGACTGCCGGCGCGCCTTCGTCGACCTGTCCCGCAACCGCTCGCGGCGCTACTGCGACAGCCGCACCTGCGGCAACCGCCTCCACGTGGCCGCCTACCGCGCCCGGCGCAAGGAAGCCGCGGGCTGACAGAGCCGTCGCGGGCCCCGGCGGGTGGCGCCGGGGACCGCGGGTACGGCTCACAGCAACAGCAGGTCGTGCAGCGCAGCCGTGAGCAGCAGACACCCGATCACCGCAAGGAAGATCATCAGCGGTGGCTGGGAAAGGGCGAAGAGACAGCCGCGCGGCTCTTCCTGCGGCGGCGCGGCATCGCTCTGTGTCGTGTCCAGCATCTCGCCGGCGATGATGGCGCAACCGGCACCCTGACACGCGCGACAGCGCCGCCGAACGGGGGACATCCACGTATCCCGGTGTCCCTCCGGGCGCCCCGTCACTAAGCTTCGCGCGCACCGCGCCCGAGGGGTC
This sequence comes from Streptomyces sp. NPDC052687, assembly GCF_040678395.1. NCBI lineage: Bacteria > Bacillati > Actinomycetota > Actinomycetes > Kitasatosporales > Streptomycetaceae > Streptomyces > Streptomyces sp. NPDC052687. The sequence goes on along the minus strand of NZ_JBFATR010000033.1, from coordinate 70,898 downwards.
CATCCGGCACGTTTCAGGCCGCTGCGGCGGCCCTCATATGCCGTGCTTCTTCAGGATCGCCTCGATGTCGCTGAAGTCGTCCGCGTCGGCCCGGGAGGCCGGACCGGTGCTCGGGCGGACGGCCGGACGCGAGGCTGCCCCACGGAGGGCGCCGACGCCTCGGGGGCCACGGCGGCGCGCCGGCCGGCCCGTCGGCGCTCCACGGCGCGCGTGCCCGCGAACAGCAGCCAGGCGGCACCGAGCACACCGAACCCGGCCCAGGCCACCGGACTGAAGGCGGTGCCGGCGAGCCAGTCGATCACCCCGGTCATCACCAGCCCGAGCGGCACGAGGGCGTAGGCCGCGATCCGGGCGGCCGCCAGGAAGCGCCTCCGGTACGCGGTGACCGCGGCGATGCCGAGGCCGGCCGCGGCGACGGCGGAACACACGGTCTCGGCGATCATCCGCACTCCTCAGTCCGACAGCCGTTTCCTCCATCGTGCACCTCCCGCCCCCCGCCCGGCCATGCTCCGGCCGGACATCAGGGACATCTCCGGGTGGCCCCCTCCGGGAGGAACCCCGCACACCCCGCCCTCGACGCCGAACGGCACCGCCGGACCGGGGACCACCGCCCGCCCCCACCCCAGCCGGATTGGGACGGATCCGGCCCTCCTGGAAGACTGGGACGCATGAGCGACACCTCCCCCGCCTCCGCGCAGGCCGCACAGGCCGCGCACCCCGCGCCTGCCGTTCTCGACGTCTGGTGCGAACTCCAGTGCCCGGACTGCCGCACCGCCCTCGACGACCTGCGCGCCCTGCGCGAGCGCTACGGCGACCGCCTGGAGCTGCGCCTGCGGCACTTCCCGCTGGAGAAGCACAAGCACGCCTTCGCCGCCGCGCAGGCCGCCGAGGAGGCGCTGGAACAGGGCAAGGGGTGGCCGTACGTGGAGGCGGTGCTCGGCCGGGTCGAGGAGCTGGACCGCAAGGGCGAACCGTTCCTCATCGAGGTGGCCCGGGAACTGGGCCTGGACACCGAGGAGTTCGACACCGCCCTGATCGACGGGCGGCACATCCTCATCGTGGACGCCGACCAGGCCGAGGGCAAGGCGATCGGGGTGACCGGCACCCCGACGTACGTCATCGGCGGCGAGCGCCTCGACGGCGGCAAGAGCCAGGAGGGCCTGCGCGAGCGCATCGAGGAGATCGCGGACCGGCTGCTCGCCGAGCGACCGGCCTGACGGTCACAGCAGCGGCTTCTGCATCGCGTACTGCGTCGTCTCGTAGCCCAGTGACGCGTACAGCCGTTCCGCCGGGGTGTTCCCGGCGAAGACGTTCAGCCCGACCACCCGCAGACCGGCGGAGATCGCCTGGATCTCCGCCAGGAGCATCAGCGCGCGGCCGTGCCCGCGCCCGCGGTGGGCCGCGTCGGCCGCCACCTTGTAGACGAACGCCCTGTCCTCGCGCAGCGCCAGCCACAGCAGGCCCACCCGCGTCCCGCCGTGCTCCAGGACGCTGAACCGCATGCCCTCGGTGTCCCGGCCCCGCGGCAGCAGCCGCTCCCGGTCACCGCGCGCCTTGGCGTAGGCCGCCTCCTCGGGCACCCCGCGCTCGATCCAGGTGCGCGCGTACTCCTCCCACTGCGCCTCGTGCCAGGGCCCGAACTCGGCCTCGGTCATGGGACGGGCCCGGCTGCCGTCGGGCAGGGCGGGCGGGCGGTCGCCGAGCCGCTTCTCCATACCGCGGTTGCGGACGGCGTAGCCCAGCGTCCGGACGAGCCGCAGGGCCGGTTCGGCGCCGGCCGGGACCGTCGTCTCGATCAGGGAGCAGCCCCAGCCGCGGGCCACCTCCTCCGCGGCGAGCAGGGCGAACGTACCGCGGCCGCGTCCGCGGTCGGGTTCCTCGACGCGCAGGTCGTGCACGCTCGCCACCGCGTCCCCGAAGGCGGCGGAGGTGCCGAGGTGCAGGGCGCCGACGGGACGGCCGTTCACGCACACCTGGAAGTGGCGCGAGCGCGTCCCGTCGGCATTCAGCCGGAGCGGCCCGGTCGGCCGTAGGGTCGTGGTCATCACCGGTGTTCTACCCGAGCGCGCCCCGCGTCTCAGCCGAATATCGCGACGATCACGGGTGCGGCCGTCGCGGGAGCGGCGTCACGGGAGCGGGTGTCACGGGTCGAGGTCGTCCGCGGAGCGCTCGTCGAAGACGCGCATGGCCTTGGCGGTCACCGGACCCGGCGCGCCGGGCAGTTCCCGGCCGTCGACGCGGTGCACGGCCTGCACGTCCCGCAGGGTGGAGGTGAGGAAGACCTCGTCGGCCCGCTCCAGGACGTCCAGCGGCAGGTCGGTCTCCTTGGCGCCGGTCCACGCGATGGTCAGCTCGCGGGTGATGCCCGCGAGGCAGCCGGAGGCGAGCGGCGGGGTGTGGATCTCGCCGTCGAGGACGACGAAGACGTTGGACCCGGTGCCCTCGCAGAGCTGTCCGACGGTGTTGCCGAACAGCGCCTCGGAGGCGCCCTGTTCGCGCGCGCGGGCGAGCGCGACGACGTTCTCGGCGTACGAGGTGGTCTTCAGCCCGGTGAGCGCGCCGCGCTCGTTGCGGGTCCACGGCACCGTGATGACGGCGGTGGTGTCGGGCCGGCGGGTGGTCTCGCCGAGGGCGACGACCAGGGTCGGGCCGTGCTCGCCGCGGTCGGAGCCCAGCGGCCCGTGGCCGCCGGTGTAGGTGACGCGCAGCCGGCCGAGCGGCATCGGGTTGGCTTCGAGGACGGCGGCGCAGGCGTGGCGGATCTCGTCGTGGTCGGGTTCGGGCAGGCCGAGGCCGCGGGCCGAGCGGGTGAGCCGGTCGAGGTGCCGGGTGAGCGCGAAGGGCCGGCCGTCCACCGCCTTCACCGTCTCGAAGATGCCGTCGCCCACGGTCAGCCCGTGGTCGAAGACGGAGACACGGGCGGACTCGATGTCCTGGAGCCCGCCGTCGAGCCAGATCTTCACGTCAGTACCTCTCCACTCGCCTCGTACGCGCCCGACGCTACCGCGAGCAGCCGGGACGCCTTCAGCTCGGTCTCCCGCCACTCCCCCTCGGGGTCCGAGCCCCAGGTGATGCCCGCGCCGGTGCCGAACCGGAGCCGGGGCGCGGCCGGGTCGGCCCGGTCGATCCAGAAGGTGCGGATGCCGACGGCCAGCTCGCCGACGCCCCGGTCGGCGTCGACCCAGCCGATCCCGCCGCAGTAGGGGCCGCGCGGGGCGGTCTCCAGGGCGTCGATGATCCGCAGGGCGCTGGACTTCGGGGCGCCGGTGACCGACCCGGGCGGGAAGGCGGCCGCCAGCAGCTCGGGCCAGCCGGCCTCGGGGCGCAGCTCGCCGCGCACGGTGGAGACGAGGTGGACCAGGCCGGGGTGCTTCTCCACCACGCACAGGTCGGGCACGGTGACGCTGCCGGTGGCGCAGACCCGCCCGATGTCGTTGCGGACCAGGTCCACGATCATCACGTTCTCGGCGTAGTCCTTCTCCAGGAGGTCCGCCTCGGTGCGGCCGGTGCCTTTGATCGGCCCGGACTCGACGGTCCGTCCCTCCCGGCGCAGGAACAGCTCCGGGGAGGCGGTGGCTATCTCCACGCCGTGCCCCGGCAGGCGGATCGTTCCCGCGTACGGCGCGGGGTTGCCGCGGGCGAGCAGCGCGGTGAGGGCGTCCACGTCGGCGCCGGGGGCGATCGGCGCGGAGAGCACCCGGCAGAGGTTCGCCTGGTAGACCTCGCCGGCCGCGATGTGCTCGCGCACGCGCCGTACGCCCGCCGTGTACGCGGCGCGGTCGAGGGACGACGTCCAGTCACCGGCCGCCGGGCCGTGCCAGGCGCCCGGCACGGGGGCGGGCACCGGCTCCTCGCGGACGTCGGTGAAGCGGGCGCAGGTCAGACGGCCCTCGAAGTCCGCGGCGACGGCCCAGAAGCCGCTGGAGTCCAGGGCGGCCGGGTCGCTGGTGACGTCGGTGAGGCCGGTGGCGACGCGGTCGCCGAAGCGGGCGAGAGGGGGCAGGTCGAGCACGCTGTCGAGTCTAGGGCGGGTGTCCGGCGGGTGACCTCGGCGCGGCCTTCGGGGGACCCCCGGGCGGGCCGTCCGGCGGCACACCGCAGCACGCTGCACAAACGCGTTTTTGTACTGGCCCGGGAATCCGCTAGAGTTCAACACGTCGCCGGGACGCGGAAGCGGCCCGAAACGACAAGCGGACGTAGCTCAGTTGGTAGAGCGCAACCTTGCCAAGGTTGAGGTCGCGAGTTCGAGCCTCGTCGTCCGCTCGAAGGAAAAGAGGATCTTCCCGGTCCTCTACACTCCTGGTGGAGTGGCCGAGAGGCGAGGCAACGGCCTGCAAAGCCGTCTACACGGGTTCAAATCCCGTCTCCACCTCCAAGGACGATTAGCTCAGCGGGAGAGCGCTTCCCTGACACGGAAGAGGTCACTGGTTCAATCCCAGTATCGTCCACTGGATCTTCGGATCCCGGATCTTCTCGAAGGTCCCACCCGCGCGATTAGCTCAGCGGGAGAGCGCTTCCCTGACACGGAAGAGGTCACTGGTTCAATCCCAGTATCGCGCACGCAGTGCCCATGATCGGAGCCGCTGAGTGATGTGGCGATGATCGTGGTCCCGAGGACGATTAGCTCAGCGGGAGAGCGCTTCCCTGACACGGAAGAGGTCACTGGTTCAATCCCAGTATCGTCCACACAGTCCGAAGCCCCCGGCCGTCTCGAACGGCCGGGGGCTTCGTCGTGCCGCGGGGCTCAGCTGGAGAAGAGCATGTGGCCGAAGCTCTTGTGGCGGCGGTGGCCGTAGTGGCCGTGGCCGGGCTGCGGGGCGCCCCAGGCGGGGGCGGGCGGCGCGGGGTAGCCCTGCGGGGCGGGGGCGGCGGGCGGGGCGGCCGGCGGCGGGGCGGGCTGGGTCCACTGGGCTTCCAGGCGGGTCAGGGCCTCCAGCTCGCCGTAGTCCAGGAAGATTCCTCGGCAGTTGCTGCACTGCTCGATCTGGACTCCGTTGCGGTTGTAGGTGTGCATCGCGGCACGGCACTTCGGGCACTGCACGGTGGGCTCAACTCCTCGCCGGTCGATCCTGCTTCACGTATCTCCAGCACAGACTCTGTCCGGCTGCGGTCGGTTGCACCCTACTTCGCGGCGTTTCACGCCAACTCCGGGGGTGCGGCGGCCATCCGGTCGCAGGCGTCGACGACGGACTGCTCGATCTCGTCCAGGGGGCGGCCGGCGGACAGGGCCTTGGTGACGGTCCGGGCGGCGGTCTGGACGGTGAGGGCGCGGGCCGGGACGTCGAGGGCCGGCCAGGGGTCGCCGTCCGAGGGAACGGCGGGGCCGCCGGCGGCGCGGTAGGCGTCCAGGAAGCGGGTCCACTCGTCGGGCGGGAGCAGGCCGCAGGCGTACCAGGCGGCGGGGCGGGCGAGGTCCCACGCGGGGGCGCCCACGCCGAGGTCGTCGACGTCGATGAGACGCCAGGGGGCGTGCGGGGTGCCGCCCGCGCGCACGAGCTGGCCGAGGTGGAGGTCGCCGTGGCAGAGGGTGGCCGGGGCCGGCATGGGCGCCTCGGCGCGGGCCCAGGCGGGGAGGACGGACCAGGCGCGCAGGATCGCCGGGGTGGCGGGGTGCCGGGCGGCCGCCGCCGTCAGACGGGCGACGGCGCGGGCCGCCTTCTCCGGGCCGCGCATCGGGGGCACGGGAGCCGGGGCGGGACTGCCGTGGAGGTGGGCGAGGAGGGTAGCCGCGGCTTCCCAGGGGGCGGCGTCCGGGTCGCCGGGGTCCACGGGGGTGCCGTACGGCCAGAGGGTGACCAGGCGGCCGTGGAGGGTGACCGGGGTCGGGCTGAGCGGGGCCAGCAGGATGCCGGAGAGACGGGAGGCCGTGGTCAGGCGGCATTCGAGGTGGGCCGGGTCCGTACCCGGGGCGTGCGCCTTCGCGACGGTGCCCGCGTGGCGGACGACGGTGGCGTCCGGGCGGTCGGCGAGGGTGGCGATGCTCGCGGCGCCGCAGACGCAGGCGGTGTCACGGGGGTGGGTTGCGGCTCTCGCTTCCTTGGTGAGGGCGGTGAGGAGTGGGGGTGAGGTCATCGGGGTCTCTGGGGGGGGTGGCCGGTGGTGTGCGCTGAGAGTACGTGGTCCGGGTGGCGGCCTCCCTGCGGAGGGAAGCGTCCGGCAAGGGGACGGCTTCTCCGCTGAGCCGGGGCGCAGGGGGGCGGCGTCGCGTCTCCGGCGCCCTCGGCCAGGCACCGCCCTGGTGCGCGACCACGCGCCACCCTGGCCGGCGGGAAAAAGCAATGCCGGCGCAGCTCCCCAGCTGCGCCGGCATCTGTGCCGTCCGCCGCACCCCCGTCCCCACGGGGTTATGGGTGGGATGTCCCCGCCCGGACCGCTCTTCCGGGCCTGGGGTCGCCGCTCAGCGCCCCAGCATCTCGCCCACGGACGACGCCTGTGTGGCCACCGTCTCCCACCCGTCGAAGACGAGGAGGAGCAGGGCCGCCAGGGGAAGGGCCATCAGCGTCGCCACCAAGGGGTGGCGGCGGCCCTGGCGGCGTGGACGGAACGCGGCGGCGAGCGCCTTGCGTCCCTCCTCGCGGACCAGCGTCCGCGATGCCGTGTGGGCCATGGTCCTTCTCCTGACCGTGCTCGGTTGTCCGGCAGCGGCGGGTGTCCGACCTCGGGGGACGAGTACTGCACCCGCCGCTTGACCTCAAATCTAGGCGCGGGGGCGGCGGCGGGCGTCATGCCCTCGTACCGCTTGGCGGGCCTCCCGGAGGATGAGCCATGACCTGCGGCGTACTCCCCTGGGTGGAGACGGCGGGCGGCGTCTCGGGGTCTTCCCGGAAGGGGACGTCCGGTGTGTCCCGGCTTTTCCGAGCCGTCCCGCCGGGGCACCGGCTGTCCGACCGGGGCGAGGACCCGGTGGGGGTGACTTCGCTCACGTCGGGCGCCCCTCGCCGCACCGCCGCCTCCGCCCGGCGGCCCGCCCCGCTCGGCGCCGTCGTCCGGGTACGCGTGGTGTCACCGGCGTTCACGACGGCCCGCGCGCCGTCACCTTCGCGCCGTCCAATCCCCCTTCCGTGTCGGATGGTTGGGAGTGCGGGCACGGGCAAGTCGTCCTCTTTGCGCCCGCCCTGACCACCTTTTACGTCGCGCGCCGGGCACTGACAATCGATCAGGACGTGAGGGCGCGGCCTCTGCGCGCAGGCGGCCGGGGAAACGTAAGCTGTGGCACGTCACACGGACCGGGCAGCGGGGATGAACATGGCGATGATGCGCCTGAGGCGCGAGGACCCGCGCGTCGTCGGCTCGTTCAAGCTTCACCGACGGCTCGGCGCGGGCGGGATGGGTGTTGTCTACCTGGGCTCCGACAAGAAGGGGCAGCGGGTCGCCCTCAAGGTGATCCGGCCCGACCTGGCGGAGGATCAGGAGTTCCGGTCGCGGTTCGCCCGCGAGGTGTCGGCCGCCCGCCGGATCCGCGGCGGTTGCACGGCCCGGCTCGTGGCGGCGGACCTGGAGGCGGAGCGGCCCTGGTTCGCCACCCAGTACGTGCCCGGCCCGTCGCTGCACGACAAGGTCGCCGACGAGGGGCCGCTCGGCGCCGCCGAGGTCGCCGCCATCGGCGCCGCCCTCTCGGAGGGGCTGGTCGCCGTGCACGAGGCGGGAGTCGTCCACCGGGACCTCAAGCCGTCCAACATCCTGCTGTCCCCGAAGGGGCCGCGGATCATCGACTTCGGCATCGCCTGGGCGACCGGGGCCTCCACGCTGACGCACGTCGGGACGGCGGTCGGCTCGCCCGGTTTCCTCGCTCCGGAGCAGGTGCGCGGCGCCGCCGTCACCCCGGCCACGGACGTGTTCTCGCTCGGTGCCACGCTCGCGTACGCCTCCACCGGCGACTCGCCGTTCGGGCACGGCAGTTCCGAGGTGATGCTGTACCGCGTGGTCCACGAGGAGCCGCAGCTGCACGGCGTGCCGGACGCGCTCGCCCCGCTGGTGCGGGCCTGTCTGGCGAAGGACCCCGAGGAGCGGCCCAGCACCCTGGACCTGTCGCTGCGGCTGAAGGAGATCGCCGCCCGCGAGGCCCAGGGGCTGCTCGACGGGCGGCCGCCCGCGCCGCGCGCCGGGGAGGCGGACCGGCCCACCGGGCGGCTCGCGGACACCTACCCCGACCAGCAGCGCGGCCAGTCCGTCCGGCGCCCGTCGAGCACGCCCGGCACACCGGTGCCCCGCGGTGCGGGCGCGGCACGTGGTCCGGCGCCGGTGCGGGGTGGGGCTTCCTCGCGTGGGTCGGTGCCGTCGCGGGGCGGCGGTGCTCCCCGCGGCACGGGGCCCTCGTCGCGGCCCGGCGCGCGGCCGACCCCGGTCGCGCGGAACACGCCCGTGCCGCGCGACACCCCGGTGCCCAGAAACACCCCGGCCAGGAACGCCTCGTCGCCGAGGAACACGCCGGTGCCCCGCAACACCCCCGTTCCGCGCGGCGGCACCCGGCCCGCCGGCCGGAGCCGTCCGGGCTCGCGCGGCGGTGCCGGGCGGCCGGGGCCGCGGACCGGGACCGGGCGGCGGCCGGCGAATCCGCGGCTGCTGCGCCAGCGGCTGTTCGTGTTCGTCGTCGTGACGCTGCTGGTGGCGCTGGGGATCGCCCTGGTGCAGGGCTGCCAGGGTCCGGCGCGCGGGCTCGGCGGCGAGCCGGGCGGTGGCGGCGGGGGCGACACCCGCCGGGAGCAGGTCGAGACCGGCTACCGTCCGCCGGCCCAGGGTGAGCTGATGTCCGAGCGGTTCGTGTCCACGATCGAGCTGCCCGACTAGGCGGCCGTACGCCGGGCGGGTCCGCGAGGGGTGTCGTACGCCGGACGGGTCCGCCGGGGGTGTCGTACGAGGCACGGATCCGCGAGGGTGTCGTACGTCGCTGTCCCGGCGGGTGTCACCGCTGCGGGCGGCCCGCTGTCACGGCGTAGAACGCGACGGCCGCCGCGGCGCCCACGTTGAGCGAGTCCACGCCGTGGGACATGGGGATGCGGACCCATTCGTCGGCGGCCACCAGGGCGCGGGTGGTCAGGCCGTCGCCCTCGGCGCCGAGCATCAGGGCGACCCGGTCCATGCGGTGCGGGGCGGCCTCGTCGAGGGTCTTGGCCTTCTCGTCGGGCGTGAGGGCGAGCAGGGTGAAGCCGGCCTCGCGGACCGACTCCAGGCTCTGGGGCCAGGGTTCGAGACGGGCGTACGGGACGGAGAAGACCGCGCCCATGGACACCTTGACGCTGCGGCGGTAGAGGGGGTCGGCGCAGTCCGGGGAGAGCAGCACCGCGTCCATGCCGAGGGCCGCCGCCGAGCGGAAGATCGCGCCGATGTTGGTGTGGTCGTTGACCCCCTCCATGACCACCACCCGGCGGGCGGTCGCCAGCAGGCCGGCCGCGGCCGGCAGCGGCTTGCGCTGCATGGAGGCCAGCGCACCCCGGTGCACGTGGTAGCCGGTGACGCGTTCGGCCAGCTCGGGGCCGACCACGTAGACCGGGGCCGGGAGTTCGTCGATGACGTCGCGCATGACGTCGACCCACTTCGGGGACAGCAGCATCGACCGCATCTCGTACCCGGCGTCCTTGGCCCGCCGGATGACCTTCTCGCCCTCGGCGATGAACAGGCCCTCGGCGGGTTCGCGCCTGCGGCGCAGCTCGACGTCGGTCAGGCCGGTGTAGTCGTGCAGGCGCGGGTCGTCGGGGTCCTCGACGGTGATGAGATCGGCCACGGGGTGATAGTGCCTTGCCTTGCTTAGGGGGTGGTTCCGAACGGCTCGGAGCGGGTGCTGTGACCCCGCGGGTCGCGGGGTCGGCTAGGCCGTGCTCCCGGGCGTGCGCCGCGGTGTGCTCTGGGGCGTGCGCCGCGGTGTGCTCTGGGGCGTGCTTCGGGGGCCGACCTCGACGACCTCGCCGATGACGATGACCGCCGGCGGCTTGACCTCCTGGGTGCGGACCGTCTCGGCGACCGTGGCCAGGGTGGCGTCGACGCGGCGCTGGGCGGCCGTCGTGCCCTCCTGGACCAGCGCGACCGGGGTGTCCGGGGACTTGCCGTGCGCGATCAGGGTCTCGGCGATCTTGCCGATCTTGTCGACGCCCATGAGGATCACCAGCGTGCCGGTGAGCTTGGCGAGCGACGGCCAGTCGACCAGCGAGCGCTCGTCGTCCGGCGCGACATGGCCGCTGACCACGGTGAACTCGTGGGCGACGCCCCGGTGGGTGACCGGGATGCCGGCCGCGCCGGGGACCGAGATCGAGCTGGAGATGCCGGGGACGACGGTGCACGCGATGCCCGCGTCCGCGAGGGCTTGCAGCTCCTCCATGCCCCGGCCGAAGACGTAAGGGTCGCCGCCCTTCAGCCGGACGACCGACTTGCCCTGCTTGGCGTGTTCGATCAGGGCGTTGTTGATGGCCTCCTGGGCCATGTAACGGCCGTACGGGATCTTCGCGGCGTCGATCACCTCGACGTGCGGCGGCAGCTCGGCGAGCAGGTCGCGCGGGCCGAGGCGGTCGGCGATGACGACGTCGGCCTCGGCGAGGAGGCGGCGGCCGCGGACCGTGATCAGGTCCGGGTCGCCGGGGCCACCGCCGACCAGGGCGACGCCGGGGGTGCGGGTGCGGTGGTGCGGGGCGACCAGGGTGCCGTCGCGCAGGCCCTCGACGACCGCGTCGCGGATGGCGGCGGTGTGGCGGGGGTCGCGGGACTTGGTGTCGGTGGTGAGGACCGCGACCGTGACGCCCTCGCTGTGGCCCGTCGCCGGGGTCCACGCGGTGGCCGCGTCGGCGTCGTCGGAGCGGACGCACCACACGCGGTGGCGCTCCGCCTCGGCGGAGGCGGCGCGGTTCGCCTCGGTGTCGCTGGTGGCGATCAGGGCGTACCAGGCGTCGGCGAGGTCGCCGTCCTGGTAGGGGCGCCTGGTCCAGGTGATCTCGCCCGCGTCCGCCATCGCCTCGACGGAGGGCGTGGCCTGCGGGGAGATCAGGTGGATGTCCGCGCCCGCCGCGATGAGGGCGGGCAGGCGGCGCTGGGCCACCTGGCCGCCGCCGAGGACGACGACCCGGCGGCCGGTGAGGCGGAGGCCTACGGGGTAGGCGGGGTGTTCGGCCATGAGGGGACGGCTCCTCGTGGGGGCAGGCGGGGCAGGCGAGGGGCGCTTCGGCGTCGGAGCGGCCCTGACGTGCGGATTTTAGAGTGCTGAGGGGGCAGGCGGCAGGGGCGGTCCGATGGCTGAACAGCGGACCGCCCCGTGCGGCGCGGCTACTTCTCGGTGACGCCCGCCGAGTCGAACGTCGCCACCTCGTGCATCGCCCTGGCCGTGCTCTGGACCATCGGGAGGGCGAGCAGGGCGCCGGTGCCCTCGCCGAGGCGGAGGTCGAGGTCGATCAGGGGGCGCAGGCCCAGCTTGTTGAGCGCGGCCACGTGGCCGGGCTCCGCGCTGCGGTGGCCCGCGATGCAGGCGGCCAGCACCTCGGGGGCGATGGCGCGGGCCACCAGGGCGGCGGCGCCGGCGCTGACGCCGTCCAGGATCACCGGTGTGCGCAGGGAGGCACCGCCGAGGAGCAGGCCGACCATGGCGGCGTGCTCCAGGCCGCCGATCGCGGCGAGGACGCCGATCGGGTCGGCCGGGTCCGGCTGGTGGACTTCGAGGGCGCGGCGCACCACCTCGGTCTTGCGGGCCAGCGTCTCGTCGTTGATGCCGGTGCCGCGGCCGGTCACCTCGGCCGGGTCGGCGCCCGTGAAGACGGAGATCAGGGCCGCGGACGCGGTGGTGTTGGCGATGCCCATCTCGCCGGTCAGCAGCGCCTTGTTGCCGGCCGCGACCAGGTCACGGGCGGTCTCGATGCCGACCTCGATGGCCTGCTTGGCCTCCTCGCGGGTCATCGCCGGACCGGTGGTCATGTCGGCGGTGCCCGGGCGGATCTTGCGCGGCAGCAGGCCCGGGGTGGCCGGGAGGTCGGCGGCGACGCCGACGTCGACGACGCACACCTCGGCGCCGACCTGGTTGGCGAACGCGTTGCAGACCGCTCCCCCGCCGAGGAAGTTGGCCACCATCTGGGCGGTGACCTCCTGCGGCCAGGGGGTGACGCCCTGGGCGTGCACCCCGTGGTCGCCGGCGAAGATCGCGACGGCCGCGGGCTCCGGGATCGGCGGCGGGCACTGCCGGGACAGGCCGGACAGCTGCGCGGAGATGATCTCCAGCATGCCGAGCGCGCCGGCCGGCTTGGTCATCCGCTTCTGCCGCTCCCAGGCCTCGCCGAGCGCCTTGGCGTCCAGCGGGCGGATCTGCGCGACGGTCTCGGCGAGCAGGTCGTGCGGCTCCTCGCCGGGCAGGGCGCGGCGGCCGTACGTCTCCTCGTGGACCACCCAGGACAGCGGGCGGCGCTTGGACCAGCCGGCCTGCATCAGCTCGGGCTCGTCCGGGAACTCGTCGACGTACCCGACGCAGAGGTAGGCGATGACCTCCAGGTGCTCGGGCAGGCCGAGGGCGCGGACCATCTCGCGCTCGTCGAAGAAGCTGACCCAGCCGACGCCGAGGCCCTCCGCGCGGGCGGCGAGCCACAGGTTCTCCACCGCGAGGGCGGCGGAGTACGGCGCCATCTGCGGCTGGGTGTGGCGGCCGAGGGTGTGGCGGCCGCCACGGGTCGGGTCCGCGGTGACGACGATGTTCACCGGGGTGTCGAGGATCGCCTCGATCTTCAGTTCCTTGAACTGCTTGGCGCGGCCCTTGGGCAGCGACTTCGCGTACGCCTCGCGCTGGCGCATCGCCAGTTCGTGCATCGCGCGGCGGGTGTCCGCCGAGCGGATGACGACGAAGTCCCACGGCTGGGAGTGCCCGACCGACGGCGCGTGGTGCGCGGCCTCCAGGACGCGGAGCAGCACCTCGTGCGGGATGGGGTCGCTGCGGAAGCCGTTGCGGATGTCGCGGCGCTCGCGCATGACCTTGAGGACGGCCTCGCGCTCGGCGTCGTCGTAGGCGGGCGCGGCCGGGCCGGTGGACTGTCGTGCTTCTGCCACGGTGGCCGTGCCTTCTTCTTCCTGGTCTGCCCGGTCTGCCCGGTCTTCCTGGTCTTCGTGGCCGGCGCCCCGGGTGTCCAGGTCGTCGGCCTGCTGGACGGGGGCGACGTCCGGGTCCGCGTCCGCGGTCGCCTCGGCGGCGACAGTCTCCGGTTCGGCCTCGCGCGGGGCGGGGACCGTGACGGCGGCTTCCGGCTGCTGCGGGGCGGGGCCCGGGTGCGGGGCGTCCTCGGCCATGGGGGCGGCCTGCGGCGGGGTCGGGGCCGGGTGGGGGGTCGACGGGACCGTGCCCTCCACCGGCACGAACTGGCCGACCGGCTGCTCGGCGGCGGGCTCGGCGGCCTGGGGCGCCGGGGCGGGGGCGGCAGCGTCCGCGGGGGCGGCCGCCTCGGGTGCCGGGGTCTGCGCCGGGGCTGCGAGGGGGCCGGTGAGCTCCGGGGTGTCCTGTACGTCGGTGACCGCGGCCTCGGGCTGGGGCTCGGTCTCCGGGTGTGGGTGTGCCTGGGACTGGGCTTCGGGCTCGGGCTGGGGCTGCGGCTGGGCGTCCGGCGTCGGCTCGGGGGCCGTCGCGTGGGGCGGGGCGGGCTGCTCCACAGGCTGCTCGGCGGGCTGCTGCTCCGCGATCGGCTGCGGCTGGGCGGCGTCCGTGGGCTGCGGGTGCGGCTGTGCGGTGGCGTCGGCCGGCTCCGCGGGCCGGGGGGTCGGCGAGACGTCCGCCGTGGGCTCCGCGACGGCCGCCTCCGGCGTGGGGGCGGGCACGACGGCTTCGGGCGCCTGGGGTGCCTCGGGGGCCGCGGGCTCGGGAGCCTGCGGCGCCTGGACCGCCTCCGGCGCGGCCGGCTCGGGAACCTGGACCGCCTCGGGGGCGACGGGCTCGACGGCCTCTGCGGGCTGGGGTGCCTCGGCTGCGGCGGCTTCGGGCACCTGTGGTACCTGGGCCACGGCGGCCTCGGGCGCCTGGGGTGCCTCGGCTTCGGCCGCGACGGCTTCGGGCGCCGCCTGGGGCATCTCGGGCGCCGTCGCCTCGGGGGCGTGCGGGGCCTGGGGGGCGTGCGGGACCTCGGGGGCGTGCGGGGCCTCGGGTGCGGCCGGCTGCGCGACGGGTTCTGCCGCCTGCGGTACCTCTGCCGCCGCGACGGGCACGGGGGCCTGGGCCGCCTCCGGCGCGACGGCGTCGGCCGGCTGCGGTGCCTGCGGGGCCTGGCCGGCGGCGGGGACCGGCGCCTCGGGTGCCTGCGGGACGTCCGAGGTCTCCTGGGCGACCGCCTCGGCGAGCTGCTGCTCGGGGGCCGTCGGCGCCTGCGGCGTCTCGGGCGCGGGAGTCTCCTGCGGGGCGACGGGCTGGGCCTGGACGGCCTCGGGCTCCGGCGCCGGTACGGCGACGGGGCCCTGCACGGGCTCGGCGGGCTGCGGCTGCGCGGCACCCTCGACGGGGGCGGCCTGAGCCACGGCCGGAGCCTCGGCGGCGGCCGGCACGGCGGGGGAAGCCTGGGCCGCCTCGTCGGCGGCCGGCGTGGCAGCGGGCACCTCAGCGGCGTCGCCGCCGACAGCGTCACCACCGTCACCCTCGACCGGCACCGCGGCAGCGGCCTGCCCGGCATCGGCCGCGACCGGCACCTCGGCGGGCACCTGAGCGGCGTCACCGGGAACCGTCCCGTCGGCAGGCACCTGCGCGGCCTCGGCGACCGGCGCGACAACGGCCTCGGTGGTCTCGGCGCCCTCGACAGCCTGCGCCTCCTCCCCCGGCAGCTCACCCGGCACCTGCTCCGGCTCGCCCTGCGCGCCCGTCTGCGCGCCCGTCATCGACGACGCCGCCTGGGTCGTCAGGCGGGCGACCGCGGCCTGGGCCGCGTCCGTGGGCTCCGGAGCGGGTTCCGGGTGGGGCTGGGGCGCGACCGGGACAACCGTTTCGGCAGGCATGGCCTCGGTGACGACCTGGGCCGGGGCGGCGGCCGGGGCCGGAGCCGCGGCCTGCGCGCCCCACGGTGCGGCGCCCTGCGGGGCCGCCTCGCGCGGGACGTCGAGGTACTCGGGGCCGGCGGCCGGCTGGCCGGGCTGACGGACCGGCACGCCCGCGGGACCGCGGTCGGCGAGGGAGCGGACCGGGCTGGCGGAGGTGTCGGGGATCGGCGGGCCGAGGTGCAGCGGACGGCGCGGGGTGATCGGCGGGATCGGCGTCGTCGGGGCCGTCGGCACCGTCGGGTTCGGCAGCCGTACGCCGGTCAGGTCGACCGAACCGCTGTCGCGGCCGCCCAGCTCGTGCGGGCCGGGCTCGTGCACCGCCTCGACGACCGGCTCCGGGGCGGGCGGCGGCACCTCGTTGCCCCAGGCGCCCTGGGCGCCGGGCAGCAGCAGGTCTTCGTCCTCGGCGGGTGTCTCGGAGAGGTAGGTGTACGCGCCGGGTGCGGGAACGCCCGGCTGCTCCACCGTGCCTGCGTTCTCCGGCAGCCCCTCGCCCGGGACCTGGCCGGTGTCGGTCATGCGTACCCCTCGCCCATCGGTTGATGCTTCTACGACCAGCTCACCCGGAACGGCGCACCGACCGCCCGTAGTGAAGAACGAGCGTGCGTGCCCAGCGGCACGAACGACCGCCCGGAAAAGGCGACAAAGCCATTCAGTGGCATTGTCGCGGTCGTTCCGCCGTCAGGACAGCTCGATCCGCGACGGCCCGCTGTGGACTGCGCCACGTTGCGCGGTGTCCGGTGTGTGCCGTACCGCACACACCCCAAAGCGGGCGCGTCGACCGGACATTGACCGACGGGGCGCCGGACGTCCTGGTGCGGTGCAGCGATCGGCCAGCCTACCGCGCCGGTATGACAACAGGATCACTGGGCGCGGTCCGGGAGGACCCCGCTGAGCAGGAACGCGACGCTCCGCTCCGTCTCCGACCAGTGCCGGGTGTCGAGTTCCACGGACTGGAGCAGGGCGCACTGGACCCGGTAGCCGTGCTCGGTCAGATCGCGGCCGACGAGTTCGGCCGCGTCGCGGGTGGCGGCGTGGGTGACGATGCGCTGCGGGCGGCGGTCGGCCACCGCGGAGACCACGGCGGCTCCCCCGCCGCCGACCCGGACGACGTCCGGTTCGGGCAGGTTCTCCAGGACGTGCGGGGCGGTGCCGTGGACGACGTGCAGCTGGACGCCGAAGCGGCGGGCTGCGGTCTCGGCGCGGGCGCAGGCGGCGGGGTCCCGGTCGACGGCGATGACGGCGGCGCCGGCCCGGGCGGCCTCGACGGCGAAGGCGCCGGAGCCGGAGCCGATGTCCCACACCAGGTCGCCGAGGCGGGGGCCGAGCCGGGCGAGTTGGGCGGCGCGCAGCGGTTCGGTCTCGCCTTCGCCGAGCGGGGTGTCGTAGGCGTCGGCGGGGAGGGTCCAGCCGCGCGGTCCGGCCGCCGGGTCGCGGCCGGCGATCCAGCCGCCGCTCTCGCCGGCGCCGGCGGGTCCGCCGATGACGATGACGACGTTCGGGTCGCGCCAGGTGTGGTCGGGGGCCTTGTCGGAGGTGACGACGGTGACCTGTTCGCGCTCGGTGCCGAGTTCCTCGCAGATGACGAAGGTGCGGTGGACGCCGTCCAGCAGCAGGCCGAGTTCGGCGGGGCCGGCGCCGGGGGCGGTGAGGACCGCCACCTTGGTGTGGGCCCGGCACACGTTCACCGCGCGGCGCAGGGTGCGGGGGTGGGCGACGACCACGTGGGCGTCGTCCCAGGGCATTCCGGCGCGGGCGAAGGCGGCGGCGACCGAGGAGACCGCGGGGACGACTTCGACCTCCAGGCCGAACTCGGGAGCGCGCAGGGTGCGGACGACGCCGAAGAAGCCGGGGTCGCCGTCGGCGAGCACGACGGCCGTGCCGCGGTGGGCGGCGATGCGGCGGGCGGCGAGGGCGACACTGCCGAGGCGGACGCGCTCGGCGGCGGGCGGTACCTCGGGCAGCGCGAGGTGGTGGGCGGCACCTGCCACCAGGGTGGCGGCGCCGAGGGCGGCGCGTGCCGCGGCGGTCAGCGGAGAGCCGTCCCAGCCGATCACCGTGACCCGGTCGGCCATCGTCGTCAGTCTCCCGTGGGTTTGCGCAGGTCGTCGGGCAGGCTCCGTGAGGGTACCTGGTGGGAGCGGAGGCGGGGCGGGCGGCCTCGCCGTGGGTTCAGTTCCAGTCCGAGTAGGAGGTGAAACCTCCGTTGCCGGCCAGTTCGTCGGCGACGCCGGCCAGGTCCTCCGGCAGCAGGCTCCACACGATGACGTCGGTGCGGACGTCGGTCCACGGCCCGCTCCCGGTGCGGGCGCGCGCTATCCAGGCGCCGCGCAGGACGCCCTCGCTGATGCAGCCGATCTTCTGGGCGACCTGCTGGGAGGCGGTGTTGTCGGCGGCCGTGCGCAGTTCCAGCCGTTCGAACTTCTGGTCGTTGAAGAGCCACTGGGCGGTGGCGAGGGCGGCTTCACAGGCGTAGCCCTCGCCGCGGGCCCAGGGGGCGATGACGTAGGAGAGCTCGCTGGAGCGGACCCGCCAGTCGGTGTTGCGCAGGTGGACGATGCCGACGAGGCGCTGGGTGAGGAACTCGGTGACGGCGAGGACGATGCCGCGGCCCTCGGTGCGTTCGGCGGGGGCCAGTTCGGTGATCCAGGCGCGGGCGTCGGCCTCGGTGTAGGGGTGCGGTACGGAGGTCCAGGCGACGACGAGTTCGTCGTTCATCATCGCGGCGAGGGCCTCGGTGTCGGGCTCTTCGAAGGGGCGCAGGACCAACCGCTCCGTGCTGATGGAGATGTTGGGGAAGGTGCTCGTCATGGGCGCCGCTCCGTAACCTGTTGAACCGTCAGGGCCTGCTGAACTGCCCAGCATGCAGCATGAAAGCACCGGACCGCACCACGGGCCCCCTCCGGCGGGGAGGGGGCGTGTGGTGCGGTGTGCCGGGTCAGCGGGGGGTGACGGGCAGGACGGATCCCTGGTACTTGTCCTCGATGAACCGCCGCACCTCGGGTGAGGTGAGCAGGCCGGCGAGGGTCTTCACGCGGGGGTCGTCCTCGTTGCCGCGTTTGACCGCGAGGAGGTTGGCGTAGGGGTTGTCCTTCGCCGATTCCAGGAGGATGGCGTCCTTGGCGGGGCTGAGGCCCGCGTCCTGGGCGTAGTTGTTGTTGATGACCGCGGCGGCCACGTCGTCGAGGGAGCGGGGCAGCTGGGCGGGGTCCAGTTCCTTGAACTTCAGGTGCCTGGGGTTGGCGGTGACGTCCGCGGGGGACGCGTCGGTGCCGGCGTCCTTCGCGAGCGTGATGACGCCCTCGGAGGCCAGCAGGCGCAGGGCGCGGCCCTCGTTGGTGGTGTCGTTGGGCACGGCGACGGTGGCTCCGTCGGCGAGCTCGGTCACGTCGTCGGCCGTCTTGGAGTAGACGCCCATGGGCGGCAGGTAGGCGTCCACGACCGGCACCAGGTCGGTGCCCTTGGCCTGGTTGAAGTCGTCCAGGTAGGGCTTGTTCTGGTACAGGTTGGCGTCCAGCGAGCCCTCCTGGAGGGCGGTGTTCGGCAGGACGTAGTCCGTGAACTCGCGGATCTCCAGCTTCAGGCCGGCGTCCTCGGCGAGGTTGTCCTTGATGTAGGTGAGGACTTCGCCGGCCGGGACGGCGGTGGCGCCGACGACGAGGGTGTCGTCGGAGCCGCCGCCGGTCCCGGAGGAGCCGGAGCCGCAGGCGGTGAGGCCCAGGGCGAGTGCCGCTGCCGCGACCGTGACGAGAGGGGTCTTGCGCACGGGGAGACTCCTCTCGGCGGGTCAGAAGGAGGCGATGACCGAGCCGGCGTACTTGTCCTCGATGAACTTCTCGACCTCGGGGGAGGTGAGCAGCTCGGCGAGCTTCTTGACGCGCGGGTCGTCCTCGTTGCCCTCCTTCACGGCGAGGAAGTTGCCGTACGGGTTGTCCTTGGGGGACTCCAGCACGAGGGCGTCCTTCGCGGGCTGGAGGTCGGCCTCGATGGCGTAGTTGCCGTTGACGACGGCGGCGTCCACGTCGTCCAGGGAGCGCGGGGTCTGGGCCGCCTCCAGCTCCTTGAACTTGAGCTTCTTGGGGTTCTTGGTGATGTCCGCGGGGGTCGCCTCGTTGCCCACGCCGTCCTTGAGGGTGATCAGGCCGTTGTCGGCGAGCAGCTTCAGGGCGCGCGCCTCGTTCACGGTGTCGTTGGGGACGGCGATGGTGGCACCGCTCTTGAGGTCGTCGGCGCTCTTGACCTTGTGGGAGTACAGGCCCAGCGGCTCCAGGTGGACCGTGACGACGGGCACGATGTGGGTGCCCTTCTTCTTGTTGAAGTCGTCGAGGTACGGCTGGTTCTGGAAGTAGTTGGCGTCGACGGAGCCGTCCTCCGTGGCCGTGTTCGGCGTCACGTAGTCGGTGAACTCGCGGACCTCCAGCTCCAGGCCCGCGTCCTTGGCGAGGTTGTCCCGGACGTAGTTCAGGATTTCGGCGTGCGGGACGGGGCTGGCGGCTACGACCAGGGGGCCGTCGGTGTCGGAGCCGGAGTCGGAGGAACCGCAGGCGGTGAGCCCGAAGGTGAGGGCTCCGGCGGCGAGGACGGCGGTGGTGATCTTGGCGGTGTTACGCACGAAAAGTGCCTTTCCTTATGGGTGGTGCGACCCCGTCGTGGGTGGACGGGGAGTCTGTGGGGTGCCTGCGCGGCCGGGCGGCCGCGCGGTTCGGCGCGGGGTCAGGCGACCTTGCCGATGTCGGCCGCCGCCGGCTCCTTCGCCCGCAGCAGGCGGAGCTTGGGGGCGGGGCCGGAGCGGCCGCCGCGGCGGTGCAGGGAGCGGGCCGCGTAGTCGCCGGCGAACTGGATCAGGGAGATGACCACGGCGAGGATCGCCACGGTGATCCACATCAGTCCGGTCTCGAAGCGCTGGTAGCCGTAGCGGACCGCGAGGTCGCCGAGGCCGCCGCCGCCGACGGTGCCGGCCATGGCGGAGTAGCCGATGAGCGCGATGACCGTGGTGGTGGTGGACGCGATCAGGGAGGGCAGGGCCTCGGGGATGAGGACCTTGCGGACGATGGTCCAGGTGTTGCCGCCCATCGACTGCACGGCCTCGACCAGCCCGTGGTCCACCTCGCGGACGGCGGTCTCGACGAGCCGGGCGAAGAACGGGATGCCGCCGATGGCGAGCGGCACGATCGCGGCCTCGCTGCCGATGGTGGTGCCGGTGACCCAGCGGGTGAAGTTCATCAGCGCGACCATGAGGATGATGAACGGCATCGAGCGGCCGACGTTCACGATCTGCCCGATGACCTTGTTCACCACGGTGTTCTGCAGCAGTCCGCCCTTGTCGGTGAGGACCAGCAGGACACCGATCGGCAGGCCGAGGACGACCGCGATCAGGGTGGACCAGCCGACCATGATCAGCGTCTCGGTACAGGCCTGCTCCAGCAGGGGCTGCATCTCGGACCAGGTCACTTGGCACCTTCCTTCACCAGCGCGGGCGCGTTGTCGTCGTCCGTGAGACCGACGACGTCGATCTGGAGGCCCTGCTCGCGCAGGAAGCCGATCGGCACGACGTTGTCCTCATAGCGGCCGGGCAGTTCGATGCGCATCCGGCCGACCTGGAGTCCGCCGACGGTGTCGATGGCGGCGCCGAGGATCGAGATGTCGATGTTGTAGGTGCGGGCCAGCTGGGAGACGACCGGCTGGGTGGCGGCCTCGCCGTGGAAGGTGACGTCGAGGACGGTGCGGTCGTCGGCGGAGGCCTCCCCGCCGACGGGGAAGAGCGCGGCGGCGAGCTGGGAGCCGGGGGTGGCGAGCAGTTCGCTGACCGTGCCGGACTCGACGAGGCGTCCCTTCTCCATCAGCGCGGCCGAGTCGCAGATCGACTTCACGACGTCCATCTCGTGGGTGATGAGCAGGACGGTCAGGCCGAGCTGCCGGTTGAGGTCGCGCAGCAGCGCCAGGATCGAGCGGGTGGTCTCCGGGTCGAGGGCGCTGGTGGCCTCGTCGGAGAGCAGCACCTTGGGGTCGCCGGCCAGGGCGCGGGCGATGCCGACGCGCTGCTTCTGGCCGCCGGAGAGCTGGGCGGGGTAGGCCTTGGCCTTGTCGGCGAGGCCGACGAGGTCGAGGAGTTCCAGCGCCTTGCGGGAGCGTTCCTTCCCCGACTTCCCGAGGATCTCCAGGGGCAGTTCGACGTTGTCCTGCACGGTCCGGGTGGACAGCAGGTTGAAGTGCTGGAAGACCATGCCGATCCGGCTGCGCGCCTGCCGCAGTTCCCGTCCGGCGCGCGGGCCGCGGCCGGCGAGGGCGGTGAGGTCCTGCCCGTCGACGATCACGGTGCCGGAGGTGGGGCGCTCCAGGAGGTTGACGCAGCGGATGAGCGAGGACTTGCCGGCGCCGGACTGGCCGATGACGCCGTACACCTCGCCTTCGCGGACGTGCAGGTCGACACCGTCGAGGGCGGTGACCTCGCGGCCTCGTGAGCCGTCGGCCCGGTAGATCTTCGTCAGACCCGATGTGGTGATCACTGGGGTTTCCGTCACTGTCGAGTGCGCGGGCGTGGGTGTGCCCGGGCACGGGTGCATGCGGTCGGGAACGCGGCACGGTTCTCGCGGTGGTGGGAACCGGGGGAGAACATGTGCGCGGGGCGGCTCGGTGCCATAGGTCGGGGGCTACGGCGGATCCGAGCGGGCACTCGCTTCGGGGCGCGAGGCGCGGATGGTGCAGGGGCCCTCTAGAAGGCGCACATTCGACGCGGACACAGACAACGAGCACCGGGCGTCATGGTCGCCTCGGTCGCAAGGGTGCGGCAGCTCGTCGTGGTCATGCGGTCAGTAAAGCAGACTTACGCGGCTGACCGGTCATCGCCGTCCGCATAGTGGACAGCGCTGGGACGGCGGCCGGCGTACGTCCCTCCCGTCCGCCCATTGCCGCTCCCCCGCCCGTGACCAGCACGGACGGGACCGACGGACCCGCGGGCCGGCGTCGGGGCCGAGCGCGCCGGCGGGGCGGGTGTGGCCAAGGCCACGCCCCCGTCTGCCGCCCTCGCGCCCAGCCGGGGGCGGGAGCGGGGTGTCCGATGCGTCGTAATAAGGTCGCTGCATGCTTGATGCCCTGACGCTGGTGACCGGGGTCGCCGCCCTGCTGCTCGCCGCGTGGTGCGGCTGGGCCGCCTACCGTGACCAGCCGACGAAGGACTGGCACTTCATCGGGATGGCCGTGGTGACGCTGCTGACCCTGGTCCAGCTGGTGGTCGGCGTCGTGCGGCTGGCACGGGGCGAACAGCCGGAGCAGGGTACGACGATCTTCGTGGCGTATCTGCTGGGCGCGTTCGCGTGCGTGCCGGCCGCCGGGTTCATGTCGCTGGCCGAGCGCTCCAAGTGGGGTTCGGTGACCGTGGCCGCCGGCGGCGTCGTGCTCGCCGTGCTCGAGGTGCGGCTCTACGACATCTGGGGAGGCTGAGGTGAGCGCGGCCGAGGAGAAGCGGCGGCTGGCGAGCGGGCCCGGGACGCTGCTCGTCTGGCTGTACGGCGTGATGGTCGTCGGCGCGGTGTCGCGCTCCGCGTACCAGATCGCCACCGAGTTCGACCGGGCGCCGCTCGCCTACACGCTGTCGGCGGTGGCGGGGGTGGTGTACGGCTTCATCACCTACACCCTGGTGCGCGGCGGGGAACGGGCCCGCAGGGCGGCGCTGGTGTGCTGCGCCGCCGAGCTGGTGGGTGTGGTGACCGTCGGCCTGTGGACGCTGGTGGAGCCGTCCGCGTTCCCGGACGCGACCGTGTGGTCGGACTTCGGGATGGGTTACCTGTTCATCCCCGTGCTCCTGCCCGTCTCCGCGCTGGTGTGGCTGCGCAAGGCGCGCGGCGCGCGGCCGGCTTGACGGTTCGCCGGCTCAGGCGGTCTGGACGTACGCCTCGGCCTGCTTCTCCAGGACGACCATCGGGATGCCGTCCGCGCCCTCGGCGGTGCCCACCTTCTCGTAGCCGACGCGGCGGTACAGGCGCAGGCTGCTCTCGCTGCGGTGGCCGGTGCTGAGGCGGAACTTCCTGGCGCCGCGCTGTTCCACGAGGGCGGACTCGGCCGCGCGCAGCAGGCGGGCGCCGATGCCGTGGCCCTGGAGGCGGGGGTGGACGCAGAGCTTGCCGATCGCGGCGGCGCCGTCCTCGGTGACCGTGCCGTGCACCGAGCCGACCACCTCGTCGCCGAGCCGGGCGACGACGACGCAGTCGTCGGCGACCTCCCGGCGCACGGAGTCGAGGGACTGGACGAGCGGGTCGATGCGGTAGTTGCCGTACAGCGCGGCCTCGCTCTGGAAGCACAGGTACTGCAGCTTGAAGATCTGCTCGGCGTCCTGTTCGGTCGCCTCGGAGATGATCACGCTCATGCCCATGTGTGCACGCCTCCCGCTCACCTGTCGCCTGTCGTCCCTCACTCCTATCCCCGTGCTCTCCGGGCCGCAACCTCCGGTGTGAGCATTCGACGCAGACATCCCAGACATCTGGAACGTTCCGGTCCGAGACTGCCCTGTGAGATACCCAACTCCCCCGCGATCTCACGGTATGTCAGGTCCTCCGGAGCCATCAGGGCCTCCAGCAGGGACGGGCAGCGGCCGGGCAGCCGGCGGACCGCGTCGCGCAGGGCGCGGCGGTGGGCCGAGGCGAGGGCGAGCTGTTCCGGGGTGCGGTCGCGCTCGTCGGCCGGTTCCGTTTCGTACGGCCGTTCCCGCCGGGTCGTACGGCGGCAGCGGCGTGCCTCGGAGCGGACGGCGCGGCGCAGCCAGCGCTCGGGGTCGTGCGGCGGGCCGTCGCTGTCGAGGCGTTCCAGGAGGCGGAGCCAGACCGCCTGTTCGAGGTCGCCGGGTTCGGTACCGGCGTGCGCCTCGGCGAGGGCCTCGGCGGTGAGCAGCGGGCGCAGGGTGGTGAGCAGGTCGTGCGTCATATGCGGCACGACGCGCCGCCCGGGCCGGAGGTTGCCCGGGCGGCGGGGAGTCAGCCCGAACGGGGCCGGATGGTTCAACCGTTGACGAACTCCTCGCGGGCGAGCAGGCCGGTGTCCGGGTGGTCGGTGAAGACGCCGTCGATGCCGGTCGCGAAGTACGCCCGGTAGGCGCCGAAGACGTCGCCGTAGGCGTCGGGGTCCGTGCCCTTGCGGAAGTCCGCCGGGAGGAACGGGTTCTCGTTGCGCAGGGTGTAGGGGTGCAGGATCAGGCCGACCTTGTGGGCGTCGGCGACCAGGGTGGTCGGCTGGGTGAGGTGGCCGGCCTTGTCCTTCGGGATGACCAGGTCGAGGGTGGGGCCGATGCCCTGGGCGTAGGAGGCGATCTCGCGCAGGCCGGCGGGCTTGACCAGGTCGGCGACGGTGCGGGGGTCGCCGGTCGCGACGAAGTCCCAGGGGCGGGTGTTCGCACCGGACAGCAGGACCACGAGCGGGTTGTCGACCAGCTTGTTCAGGCGCTGGATGCTCGTCGGCTCGAAGGACTGGAGGATGACCGGCGAGTGCCACTTGTGCTTGCCGTGCTTGCGCAGCACCTTGGCGACCCGCTCCTCCAGACCGAGACCGAGCTCGCGGAAGTAGGTGGGGTGCTTCAGCTCCGGGTAGATCCAGACCTGCTTGCCGCGCCGCCTGGTCTGCTCGTCCTGCCAGCGCAGCACCTCCTCGAAGGTGGGGATCTCCCAGCGGCCGTCGTAGAGGGTGTTGTGCGGGCGGTTGGCGGGGATCCGCTCCTTGGCGCGCAGGGTCTTCAGCTCGGCGAGCGTGAAGTCCTCGGTGAACCAGCCGGTGGTGGCCACGCCGTCGACGGTCTTGGTGGTCCTGCGGCCGGCGAACTCGGGGTGGTCGGCGACGTCCGTGGTGCCGCCGATCTCCGGCTCGTGGCGGCAGACGAGGTGGCCGTCCTTGGTGGGGACGAGGTCGCCGGCCTCGACGATGTCGGCGCCCATGTCGAGGGCGAGCTGGTAGGCGGCGAGGGTGTGCTCGGGGCGGTAGCCGCTGGCGCCGCGGTGGCCGATGATCGTCGGCACGGGCAGGCTCTTCACACCGCGGCCCTCCCTGCTCGCCTCGGCCCTCGCCGTACCGCCCAGCCCGAGGACCGTTCCGCCCGCGCCCAGCACGGCGGCGCCGAGCAGCGCCCGTCGTCCCGGAGTGCGGGCGTGTCCGTTCGTCTCCTGCGTTCCCATCGGCGCCTCCCGGCAATCGGCTCGGCCGTTGTTCGACCGCGGTGCGGGCCGATCGTAGGGGGGTGGAGATGACCGGGGGGAGGCCCTGGATCGAACACATGGATGACGACGAATGGCGTACGGACGGCGCAAAGTGACATGCCGTCGGCTTGACCGGGCGGGACGCGGGCAGCCGGGCGGTGAGGACGGGGCCACGGAGTGGTCCGGCAGCCCTCTCGCGGTGGCCGCGGGGCGATATGGGTCACACCGTGACGGCCGGGCGGGGCGCCGTCCGCGGCCCCGGGGGGCAGGTGAACGTGCGTCAACAGCGCGTAAGGCCTCGGTGAACCCGATGTGCGCCGGCCCCCGAACCGCGAGTATCGTCCTCACCTGCACAGACTCATGACGTTTCGCACATTGGATCTCTCGACACCGGAGGGCCCGTTGTCCCGCTTCGCGCTCATCAAGGCAGTGCTCGGTCCGATCATGCGCCTGATGTTCCGCCCCCGGGTGGAGGGCGTGGAGCACATCCCGGGCGACGGGCCGGTGATCCTGGCGGGCAACCACCTGACGTTCATCGACTCGATGATCCTGCCGCTGGTCTGCGACCGTCAGGTCTTCTTCATCGGCAAGGACGAGTACGTCACCGGCAAGGGCCTCAAGGGCCGGCTGATGGCCTGGTTCTTCACCGGCGTCGGCATGATCCCGGTCGACCGGGACGGCGGCAAGGGCGGGGTCGCGGCGCTGATGACCGGGCGGCGCATCCTGGAGGAGGGCAAGGTCTTCGGGATCTACCCCGAGGGCACCCGCTCGCCCGACGGACGGCTGTACCGGGGCCGTACCGGCATCGCGCGGCTGACGCTGATGACCGGGGCGCCGGTGGTGCCGTTCGCGATGATCGGCACGGACCGGATCCAGCCGGGCGGCGCGGGCATCCCCCGGCCGTGCCGGGTGACCGTGCGGTTCGGCGAGGCGATGGAGTTCTCCCGGTACGAGGGCATGGACCGGGACCGCTATGTGCTGCGGGCGGTGACCGACTCGGTGATGGCCGAGGTCATGCGCCTGTCGGGCCAGGAGTACGTCGACATGTACGCCACCAAGGCCAAGGCTGCCTGAGTGTCGCCGCGCGGCGGACGGCACGAGGTCCGCGAGGGCCGTGAGGTCTGTGAGGTCCGCAAGGTCCCGTGAGGGTCCGCGAGGTCCGCGAGGGCGCCTCTCCGTCCGCCTGCCGGTGGAATCTGACACCGACACATCGGGCATTCGACCGAATCGCCCGACCATATGATCATGCGACATGTCTCATTCAGACATGTTCACACCTTCTCGGCGCACACTCCTCCGCACCTCGTTCGCCGCCGGCGCGGGCCTGCTGGCCGGCTGCTCCGGCCCCGGTTCCCGGCCCGGCTCCGGCTCCGGGCCCGGCTCCCGGTCCACTCCGGGCCTCCAAGGCACCGGCGGCGAGGCGGCGTTCGTGCCGGCCGGGCCCCGGGGATACGTCAATCCGTCGGACCCGGAAGTCCTCGCCGCCGAGCGCGAGCGCGGTTCCGGCCCCGTCCGCACGTACCGGATGACGGCCGGCGTGACCACCCTGGACCTGGGCGGCCGGACCGTCCGCAGCTGGGCGTACGACGAGGCGCTCCCCGGCCCGCTGGTCCGCGTCACCGCCGGCGACACCCTCGACCTGGCCCTCGCCAACCGGCTGCCCGCCACGACCACGCTGCACTCCCACGGGCTCCGGCTCCGCTGCGACATGGACGGCGTCCCGGGACTGACCCAGCGCGCCATCCCCTCGGGCGCGGACTTCGTCTACCGCTTCGCCGTCCCCCACCCGGGCACGTACCTGCTCCACTCCCACGTCGGTATGCAGCCCGACCGCGCCCTGTACGCGCCGTTCGTCGTCGACGACCCCAGGGAGCCCCTGTCGTACGACAAGGAGTGGATCGTCGTCCTGGACGACTGGCTGGACGGCGTGGAGGGGTCCACCCCCGAGGCGGTGCTCGACCAGCTGCTGCCCGAGGGGGCGGAGCACATGGCCATGGGACCGGGCCCCGGCACCACCGGCCCCTCACGGGTGCTGCACGACTCCTACAGCCGCATCCTGCACGGGGAGGGCGGCAACGTCGCCTACCCCCACTACCTGGTCAACGGGCGCGTGCCGAGCAGCCCGTCGGTGTTCCGCTGCCGTCCCGGCGACCGGGTCCGGCTGCGCATCATCAACGCCGGTTCCGACACCGCCTTCCGGGTCGCGCTGGGCGACCACGAGATGACCGTCACGCACACCGACGGCTATCCCGTGAAGCACCGCACGACCGACGCCCTCCTGGTCGGCATGGCGGAGCGGTACGACGTCCTGGTCACCGCGCGGGACGGCGTGTTCCCGCTGATCGCCCTGCCGGAGGGCAAGAAGGGCGAGGCCCTCGCCGTCCTGCGCACGAGCAAGGGCAGGGGCCAGCTGCCCCCGCCCTCGGTGCGCCCGGACGAACTCCAGGGGAAGACGGTGCCCGCGCGCCGCCTCCAGCCGGACGACTCCGTGGCCCTGGACGACCGCGAGCCCGACCGCGAGATGCGCATCCGCCTCACCGGGGGCATGGAGAAGTACGACTGGGGGTTCGACCACCAGCCGTACTCCGTCCGCCGGCGCTACCCGGTCCGCGCCGGTGAACGGGTGCGGCTCACCCTCATCAACGCCACGGACATGTGGCACCCGCTGCACCTGCACGGGCACACCTTCGCGCTCACCGGGATCGACTCGGCCGGCGCCCTGAAGGACACCGCCGTGGTGCTGCCGCACCGGAAACTGGTGATCGACTTCGACGCCGACAACCCCGGGCTGTGGATGCTGCACTGCCACAACCAGTACCACTCGGAGAGCGGGATGATGACGGTGCTCGGTTACCGCAAGTGAGGAGCCCGGCGGGGTGGCGGGGCTGCGGTGGCGGGGGCTGCGTGGTGGGAGGGCTGCGGGAAGCGGGGCGGGTGCGGCGCCGTTGTGGCCGGTCGCGCGGTTCCCCGCGCCCCATCGGGTCAGCCCTCGGGGCCGGAGCTCTCGAGGTGCCGGCCCTTCAGCAGGAACCATGCCGCGACGGACGCGGCCAGCAGGACCGCCGCGCCCACGCCCGCCGCGATCGCCAGACCGTCCACGAAGGCCCGGCGGGCCGCGTCCAGCAGGGCCGCCGCCGTGTCCGCCGGCAGGGCGTGGGCGGCCTCGGCCGCCCCGCCCAGCGACTCGTGCGCGCTCCCGGGCGTGCCCGGCGGTGACGGGAAGCCCTGGTAGACGCCGGTGACGATGGAGCCGAGGACGGCGATACCGAGGGCGGCGCCCAGCTCGTACGCCGTCTCCGAGACCGCGGAGGCGGCGCCCGCCTGCTCCTTCGGCACGGAGGCCAGGATGACGTCGGCGGTCACCGTGAAGGAGAAGCCGGCGCCGATGCCCACGACGAGCAGGGCCGCACCGAGCAGCGGGTAACCGGTGGACTGGTCGAGGAAGGCCAGCGAGGCGAGGGCGAGGCCGACCGCGGCGAGGCCGCCGGCCACCACGGCCCGCACCGAGAAGCGGCGGGCCGCCGCACCGGCGACCAGACCGGCCGACACGGCGCCGATCGCGGCGGGCAGTTCCGCCAGACCCGCCTCCAGAGGCCGCCTGCCCTGCACCAGCTGGAGGTACTGGGAGAGGAAGAACACCAGGCCGGACAGGCCCAGGATGGTCAGCAGGTCGGCCAGCACCGCGCCGCTGAAGCCCCGGTCGCGGAACAGCCGCATGTCGAGGAGCGGGGCGGGGAGCGTCAGCTGCCGGCGGACGAAGCCGTACAGCGCGGCGGCGCCCAGCGCACCGGCGGCGAGCGTCGCCCACGCGAACCCGTGCGCGGCGGTCTCCTTCACGGCGTAGACCACGCCGATCATGCCGGCCAGCGAGAGCAGCACGCTGGGCAGGTCCCACGGGCCCGGGTCCGGGTTGCGGGACTCCGGCAGCAGCCTGACGCCGACGAGGACCAGGACCGCCATCACGGGCAGGTTGATCAGGAAGACCGAGCCCCACCAGAAGTGCTCCAGCAGGAAGCCGCCCGCGATCGGGCCGACCGCCGTGCCGGCCGAGGCGGTGGCGCCCCAGATGCCGATGGCGAGGCTGCGCTCGCGCGGGTCGTGGAAGAGGTTGCGGATCAGGGCGAGGGTGGCCGGCATCAGGGTCGCGCCGGCGACACCGAGCAGCGCCCGCGCGAGGATCATCAGCTCGGGGCTGGTGGCGTAGGCGTTGAGCACGGACACCGCGCCGAACGCCGTGGCGCCGATCAGCAGGATCCGCTTGCGGCCGATGCGGTCGCCGAGGCTGCCCATGGTGACGAGCAGGCCGGCGATGACGAAGGAGTAGACGTCGCCGATCCACAGCAGCTGGGTGCCGGACGGCGCGAGGTCCTCACTGATGTACGGGGTCGCGAGGCCGAGGACGGTGGCGTCGACGGCCACCAGCAGCACGGCGAGGACGAGGACGGACAGCGCGAGCCAGCGGCCCGGGCGCTTCACCGCCTCGTCGTGGTGCGCCGGCTGCAGGGTGCTGGTCATGGTTCCTCTCTCCGTAGTGCGCCGCCGAGCATCAGCTCGGCGATCATGAAGGGAAAGTCGTTGCGGGCGGCCTTGCCGTCGAGCACCGCCCAGGCGCCGGCGGCGAACAGGCCGTAGAGCGCTTCGGTGAGCCAGGTGGGCGAGAGGTCGATCCGGAACTCGCCGCCGTCCTGGCCGCGCCGGAACAGCGCGGTGACGCGGGCGTCGATCCGGGCCCAGCCCGCGTTCTGTTCCTCGCCCTCGAACAGCTGGTTCTCGCTGTAGAGGAAGGCGAGCAGTCCGGCGGCCGGCTGGATCTCGCGGACCAGGCGGCGGACGGCCTCGCTCGCGGGGCCCTCGTCGAGCCGGGCCCGGTCCAGCGCGGCCTCGCACTCGGCGATGCCCAGCGCCTCCAGCGCCCGCACCAGCGCGTCGCGCCCGGCGAACTGCCGGTGCAGGGTGGCCCGGCTGATCCCGGCGGCCTTGGCGACCTCGTCCATGGTCGCGGTGGATTTACGGGTCAGCAGGTCGGCTGCGCTGCGCAGCACGTGCTCTCGGTCGACGGCCATGAGACAACCATAGACCACATGAGACATCTTTGTCTCATGCTGGGCATGCGCGACTCATCGGTGGTCGGCAGTGGTGCCGGTCAGTGCCAGGGCAGCTGCCCGCGCCGCTCCCAGTACGCGCGCGGGTCCTCCGCTAGGGCGGCGAGGCGTTCCCGTTGCCCCTCGTCGAGGTCCACGGCGGGGGCGTGCAGATTCGAGGTGAGCTGGGCGACGGTCGCCGCGCCGGACAGCACCACGCCCGCCCACGGCTGCCGCAGGATCACGGCGAGGGCGACGGCGTCACAGCCCAGCCCGGTCTCGCGCGCCACAGCCCGCAGCTCCGGCGGCGCGTGCTCCTCGGCGAGCCGGCCGTTGGCCATGCCCTCCTTGACGATCACCGTCAGTCCGGCGTCGTGCGCCTCGGCCAGGGCGGGGGCGGCGGAGGTCTCCAGGAGGTTGTACGTCGACTGGACGGTACGGAACAGCGGCTCGCCGTCGACGGTCACGGCGAGCGCGGCCCGGATCGCGTCGGCCTGGGCGGGGCCGCTGGTGGAGAAGCCGACGCTGACGCCCTGCGCGGCGGCCTCGGCGAGGCGGGCGTGCAGGTTCTTGTCGGTCAGGGCGGGGCTGTCGGGGGTGACCGAGTGGATCTGGTAGAGGTCGAGCCGGTCGCCGAGCAGGGCGGCGGTCTCGGCGCGCTGGCGCTCGTAGGTCTCCAGACTGTGGTCCTTGACCTCGTGCCGCTCGGCGTCGGTGGCCCAGTCGGCGGTGTAGGTGTAGCCCCACTTGCTGCCGACGACGACGTCGTCGATCTCGGGGTGCGCGGCCAGCCAGCCGGCCAGGAACTCCTCGGAGCGGCCGTAGGAGCGGGCCGCGTCGACATAGCGGACGCCCTGGGCGTAGGCGGCGTCGAGGAGTTCGTGGGTGCGGGCGCGCAGCGCCGCCACGCTGCGGTCGGCGCCGAGGTCCTGGTCCCGGCCGAGGGTGATGTAGCCGGGGCGGCCGACGGCGGCGAGGCCCAGGCCGATGTGGCAGGTGGGCGTGGTCGCGCGGGCGAGACGGGCGAAGGGCATCGCGGGCTCCGTTCGGTCGGTCGGCCGGCTGGCCGGCTGGCCGGCTGGCCGGCTGGCCGGCTGGCCGGCTGGCCGGCTGGCCGGCTGGCTGGCTGGCTGGCTGGCTGGCTGGCTGGCTGGCTGCGACCAACGTAACCCGCGACGCCCTTACGTCACTTCTTGGCGTTCGCCCACGCGTGCTGGGCGGCGACGTCCGCCTTGACCTCGGCGAGCTGGACGGCGACCGCGCTGGGCGCGGTGCCGCCCCGGCCGTCGCGGGAGGCGAGGGCGCCGGGCACGTCGAGGACGGAGCGGACCTTGGGGGTGAGGTGCTCGGAGATCTTCGCGAACTGTTCGTCGGTGAGCTCGTCCAGCTCCTTGCCCTCGGCCTCGGCGACCTTCACGCACTCGCCGGCGACCTCGTGCGCGACCCGGAACGGCACGCCCTGCCTGACCAGCCACTCGGCGATGTCGGTGGCGAGCGAGAACCCGGCGGGGGCCAGCTCCTCCATGCGCTCGCGGTGCACGGTGAGGGTGGCCATCATGCCGGTGAAGGCGGGGAGCAGGATCTCCAGCTGGTCGATGGAGTCGAAGACCGGCTCCTTGTCCTCCTGGAGGTCGCGGTTGTAGGCGAGCGGGAGGGCCTTGAGGGTGGCCATGAGGCCGGTGAGGTTGCCGATGAGGCGGCCGGACTTGCCGCGCGCCAGCTCGGCGATGTCCGGGTTCTTCTTCTGCGGCATGATCGACGAGCCGGTGGAGAAGGCGTCGTGCAGGGTCACGAAGGAGAACTCCTTCGTGTTCCAGATGATGACCTCCTCGGCGATCCGGGAGAGGTTCACGCCGATCATCGCGGTGATGAAGGCGAACTCGGCGACGAAGTCACGGGAGGCCGTGCCGTCGATGGAGTTGGCGGCGCTGCCGTGCTCGAAGCCGAGGTCGCGGGCGACGGCCTCGGGGTCCAGGCCGAGGGAGGAACCGGCCAGGGCGCCGGAGCCGTACGGCGAGACGGCAGTACGCTCGTCCCACTGGCGCAGCCGCTCGGCGTCCCGGGACAGGGCCTGGACGTGGGCGAGGACGTGGTGGGCGAAGAGCACCGGCTGCGCGTGCTGGAGGT
Source organism: Streptomyces sp. NPDC052687 (assembly GCF_040678395.1). Classification (NCBI taxonomy): domain Bacteria; kingdom Bacillati; phylum Actinomycetota; class Actinomycetes; order Kitasatosporales; family Streptomycetaceae; genus Streptomyces; species Streptomyces sp. NPDC052687. The sequence goes on along the minus strand of NZ_JBFATR010000033.1, from coordinate 38,548 downwards.
GGGTGCGGCCCGGCATGGCGACGTCCCGGTGGGCCTCGGCGAGGCCGATGAGGGCGTCCTGGAGCTCGGCGATCAGGCCGCCGATGATCCGGGCGTGGTCGCGCAGGTACATCCGGAAGAGGGTGGCGACCTGGTCGTTGCGGGACCGGCCGGCGCGCAGCTTGCCGCCGAGGTCGGGGCCGAGGCGCTCCAGCAGGCCGCGTTCCAGGGCGGTGTGCACGTCCTCGTCGGCGATCGTGCCGGTGAAGTCGCCGGAGGCCACGTCCGCTTCGAGCCGGTCGAGGCCGGCGAGCATGCGGGTCAGCTCGTCCTCCGTGAGGAGCCCGGCCCGGTGCAGCACGCGCGCGTGGGCACGCGAGCCGGCGATGTCGTACGGCGCGAGGCGCCAGTCGAAGTGGACGGACGCGGACAGCTTGGCCAGGGCCTCGGCGGGACCGTCGGCGAAACGGCCGCCCCAGAGCCGTACGTCACCGCTGTTGTTGCTCACTCGCGCTGCTCCTCACTGTCGCTGTTCTGCATGAGTATGCAGAGGTCTGCATGATTCGTCAATTTCGCCGGGGCTTGAACGCGGGAAACCGCTTTCCCGTACTGCTCACCGAACGCCGGCGCAGACCCCACCCACCGATTCCAGCGAGGATTCCGCATGTCCAGGGCTCTTCCGAAGTACAACAAGCGCCGCGTGGCGACGATCGGCGGCGCGGCCGCCGTGGTGCTCTCCGGTGCGCTGATCGCCGGCTCGGCCCTCGCCGGCGAGACGTCCGGGAACACCTCGGCCGCCCGGCCCCTGGCGAGTCCCGGCAGCATCTCCTGCCCGGACGTGGCCTCCCGGCTCCCCGTCGTCCCCGCCTCCGCCAAGGCCGAGGTCGACCGCAACCTCGCCCTCCTGCAGACCCAGATCGCCGAAGCCAATAAGCGCCTTGCCGAAACCGTCGGCCAGGGCGGACCCGACTTCGTCCAGAACGCCATCCTCGGCCCCCTCGCCTCCAAGCGCACCGCCGCCATCGACCGCATCGCCATCGCCATCGGCCGCACCACCGCCAAACCCCAGGGGCTCGGCTCCCTCGCCACCTGCACGCTGGGCGCGGGAGGCGGCCCGGCCACCACGGCGCCGCCGGCCCCGGCGGCGAGCACACCGTCCGGCGCCACCGCCGCGCGCACCGTCTCCTGCCCGGACGTGGCCTCCCGGCTCCCGGCCGTCCCCGCCTCCGCCAGGGCCGAGGTCGACCGCAACCTCGCCCTCCTGCGGACCCAGATCGCCGAAGCCGACAAGCGCCTCGCCGAAACCGTCGGCCAGGGCGGACCCGACTTCGTCCAGAACGCCATCCTCGGCCCCCTCGCCTCCAAGCGCACCGCCGCCATCGACCGCATCGCCATCGCCATCGGCCGCACCACCGCCAAACCCCAGGGGCTCGGCTCCCTCGCCGCCTGCACGGTGCGGTAGGGCGCGGCGGGTGGCTCCCCGGCCGACTGGGTCGGCGCCCCGGTCGGCCAGGTGTGCGCCGGCCGGGGAGCCGCCATCCCTGCCGCAACGCCCTCCTGCCAAACGCCCCGTTCATCGGACAGATGAGCGAGGGACGGCAATAATCCTTAGACATGGGAAAGACTTACGAGCGCATCGACGGCAGACTCCGGGCGTTCATAGAGGAGCAGCCGATCTTCTTCACCGCGACGGCGCCGCTGGCCGGCGACGGCACGGTGAACCTCTCGCCCAAGGGCCTCAAGGGCTCCTTCGTGGTCCTCGACGAACACCGCGTGGCCTACCTCGACTTCGCGGGGTCCAACGCGGAGACCATCGCGCATCTGCGGGAGAACGGCCGGATCACCCTCATGTGGTGCGCCTTCCAGGGCCCGCCGAACATCGTGCGCGTGCACGGCCGCGGGGAGCCGGTGTTCCGTGACGACCCGCGCTTCGCCGGACTGCTCGCCCGTTTCCCGGACATCGACCCCACCGCGCACGGCCTGCGCGCGATCATCGTCGTGACCGCCGACGTCGTCCGCGACAGCTGCGGCTACGCGGTGCCCTTCATGTCGTACGACGAGGACCGCGATCTGCACGGCAGGCGTTTCGCGCGGGAGGACGACGCCTCGCTGAGCGCCTACTTCGAGAAGAAGGACCACATCGCGACGAGCTTGGACGGACTGCCCGGACTCCCGCTGCCGCTGCCGCCGCTCACCGCGCGGGCCTGAGCCCGAACGGCGCAACCGGACCGACACCGCACCCGGTCCGTCGCTAGCGTCGACGGCATGCGTCCCGCCGTCGCCGCCGTGTCCCTGTTCGCCTGCATCGCCTGCGCGTCCCTCACCGCCGTCGCCCCGTCCGGCGGCGGCACGCTGCCGGACCGGATGGCCGATACCGGCGGCGGCCGGCAGCTGATCACCGCGGTCGCGCCGCGCACCGGGGCCACCACCGGCACGCTGACGTGGTGGGAGCGGCGCGGCGGGCGATGGGTGCAGAAGGGCTCCGCGCCGGCCCGGTTCGGCAAGAACGGGCTGGTCGAGGGCGCCGCCCGCCGCCAGGGCACCAGCACCACCCCGACCGGGCTGTACGACCTGCCGTACGCGTTCGGCATCGCGGCGGCCCCGCGCGGGACCACCTACCGCTACCGCCCGGTCCGCGAGCACTCCTGGTGGTGCCAGGACAACGACTCCCGCGCCTACAACCGCTGGACCGAGCCCCGCCCGGCCGACTGCCGCGCGGCCGAGGCCGAGCACTTGGTCTCCTACGGCACGCAGTACGCCCACGCGCTCGTCATCGGCTTCAACTACGACCGGCCCGTGCGCGGCCGGGGCGCGGGGATCTTCCTCCATGTCCACGGGCGCGGCGCCACCGCCGGCTGTGTCTCCGTGCCGGCGGACGCGATGCGGCGGCTGCTCGCCTGGGCGAAGCCCGCCGCGCGGCCGCACATCGCCATCGGGACGACGAGCGGGCGAACGGCCGTGACCCGGTACTGAACACCGGCCCCCTCCCCCACGTATCTCTGGGCCAAGGGACTACGACACGCCCGTTGCCCCCGTCCCCGGAGGAACCGTGACCACCACGCTCGCAGGCGGCCGCGCCGCCCGGCGCCAGACGATGCGCCGCATCCGTCCGCGCCGTTCCCCCGCCGTGCCGCTGCTGCTGGCCCTGTGGGCCGGGGCGGGCGCGGTGCTGTGGCTGTGGTGGCACACCACCCCGTCCATCGCGGACACGACGGGCCGGATCATCGGCGCGGGCCGGATCACCGGGCTGCTCGCGGGCTATCTGATGGCCCTGGTCGTGCTCCAGATGGCCCGTGTGCCCGCGCTGGAGCGGCGGGTGGGCTCCGACCGGGTCGCCCGCTGGCACGCGATGACCGGCCGCTACACGCTCTGCCTGGTCATCGCGCACGTGTTCCTCATCATGTGGGGGTACGCGCTCCAGGCCGGGCGGACCCTCGGTGACATCGTCACGCAGACCGTGGAGTCGGTGACCCAGCTGCCGGACATGGGGAAGGCGGCCATCGGCACCGCGCTGCTGCTGTTCATCGGGCTGATCTCGGCCGGCGGGATCCGCCGCCGGCTGCCGTACGACGCCTGGTACCACGTGCACCTGCTGACGTACGCCGCCGTGTACCTGACGTTCTGGCACCAGATCAGCACCGGCAACGACTTCGCCGTCGAGCCCGTCGCGAAGACCTTCTGGTACGGGCTGTACGGCACGGTCACCGCGCTCGTCGTCTGGTACCGCGTCCTCACCCCGGTGCGTCTCAACCTCAGGCACCGGATGCGGGTCGAGGCGGTCATCGAGGAGACGCCGGGGATCGTGTCGGTGCTGATCGGCGGGCGGAAACTGCACCGGATCGGCGCGGAGGCCGGGCAGTTCTTCCGCTGGCGGTTCCTCGCGCCGGGCATGCGGTGCAGCTCGCATCCGTACTCGCTGTCGGCGGCGCCCCGCCCCGGCATGCTGCGGATCACCGTGAAGGCGATCGGCGACCACAGCGCCCGGCTGCGCGACCTCACCCCCGGCACCCGGGTGTGGGCCGAGGGCCCCTACGGGGCACTGACCGCGCAGCGCCGCAGCCGCGGCAAGGTGCTGCTGGTGGCCGGCGGGGTCGGCATCACCCCGATGCGCGCCCTGTTCGAGACCCTGCCGGGCGCGGCCGGTGACATCACCCTCCTCTACCGGGCCAACAGCACCCAGGACCTGGCCCTGTGGGGCGAGCTGGCCGCCATCGCCGACGAGCGGGGCGCGCGGCTGATGTACGCGGTGAACAGCCCCGACGGGGCGCGCCCGGACATCTCGGCGGAGCGGCTGCGGGAGAAGGTCCCCGACATCGAGCAGCACGACGTCTTCCTGTGCGGGCCGCCGGGCTTCGCGCAGTCCGTGTACGAGGCGCTGCGCGGCGCGGGGGTGCCCGCGCGCCGTATCCATCACGAGTCGTTCGAAATGTGATCGACGGTCATTCAGGAGCTTGCGGAGTCATGAGGAAGAGTCACCCGATCCGGCGTGCCCTGCTCGCCACCGCCGCCACGGTGTCCGGCATCGTGCTGCTGCTGTCGTTGAAGCCGGCGTCCGACCCGGCCTCCGCCTCGGCGGCCGGCGGCGCGGCACCGCAGCCGACGGCGGTGGCCCCGTCCCCGCAGGGCGGCACCGGGGCCGCGGGCGCCACCATCGTCACCGGTGACGCGGTCCGCACCCAGTACGGGCCGGTCCAGGTCCGTCTGACCGTCAGCGGCGGGCGGATCGTCGACGCCGAGGCGGTGCGCGCCCCGAGCGGGGGCCGCAGCAGCCAGATCACCGCCGACGCCGTACCCCGCCTCAACCAGGCCGCCGTCACCGCGGGCACCGCGGACATCGACGCCGTCTCCGGAGCGACCTACACCAGCACCGGCTACCGCCAGTCCCTCCAGTCCGCCCTGGACCGGGTGGGCGGCGCGGAGGCCGGGGGCGAGGCCGGGGCCGGAGCCGGGGCGGGGGCCGGGACGGGAGCCGGGACCGGGACGGGAGCCGAGGCCGGAACAGGGACCGGGGCTGGTGCCGAGGCAGGCGCAGGGGCCGCGGCGGAGGCGCAACCGCGCACCGTGACCGGTGCCGTCGCCGACACCCAGTACGGCCCGGTCCAGGTCCGGATCACGGTCAGCGGCGGGCGGATCGTCGACGCCGAGGCGGTGCGCGCCCCGAGCGGGGGCCGCAGCAGCCAGATCACCGCCGACGCCGTACCCCGCCTCAACCAGGCCGCCGTCACCGCGGGCACCGCGGACATCGACGCCGTCTCCGGAGCGACCTACACCAGCACCGGCTACCGCCAGTCCCTCCAGTCCGCCCTGGACCGGGTCGGTGGGTGACGTGACGCAGGCTCCCGTCGCGGTGCGCCGGACGGAGGAGGCGATGGGGACCGTCTTCTCGTTCGACGTCCGCGGCGGGGATCCCCGTGCCGTCCGCGCGGCCCTGGGAGAGGCGGTCGGCGGGCTGCACCGGGCCGACGCGGTGTTCAGCACCTATCGCGAGGACAGCCAGCTCTCCCGGCTGGCGCGCGGCGAGCTGACCGCCGGGGAGTGCGACCCGGAGGTCGCCGAGGTGCTGGAGCTGGCCGCGGAGGCGGAGCGGGTGAGCGACGGCTGGTTCAGCTCCACCTACGAGGGCCGCCTCGATCCGACGGGCATCGTCAAGGGCTGGGCGGTCGAGCGCGCGGCGCGCACGCTGGCGGCGGCCGGGGCGAGCGGGGTCAGTGTCAACGGGGGCGGCGACGTCCAGCTGCTGGGCGCGCCGGGCGCGGGCCGCCCGTGGCGCGTCGGCGTCGCGGACCCGCTCCGGCCCGGCGGCCTCGCGGCGGTCATCACCGCGGCCGGCACCACGGAACTGGCCGTCGCCACCTCCGGCACCGCCGAACGCGGCGCCCACATCACCGACCCCCGCACCGGAAAACCGGCCGTCACCGACCTGCTCGCCGTGACGGTGGTGGCGCCCCGCCTCACCTGGGCGGACTGCTGGGCCACCGCCGCCTTCGCGATGGGCGCCCGCCAGGGCCTGACCTGGCTGGAGAGCCTGCCGGACGTGGAGGCCCTCCTGATCACGGCGGGCGACGAGGTCCGGTGCACGAAGGGCCTGGCGTCCCGACTCGGGTGAGCGTCCCCACCGTCGGGGGCGCGGGGAGCTGCGCGACCAGCCCCCACCCACCCGCAGACGACCGGACGACGCTCAGTGGCCGTTCTGAGCCAACCGCAACAGATGATCGGCCAGCGCCTGTCCCCCGTCCGGCCGCCGGGAGATCAGCAGCAGCGTGTCGTCACCGGCGATCGTCCCCAGGATGTCGTGCAGTTCCGCCTGGTCGATCGCCGAGGCCAGGAACTGCGCCGCCCCCGGAGGCGTCCGCAGGACCACGAGATTCGCCGAGGCCTCCGCGGAGATCAGCAGCTCCTGCGAGAGCCGCCGCATCCGCTCCTCCTTGGCGGACTCGCCGAGCGGGGCCCGGGGGGTCCGGAAGCCCCCCTCGCTCGGCACCGCGTAGATCAGATCGCCGTCGGTGTTGCGGATCTTCACCGCGTTCAGCTCGTCCAGGTCCCGGGAGAGCGTCGCCTGGGTGACGCTCAGCCCGTCGTCCGCGAGGAGCTTCGCCAACTGGCTCTGACTGCGCACCGGTTGCCGGTTGAGGATGTCCACGATCCGGCGGTGCCGTGCGGTGCGGGTCTGCGGCACGGCAGGCCCGGCGGTCTGCTCGTGATCCTGCGCCTGGCTCATCGTCGTCTCATTCTCCGGATCGTCCGTCCCCGTTCGCTGCGTCGAGGATGCCGGGCAGCGCCTGGAGCAGCGCCGCCACATCGTCGTCACCGAGGTTCAGCGGCGGCATCAGCCGTACGACATCGGGGGCGGGCGCGTTCACCAGGAAACCGGCGTCCTGAGCCGCCTGCTGCACCTGTGCCGCAAGCGGTTCGGTGAGCACGATACCCAGGAGCAGGCCCGCGCCCCGGACGTGGGCGACGAGCGGGTGGCCCAGACCCTCGATTCCGCCCCGGAGCTGGTCACCGCGGTGCTTGACGTTCTCCAGCAGTCCCTCGTCCGCGATGGTGTCGAGGACGGCGAGTCCGGCCGCGCAGGCGACGGGGTTGCCGCCGAAGGTGGTGCCGTGCTGGCCCGGCTGGAGCAGGTCGGCGGCGCGGCCGAAGGCGACGGTCGCGCCGAGCGGCAGTCCGCCGCCGAGGCCCTTGGCGAGGGTGACGACGTCGGGCAGGACGCCCTCGTGGGCCTGGTACTCGAACCAGTGCCCGGTGCGGCCGATGCCGGTCTGCACCTCGTCGAGGACGAGCAGCGAGCCGGTGGCGGCGGTGATGGCGCGGGCGGCCTTGAGGTAGGCGGGGGGCGGGACGACGACGCCGTTCTCGCCCTGGATCGGCTCGATGACGACGAGGGCGGTGTCCTCGGTGACCGCGGCGGCGAGCGCCTGCGCGTCGCCGTAGGGGACGTGGGTGACGTCGCCGGGCAGCGGCAGGAACGGCTCCTGCTTGGCGGGCTGGCCGGTGAGGGCGAGGGCGCCCATGGTGCGGCCGTGGAAGCCGCCCTGGGTGGCGACCATGTGGGTGCGCCCGGTGAGCCGGCCGATCTTGAAGGCTGCCTCGTTGGCCTCGGCGCCGGAGTTGCAGAAGTAGACCTTGCCGTCGCGGCCGAAGAGCGAAAGGAGCCGTTCGGCGAGGGCGACGGGCGGTTCGGCGACGAACAGGTTGGAGACGTGGCCGAGGGCGGCGATCTGCCGGCTGACGGCCTCGACGACGGCCGGGTGCGCGTGGCCGAGCGCGTTGACGGCGATACCGCCGACGAAGTCGAGGTACTGCTTGCCGTCGGCGTCCCACAGCCGGGTGCCCTCGCCGCGCACGAGGGGCAGGCGCGGGGTGCCGTAGTTGTTCATGAGGGCGCCCTGCCACCGCCGGGTCAGCCCCTGATTGCCCGTCAGCTCGTCCGTCACTTCCCGTCCCCCTCTTGTCCGTCGGGCGCCACTTGCCCGTCGGGCACGACCATCGTGCCGATGCCCTCGTCGGTGAAGATCTCCAGCAGGATCGAGTGCTGGACCCGGCCGTCGATGACGCGGGCGGTCCTGACGCCGTTGCGTACGGCGTGCAGGCAGCCCTCCATCTTCGGCACCATGCCGGAGGACAGCTCGGGCAGCAGTTTCTCCAGCTGGGAGGCGGTGAGGCGGCTGATCACCTCGTCGCTGTTCGGCCAGTCCTCGTAGAGTCCCTCGACGTCGGTGAGGACCATCAGGGTCTCGGCGCCCAGGGCGGCGGCGAGGGCCGCGGCCGCCGTGTCGGCGTTGACGTTGTAGACGTGCCCGTCGTCGCGGGAGCGGGCGATGGACGAGACGACCGGGATGCGTCCGTCGGCGAGCAGCGCCTCGATCGCGCCGGTGTCGATGTCGGTGATCTCGCCGACCCGGCCGATGTCGACGAGTTCGCCGTCGATCTCCGGCTGGTGCTTGACGGCGGTGATGGTGTGCGCGTCCTCGCCGGTGAGGCCGACGGCGAGCGGGCCGTGCTGGTTGAGCAGTCCGACCAGCTCGCGCTGCACCTGCCCGGCGAGCACCATCCGTACGACGTCCATGGCGTCCTCGGTGGTGACGCGCAGGCCCGCCTTGAACTCGCTGACGATGCCGTGCTTGTCGAGGGCGGCGCTGATCTGCGGGCCGCCGCCGTGCACGACGACGGGCTTGAGCCCGGCGTGGTGCAGGAAGACGACGTCCTGGGCGAAGGCGGCCTTCAGATCCTCGTCGACCATGGCGTTGCCGCCGAACTTGATGACGACGGTCTTGCCGTTGTGCCGCACCAGCCAGGGCAGCGCCTCGATGAGGATCTGCGCTTTCGGCAGTGCCGTGTGCTTGCGTGTGCTCATGAGGAGTAGGCGCTGTTCTCGTGGACGTAGTCGGCGGTGAGGTCGTTGGTCCAGATGGTGGCGGTCTCGGAGCCGGCGGCGAGGTCGGCGACGATGTGCACCTCGCGGTAGCGCATGTCGACCTTCTCGCGGTCCTCGCCGACGGAGCCGTTCTTGCACACCCAGACGCCGTTGATGGCGACGTTCAGCCGGTCCGGCTCGAAGGCGGCCTTCGTGGTGCCGATCGCGGAGAGGACCCGGCCCCAGTTGGGGTCCTCGCCGTGGATGGCGCACTTGAGGAGGTTGTTGCGGGCGATGGAGCGGCCCACCTCGACGGCGTCCGCCTCGGTCGCGGCGCCCACCACCTCGACCTTGATGTCCTTGCTGGCGCCCTCGGCGTCCCGGATCAGCTGCTGACCGAGGTCGTCGCAGACGGCCCGGACGGCCTCGGCGAACGCGTCGTACCCGGGGATGATCCCGGAGGCGCCGGAGGCGAGCAGCAGCACGGTGTCGTTGGTGGACATGCAGCCGTCGGAGTCGACCCGGTCGAAGGTGACCCTGGTGGCGGCGCGCAGCGCCTTGTCCAGGGTCGCGCTGTCGACGTCGGCGTCGGTGGTGAGGACGACGAGCATGGTGGCGAGGCCGGGCGCGAGCATCCCGGCGCCCTTGGCCATGCCGCCGACGGTCCAGCCGTCCCGGCTGACGACGGACGTCTTGTGGACGGTGTCGGTGGTCTTGATGGCGATGGCGGCCTTCTCACCGCCGTGCTCGGACAGCCGGGCGGCGGCGGTCTCGACGCCGGGCAGCAGCTTGTCCATGGGCAGCAGGACGCCGATGAGTCCGGTGGAGCAGACGGCGACCTCGCCGGCGCCGATGTCCAGCACCTCGGCCACCTTCTCGGCGGTGGCGTGGGTGTCCTGGAAGCCCTTCGGGCCGGTGCAGGCGTTGGCGCCGCCGGAGTTGAGGACGACGGCCGTGAGCTGCCCGCTCTTGAGGACCTGCTCGGACCACAGGACCGGGGCGGCCTTGACGCGGTTGGAGGTGAAGACGCCCGCGGCGGCGCGGCGCGGCCCGGTGTTGACCACGAGGGCCAGGTCCGGGTTGCCGTTCTCCTTGATCCCGGCGGCGATGCCCGCCGCCGTGAATCCCTTGGCTGCCGTGACGCTCACTGCATCTCCTTGTTCGCTTCTCCGCCCGGGCGGCGCACCGGTGCGGCCATCGTCGTCGTCTGCGGCCCGGCGGCCGCCCGCGCGTCGCTCACGGTGCGACTCCGATCGTGGAAAGACCCAGCTCCTCGGGGAATCCGAGGGCGATGTTCATGCTCTGTACGGCACCGCCTGCGGTGCCCTTGGTGAGGTTGTCGATGGCGCTGACCGCGATGATCCGGCCGGCGGCCGCGTCGTACGCGACCTGCGTGTGCACGGCGTTGGAACCGCAGACGGACGCCGTGGCCGGCCACTGGCCCTCGGGCAGCAGGTGCACGAAGGGCTCGTCGGCGAAGGCCTTCTCGTAGGCGGCGCGGACGGACTCGGCGGTCACGCCGGGCCTCGCCTTCGCGCTGCACGTGGCGAGGATGCCGCGCGGCATGGGCGCGAGGGTGGGGGTGAAGGAGACGCTCACGGTCCGCCCGGCCACCGCGCTGAGGTTCTGGATCATCTCGGGCGTGTGCCGGTGGCCGCCGCCGACGCCGTACGGCGTCATGGAGCCCATGACCTCGCTGCCCAGCAGATGCGGCTTGGGCGCCTTGCCGGCGCCCGACGTGCCGGACGCGGCGACGATCACGGCCTCGGCCTCGGCGAGTCCCGCGGCGTAGGCCGGGAAGAGGGCGAGGGAGACGGCCGTGGGGTAGCAGCCGGGCACCGCGATGCGCTTGGACCCCTCCAGCGCGGCGCGGGCACCCGGCAGTTCGGGGAGGCCGTAGGGCCAGGTCCCGGCGTGCGGGGAGCCGTAGAACCTCTCCCAGTCGGCGGCGTCCCTCAGCCGGAAGTCGGCGCCCATGTCGACGACGAGGACGTCCGGGCCGAGCTGTTCGGCGACGGCGGCGGACTGGCCGTGCGGCAGGGCGAGGAAGACCACGTCGTGCCCGGCGAGCACGTCGGCGGTGGTCTCGTCGAGCACCCGGCCGGCCAGCGGCAGCAGGTGCGGCTGGAGCGCGCCGAGCCGCTGTCCGGCGTTGGAGTTGCCGGTCAGGGCGCCGATCTTGACCTCGGGGTGCGCGAGAAGCAGGCGCAGCAGCTCTCCGCCCGCGTATCCGCTCGCTCCGGCCACTGCCGCACGTACCGTCATGGGTCCTCCTCCTGGATGGCATGACTATACGTTTCGCTGCACTTTTATGCAATGGCGGGCTGATCTTTCCGGTCGAGCACCGTGCGGCCGTCCGCAGACAGCGCGCAGCCGGGCCGATGGCCGTGGAGCACGCCGGAATGCGGCTCGAGATGCGACGCCCGCACCAGGTCGCCGGGTGAGGGGCTCGCCGCGCAGGCCGGCGGGAACTACGGTGCCGGGGTGACCGATCTTGAGGTAGTGGCACGCGGGACGGCCGGCGGAGAGCGCTCCTTCGAACAGCTGAGATGCCATCCGCGGCTTCCGCTGGTGGCCTGCTGGGACTCCGAGCGTCCGGCCGTCCACCTATGGGACTGCGGCGCGGGGCAGCTACGCGCACTCGGTTCCGTGGGCCTCACGTCGGAGGCCTATGGAGGCGCCTTCGGGTGGGAGCGGGCCCAGCGGACGCCCGCTGCGGCGTGGCATCCGGACGAGCCCCTGCTCGTCGTGGCAGGCGAAGAGGGACTGCGGCAATGGACTCCCGCCGGGGTCCGCGCACCGCAAGGCGCTCCGGCCGGGGCTTCCTACCGCGGTCTGGCCTTCAGCCCGGACGGGCAGACCCTGTGGGGCGCACCGTCGTTCCGCGACGAGGGCGGCGGGTGGGAGAGCTCCGACGCCCTCGACCTCGCCTCCGGGACCATCGGTGCCGGGCCCCGGTGGGACACGGGAGTGGCGGAGCACCCAGGGGGCGGACTCGTCGCCACGCTCGTCAGCGACCAGGGCGCGACCTACTGCCTGTTCGCGCGCGTCGATCAGGGGACCGCGCCCGCCGCGATGCGACCGCTGCGCCGGGCGCTGATCCTGGACTGCGACGGTTACCGGACGCCGCTCTTCAGCGCGGACGGACGCCACATCGCGATCCGTGGCAACGCGTACGGCAACACGGTGGACGTCTTCGAGTTCCCTTCGCTGCGCCGGGTTCTGGCCACGCCCCTCGGCGACCCCTGCCCCGGCTATCCCTACCCGCAGGAGTGGCTCGACGAGATGACGTCCTGGTCGCGTCACAACCTCGCCTTCGGGTCCCAGCCGGGTGTGCTGTGGATCGCCACGCCCACGGGGGCACTGATCGAGGTGGACCTCGACGCCTCGCAGGCCGTCGAGCACGCGGTGCTGACCGGGACCCGCTTGTCCGCGCTGGCCGCCACGGCGACGGGCGAGCTCCTCGTCGCCGGCGGCGGAGGAGAGCTGGTGCTCCTGTCCGTGTCCTCCGGCTCCCCGCAGACCCGCGCCGCGAGCAGGGAGGTCTCCAGAGCCGCGGCCACGGCGTTCCTGGAGGCCACTGCCGAGGTTCCGGACGACGGCGACAGCCTGGAGACACACCTCGTCGTGACCGACGGGACCCGTACATGGGAGGCGGACGACCTGGCGACGGTGACCGCGGCCGGCGCATCGGATCCCACCTGGCTTCGGCTTCAAGCCGCGGTCAACGCGGCGCAGTTCGAGAGGGAGTGAGGACCTGAGGGGGTGCGGGCGGCCCGGGTGCACCTCGCGGACGGGCCGCCCGTTCCCGCTCTGTTTCGCTGCCTTCGCGGTTCCCTCGCTCCCTATCGCCTGGCGATCCGCAGGAAGGTGACCGAGTTCGCCGGGAAGGTGTACGTGAACTTCGTGGCGACGCCCGAGAACGTGGACGTCACCGGGGTGACCGGGGTGTCGGTCTCGGTGTTCACGTCCTGCGGGTCGGCGGCCAGCGTGGTGACCCGGGCCCGCGAGGAGACCTTCGCGCCGCCGAGGTCGATCGCGGTGCGGGCCGCCGTGGACTGCGCGTTGACGACCTTGACGATCAGGTCACCAGTGCGCCGGTCCTCGGTGACGACCTGGCGGAACGGCTCGGCCGGCTTGTCGTCGGTGAAGCTGCCCCACAGCTGCCCGTCCAGGTAGAGGGCGACCTGGCGGCCCCGCACCTTGATGTCGATGTCGTAGGCGCGGCCCGTCTCGATCGAGTGCGGCTTGGAGAGCAGTGTGGACTTGCCGCCGTCGGATGCCTGCTCCACGGCGGACTGGGTGTTGTTCCAGCCGCCGAGGTTCCACCAGTAGTAATTGCCGGTGTCCCGCACGCCGAAGGCGACGAGGAAGCCCTCCTTGCCGGACCTCTTGGTGGCCTTCACGTGCAGGTCGTAGTCCTTCCACGCCGGGTCGCCCGCCGTGACCAGGGTGTTCTCGGCGGCGGCGTCGGTCTGGACGTAGGCGCCGTCCTGGACGGACCAGCTGCCCGCGCCGACGTGCTTCCACTGCGCGGCGCCCGCGGAGAAGTCGTCGCTGAGCAGGGTGGTGCCGTCGGCCGCGGTGACCTTCACGTCGTCGTAGGCGGCGCTGGTGGCCCAGGTGGACAGGCCGACCGCGCCGGTGATGGGGCCGCTGACGTCCGGGGTGCCGGTGGCGGTGGAGGGGATCACGCGGTCGCCGACGTTGTTCATGAACAGCTTCTGGACCTCGTAGTTGGCCGAGTTCCAGGAGGCGCGGTTGTTGAACCAGATCATGTCGGGGCTCCACTGCACGTAGTCCTCGTTGGCGAGCAGCGGGGCGTACGAGGCGAGCTTGACGATGTCCGCGTTGCGCTCCAGACCGGTCATGAACGCGGCCTCGGCGAGGGCGTTCTTGAAGGCGTTGCCCTGGGAGGCGTACTCGCCGAGGAAGACCTTCGGGCCGCCGCGGTCGTAGTCGTCGTAGCGGTCGTTGTTCTGGAGGAACCACTGCGGGCTGTTGTAGTAGTGCTCGTCGACCATGCCGACGCCGGCCTCGCGGTTGAGCTGCCACAGGCGGTCGAACGTGGTGCCGGTGTCGTCGGGGCCGGAGTTGGAGACGACGGTGATGTCCGGGTACTTCGCCTCGATCGCGGCGCGGAACTTCTGGAAGCGGGCGAAGAACGCGTCCGGCAGGTTCTCCTCGTTGCCGACGCCGATGTGGGTGAGGCCGAAGGGCTTGGGGTGGCCCATCCGGGCGCGCACCTTGCCCCACGTCGAGGTGGCCGGGCCGTTGGCGAACTCGATCAGGTCGAGGGTGTCCTGGATGTGCCGTTTCAGCAGCGCCTCGTCGTCGGTGGCGCGGTTCTGGCCGCAGCCGGTGACCAGGGCGGGGACGACGGGCAGGGGCATGGCGCCGATGTCCTCGGCGAAGCGGAAGTACTCGTAGTAGCCGAGGCCGTAGCTCTGGTTGTAGCCCCAGAAGTTGGCGTTGGTGGCGCGCTGCTCGACCGGGCCGATGGTGTCCTTCCACTGGTAGGCCCGCTTGCGCTGCCAGCCGGTGGCCTCGCTGTAGTCCTGCATGGAGCCGGTGTTGACCAGGCAGCCGCCGGGGAAGCGGACGAAGCCCGGCTTCAGGGCCTCGATCTTCTCGGCGAGGTCCTTGCGCAGGCCGTTGGGCTGGTTCTTGTAGGTGTCGCGCGGGAACAGCGAGACCATGTCGAGCGCGACCGCGCCGGAGGAGGCGACCGCGAGGCGGCCCCGGTTGCCGGTCCGGGTCGCGGTGAAGGTGGCGGTGTACTTGGCCCAGCCGCCCTCGACGGCCACCTGGCGGGCGGTGGCCAAAGTGCCGGCGGCGTCCTTCAGGGACACGGTGAGGGTGGTGCCGGCGGCGGCGCGGGCCCAGACGGAGAAGTCGTACTTCTTGCCCTGCTCGACCCGGATGCCGGTGTTGTAGCCGGCGTTGGTGACGGACGAGCCGGCGCCCAGAAAGAGGTAGTTGCGGTTGCGCTCGTTGAGCCGCCCGTCGTCGTTCAGGACCTGGGCGGTGCCGTCGACCGTCCAGGAGGTCAGCGGGGTGTACGAGCCGTTGTCGGCGGTGGAGTACTCGAAGGACCGGTTCTGCACCAGCTCGGCGTACAGACCGCCGTCGGCGGCGCGGTTGATGTCCTCGAAGAAGACGCCGTACATGGTGTCGTCGATCGTCGCGCCGGTGGCGGACGGGTCGACGGTGATCGCGTAGTCGGTGACGGGCTCGGCGTGCGCCGGCGCGGGCACGAGCGCGCAGGAGACGGCCAGTGCGGCGGTCGCGGCCAGGCCCAGTCTCCGGCGGGTGGTGCGGGTGGTGCGTGACATGGATACTCCGCGGCTCTGTGCTCCCGAGCGGGAGCTGTTCGAAATATCGGACCTTGGTCAGCACTTCGAACGGCAAGATAGGGAGGGGGCGGGTACGCGTCAATGGGTCGCGCGGCGACGGACGGGACGGAGAGCAGTAGGCGATGGGCGAGTTCTGGCCAGTTCCGGAGGTGCTGGCGTTCCTGGCCGGGAGCTGGCGGGTCGAGCGGTCGGTGCGCGATCTCGCGAGCGGGGACGAGGGCCGCTTCGACGGAACGACGGTTTTCAGCCCTTCCGAGGGCGGCGCGCTGCTGCACCGGGAGTCCGGCACCTTCGTGTGGCGGGGCGTCGCCCGGCCCGCCGAGCGCACGCTGCGCTTCCTGCCGGGAGCGGCCGGCGCCGGGACGGCCGACGTGCGGTTCGCGGACGGACGGCCCTTCCACGACCTGGACCTGACGACCGGGCGCTGGGTCGCCGACCACCCGTGCGCGGCCGACCTCTACCGCGGCGAGTTCACCGTCCGGGACGCGGACCGCTGGCGGACGGTGTGGCGGGTCCGGGGCCCGGCGAAGGACCTGGTGCTGACCACGGACTACACGCGCGTGGACTGAGCCCGGACGTCCACAGCGGGGTGGGTGGCGCCGAAGCCGCCGTCGAACCGCAGGTTCCAGCGGCCCGCGTGCCCGGTCACCGTGATCGTCGACAGCGGGCGGACGTCGATGTTCCAGTACGTCGACGGGGGCGCCTGCAGCGCGTACACCAGTGCCGCGCGGATCACCGACGGCTCGGCCACCGCCACGATCCGGCAGCCGTCCTCGCGCGGCCGGGTGTCCAGCCAGCCGCCGACGCGGCCGATGAAGGCGAGCAGCGACTCACCGCCGTACGGGGTGCCGCGCGGATCGGCGAGCCAGGCGTCCACGGCCTCCGGCTCGCGGGCCATCGCCTCGCCGAGGGTCAGCCCCCGCCAGCGGCCCATGTCGCAGTCGCGCAGGGCGAGCTGCGCCAGCGGCGCGTAGCCGAGGGCGTCGCCGGTGGCGCGGCTGCGCGGCGTGGGCGAGCAGTAGCGCAGCTCGGCCGCCGCGAGCGGCAGCAGCTCGTGGGCGACGCGCTGCACCGCGTCCCAGCCCGCCTGGTCCAGCGGCCGGTCGTCCTCGAACCGTTCCGGCGCCGACGGGGAGCTGCGCGCGGCGGCGACGAAGGTGACCCGAAGTGGCATGCGGGGATGGTGCGGCCCGGGAGTGCGCAGGTCAAGAGGTGTTGCGGTGTTGCCTGGAAATACAGCGCCCTCCACTGCTCCGGCCGGTCCAGCGGCGCGAACCCCAGCTTGCCGTACACGCCGTGCGCGTCGTGCGTGGCGAGCAGGATCCGCCACAGCCCGTCGGGCCGCAGCTCCTCCCGAACGGCCGCCGCCAGCGCCGTACCGACGCCCTTGATCCAGGGGTTTTCGCAGGTCGCCCGGCGTTGTCAGTGGCGGGTGCGATGCTGCGGTCATGAACGGGATCACGACCGCCGCGGACTACACGTGGCTGGAGGAGCGGTACGCGGACCTGATGGAGGCGTACTGCGTCACGCTGGTGCGCGGGCTGACCGCCGAAGAACTGCTCAAGGAGCTGAGGGCCGAACCGGCGGGCCGGGCCACCGGCGTGGCCGCGCTCGCGGAGCCGTCGTACGCGGTGCAGACGCCCTACCGGATGTACGTCGGCGCCACCACCGTCGGCGACTGGGCCCTGATGCTCGAGTACAACGGCTACCTGGGCATACGGGACGAGGCGATGCTGCCGCTGTCGCGCGGGCGCACGGTGGTGTCCCACTTCCGCAACGTCAATGCGGTGGACCACTTCAACTGGTACGAGGACGGCACCCTGCGCCTGCACTTCGAACCCCTCTTCGCCTACCACCGCGACGGCAGCCACCCCGACGAACTGCTCACCGAGATGCGCGAGTCGGGCTTCGACCTGAGCGAGGCGGACGACCGGGACACCGACCACCACACCGAGGCCGCCTTCGCCCTCGCCCACCGCGTCACCGGCATACGCCTGACGCCGGAGCTGTTCGAGACCGCCGAGTTCACCTGCGGCGTCGCCGCGGTGCCCCGCTCCGCCTAGAACACCTCGGCTCAGGCTGTCCTGCCGTCCCTGCACCACCTCGGCTCAGGCCGTCCTGCCGTCCCGGAACACCTCGTCGCAGGCCGTCCGCAGGCGCCGGACGCCTTCCGTGATCTCCCCCGTGCCCGCCACTGCGGCGAAGCTCAGGCGCAGGTGGGAGGCGGGCGGTTCGGCGCTGAAGTAGGGGCGGCCGGGGGTGACGGCGACACCCGCGCGCAGGGCCGCCGCCGTCAGGGCGCTCTCGTCGGTGCCCTCGGGCAGCCGCGGCCACAGGTGGTAGCCGCCGCTCGGGATGTGCGGCAGGGCCAGCTCGGGCAGGTGCAGGGCGAGCGCGGCGGTCATCGCGTCGCGCCGGGCCTTCAGCTCGGCGGACACGGCCCGCAGATGGCGCGGCCAGGCGGGCGAGCCGACCAGCTCCAGCGCCGCCTCCTGCAGCGGCCGCGGCACGAAGAAGGTGTCGACGACCTGGATGGCGCGCAGCCGCTCCAGCACCGGACCGCGGGCGGCCAGCGCGCACACCCGGAAGCTCGGCGAGGTGGCCTTGGTGAGCGAGCAGACGTGGACGACGACCCCGTCGGGGTCCTCGGCGGCCAGCGGACGCGGCAGCGGCGGCGCGTCCGCGTGCACCAGCCGCCGGACGAAGTCGTCCTCGACGACGAACGCCCCGGCCGCACGGGCGATCCGCAGCACCTCGCCCCGGCGTTCGGGGGCGAGGACGGCGCCGGTGGGGTTCTGGAACAGCGGCTGGCAGACGAAGACGCGGGCGCCGGTGGCGCGGAACGCGTCGGCGAGCAGCGCGGGGCGGACCCCGTCGGCGTCCACCGGGACCGGCACCGGCCGCAGGCCCGCCGCGCGGGCGATGGCCAGCATGCCGGGGTAGGTCGGCGACTCCACGAGGACCGGTGCGCCGGGCGGCGCGAGCGCGCGCAGGGCGGTGGTCAGCGCGGACTGGCCGCCGGAGGTGATCAGTACCTCGGCCGCCGTGACGGCCCCGCCCGGACCGCCGATGCTGCGCGCGAACCACTCCCGCAGCTCCGGCAGTCCCTCCATCGGCGGCCGCCCCCAGGCGCCGGGGCGGCGCCCCGCGCGGGACAGCGCCGCGGCCATGGCCCGCTCGGGCTGGAGGGACGGATGCAGATAGCCGCCGTTGAACTCGATCACGCCCGGCGGCGGCGCGGCCAGCGAGACCAGCACCCCGGCGGCGTCGACGGAGCGCGGGACCGGCTCGGCGGTGCCGTCCGCGCTGAGGGTGAGTTCCTGCCAGGAGGTGTCCCCGGCGGGCGCGGCGGCGGACGGGCGGGTCGCGGCGCGGAAGGCGCCCGCGCCGGGCCGGGTGACCACGAGCCCTTCCGCGGCGAGCTGCGCCAGCGCCCGGGAGACCGTCACGGGACTCACCCGGAACCGCTCCACCAGCACCCGACTCGACGGCAGCTTTCCGCCCGGAGAGTAGCGGTCGAGCTCTCTCCGCAGCTGTTCCGCCAGTTCACCCACACTGCTACGCTCTTGCATGAGAGCACAGAGTAGCGCTATCAAGCCGACCACGATAGCGGTCGACACCGCCGCCGCTCCGCGGGCCAAGGTCTCCGGCGGTACCCTCCAGGCCGCCCTGGGCGTCGTCGCCTTCTCCCTCACCTTCCCGGCCACCGCCTGGGGCCTGGAGGGCTTCGGTCCCTGGTCGCTGGTGGGCGTGCGCAGTGTGCTGGCGGCGCTCATCGCCGGCGGCTGTCTGCTGGCCCTGAAGGTTCCGCTGCCGGACCGCCGCCATCTGCCGGGGCTGGCCGTGGTCGCCGCCGGAGTGGTCCTCGGCTTCCCGATGCTGACCACCCTCGCCCTCCAGACGTCGACCACCTCGCACGCGGCGGTCGTGGTCGGACTGCTGCCGCTGACCACCGCCGCGCTGTCCGCGCTGCGCGTCGGCACCCGCCCGTCCCGCACCTTCTGGGCCGCGGCCCTCGCGGGCGCCGCCGCCGTGGGCGTCTTCACCGTGCAGCAGAGCGGCGGCGGCCTGAGCACCGCCGACCTCTACCTCTTCGGCGCGCTGCTGGTGTGCGCGGCCGGTTACACCGAGGGCGGCCGGCTGGCCCGGGTCATGCCGGGCTGGCAGGTGATCGGCTGGGCGCTGGTGCTGTGTCTGCCGCTGAGTCTCCCGGCGGCGGCGATCGCGCTGACGTACGAGCCGGTGACCCTCACGGCGCACGCCGTGGCCGGGCTGCTGTGGGTGGCGGCGGGCTCCCAGTTCCTGGGCCTCGTGGTCTGGTACCGGGGCATGGCGGCCATCGGCATCCCGAAGGCGAGCCAGTTGCAGTTGGCCCAGCCCCTGCTCACACTGGTGTGGTCGGTGCTGCTGCTGGGCGAGCACCTGACAGTGGCCGCTCCGCTGACGGCCGCGGCCGTGCTCGTCTGCATCGCCGTCACCCAGCGGGCGCGAGGCTGAACGGCGTGCGCCACCCGGTATCGCCCGGTGCGCAGCGCCGCGGAACACGCGGTCACGGACCGCTGCTCACTCGATGGTGAGGAGGCCCCAGATGCGCGCAAGCGTGGGCGACCAGCTTGTCCAGCACGGCAGGGTGGTCGGACAGCACGACAAGGTCGGCGAGATCGTTGAAGTGCTCGGCCAGGGGGGCAACCCCCCGTACCGCGTCAGGTTCGAGGACGGGCACGAGGGCCTGTGCTCCCCGGGCCCCGACACCGAGATCCGGCACCGGAGCGCCCAGCCTTCCGCGTCCGGACAGTCCCCCATGACCGGCCGGCCCCCGACGACGGGACAGTCCCCCACGACCGGCCAGTCCCCGATGACCGGCCAGTCCCCGGCGACCGGGCAGTCTCCGACGACCGGCCAGTCCCCCACGACCGGCCGGCCACCGATGACCGGCCGGTCCCCGATGACCGGACAGTGACTCAGCGCGCGGGGTTCGCCGGCTGCCGGTAGTGGTCGGCGATCACCCGCGCCATCGCGCCGATCGGGTCGGCCGCCACGTCCTTGGCGGCGAAGAAGACGTGCCCGCGCACCTGCGGATGCTCGCGGGCCAGCGTCAGATGCCGGGACAGCTCGGCCGGGTCCTGCCACGGCGCGGGCTGCGCCGGGTTCCCGGCCCGGTACAGGGCCTCGCCGATGTACAGCTTGGTCGCGGTGCCCCGGGCGACCTCGGACCACCACGGGACCAGCTTGGCGTAGTCGGCGGCGGAGTAGCCGATGTACCAGTACAGCTGCGGGCAGATGTAGTCGATCCAGCTCTCCCGCACCCACTTGCGGGTGTCCGCGTACAGGTCGTCGTACGCCTGCAGGGCCCGGGTGTCCGAGCCGAGCGGGTCGGTGGCCGCGTTGCGCCACACCCCGAAGGGGCTGATCCCGAACCGGGCGGCGGGCCGGACCTTCTTGATGTCCGCCGCCATGTCCCGCACCAGCCGGTCGATGTTGTCGCGCCGCCAGTCGGCCCGGTTGCCGAAGCCCCCGCCGTGGCGGTCGTAGGCCGCGTCGTCGTCGAAGCTCTGGCCCGGCACCGGGTAGGGGTAGAAGTAGTCGTCGAAGTGGACGGCGTCGATCGGGTACTTGGCGACGGCGTCGAGCATCGCGGTCCGCACGAAGGTACGGACCTCCGGCAGCCCCGGGTTGTAGTACAGCCGTCCGCCGTAGCTCACCACCCACTCCGGATGGCGGCGGGCGGGGTGGCCGGGCACCAGCCGGTCCGGGTCCCCGTGGGTGGCGACGCGCAGCGGGTTGAACCAGGCGTGCAATTCCAGTCCGCGCCGGTGGGCCTCCTCGACGGCCGTGCCCAGCGGGTCCCAGCCGGGGTCCTTGCCCTGGGTGCCGGTGAGGAACTGCGACCACGGTTCGTACGGCGAGGGCCACAGCGCGTCGGCCGCGGGCCGCACCTGGAAGATCACCGTGTTGAGGCGGCTGCGCACCGCCTGGTCGAGATGGGCGAGCAGTTCGGCGCGCTGCTGGGCGGCGCTCAGTCCGGTCCGCGAGGGCCAGTCCCGGTTGGCGACCGTGGCCAGCCACATGCCGCGCATCTCCCCGGCCGCCGCGCCGCCGCCCCCGTGGCCCGTCTTCCCGGCCGAGGTGGCCTGATCCGGCCGCCCGGTGTCCCCGGCGTCGGGCGCCGGGTCCTCGTCGGCGGGCGACCTCCCGGCCCGCGCGTGGGCGGCACCGGCCTCGCCCGTCATCAGCAGGGCCGACACCGCTGCCGCGGCGAACGCCCGACGGGTCACACGTCCCATGGCAGAACACCCCCTACACCGCGTCCTGGCGCGGTCACGGATCGTCTCCGGGCCCAGAATGCCCGACCCCGGCGATCGATCATCGATACTTGGCGGTAACGTGCACGAACGGAGCAGGCACGAAGCAGGCTCGACGCAGGCCCCGGGACCCGGCGGCCCTGCCGCGGCCGAACGGATCAGCGAAGGGGACGATGTGACAGGCATCCCAGCGGGAGACATCGCGCGCGTCGGAGTGGTCGGCTGCGGCCAGATGGGTGCCGGTATCGCCGAGGTGTGCGCCCGCGCCGGACTGGACGTCAAGGTCGCCGAGACCACCGGCGAGGCCCTGGAGATCGGCCGCACCCGGCTGTTCAACTCCCTGGCCAAGGCCGCCGAGCGGGGCAAGATCAGCGAGGCCGAGCGGGACGCCACACAGGCCCGGCTGAGCTTCACCACCGACCTCGGCGAGTTCGCCGACCGCGATCTGGTGATCGAGGCGGTCGTCGAGAACGAGCAGGTCAAGACCGAGATCTTCCAGGTGCTCGACCAGGTGGTGACCCGCCCGGACGCGATCCTGGCCTCCAACACCTCCTCCATCCCGCTGGTGAAGCTGGCCGTCGCCACCGCGCGGCCGGACCAGGTCATCGGCATCCACTTCTTCAACCCGGCCCCGGTGCAGCAGCTGGTCGAGCTGATCCCGGCCCTCACCACCTCCGAGGGCACCCTCAGCCGGGCGCAGCTGTTCACCGAGAAGGTGCTCGGCAAGCACGCCATCCGCGCCCAGGACCGCTCCGGCTTCGTGGTCAACGCGCTGCTGATCCCGTACCTGCTCTCCGCGATCCGGATGTTCGAGTCGGGCATCGCCAGCCGCGAGGACATCGACAACGGCATGGAGATGGGCTGCGCCCACCCCATGGGCCCGCTGAAGCTCTCCGACCTCATCGGCCTGGACACGGTCGCCTCCGTGGCGCACTCGATGTACGAGGAGTACAAGGAGCCGCTGTACGCCGCTCCCCCGCTGCTCCAGCGCATGGTCGACGCGGGGCGGCTGGGCCGCAAGACCGGTTCCGGCTTTTACACGTACGGCTGACCGGCGCGCGGCTGATTACCCAGCGCTAGCTGTAAGGGCCCGGCACCCGGACAAGGTGCCGGGCCCACGTGTTTCACACACCGTGTGCGCGGCGGCCACGCATATGCCGTGCGCACACACTCCCCATGCGCCGACCAGGCGAGTTGACTCAGGCATGCGCATGCAAGAGACGTGAGAGAACACGGAAAGGAGCGGTTTCGTGACCGCCGATCCCCAGCAATCCGTCTCCCTGGAGGAACTCGCAGAGTTACGTCGCCGCCTCGACGTGGCGTACGCCCGCGTCGAGGGCGGACTGGCCCTGCTGTCCCACCGCACCGAGGAGACCGCCAAGGAAGTCGACGAGCTGCACACCCGGCTCGTCCACCTGGAGCACGCCCGGTGGCCGCTGCCCTCGATCACGGCGGTGACCGCGATCGGGGCCCTGGTGGTGGCCATCTGGCAGGCCTTCGGACGCTAGCCACCCCCTGGGGCCGGGCCGTTCGCCTAGGGCACGGTGTCGTGGCCGAGCCGGAGATGATGCAGTAACAGCAGTGCGGCCGCCATGTTGGCGGCCGGGACCTCACCGCGGGCGACCAGGTCGGGGACGACCTTGAGGGGGACCCATTCGCGCCGGTCCGACTCGAAGTCGTCCACGGGGTGACCGACGTACTCGCCCGCGTCGGCCCAGTAGATGTGGTGCCGGGCGTCGGTGAGCCCGTTGGACGGCTCCACGCTCATCAGGTGGCGCAGCGGTCCCGGCCGCCAGCCGGTCTCCTCCTCCAGTTCCCGGGCGGCCGCCGCCGCGATGTCCTCGCCGTCCTCGACGACGCCGGCCGCGAGTTCCCACCCCCAGCTGTCGGTGATGAAGCGGTGGCGCCACAGGAGCAGGACCTCGTTGGCCTCGTTCACCACCGTGGCCACGGCGACGGGCCGCAGCCGTATCAGGAAGTGGTCGAGATGCCGGCCGTCCGGCAGTTCGACATCCGCCAGATTGACGCTGAACCAGCGGTTTTCATACACAGTTTGTTCGTTCTGTTTCGTCCACTGCATGGTTCTGCCACCTTCCGCCGAGTAAGTGGCAATATCGCAGCAGGAGCGAGCGGGCAGCAGGCGCACGGCGGCCGCTCGCGGGGCGGCGGCGGGCGCAGCGTGTCGCGGGGTGTCGCAGGGGATCGCGGTGGATCGCGGTGAATCAGCGTGAACGGCTGTGCGGCAGGGGGCATGACGGTGCACGGCTCGGGTGTGGCTCGTGCGTGGCGTGGGCATGGCGGTGCGGCACGGTGTCCCCCGGACGGGACCCCGGAAGGGGCTACAGCGGTACGCGCAGGGCCCCGTCGATCAGTTCGGCGGCCTCCGCCGTGCCGGCGCCGCCGCTGCGCGTCAGGTGCTCGCGCACCGCGCGGAGTCTGTCCCGCAGCCGCTGCGACTCCATCCCCCGTGCCTGCTCCGCCATCCGCACCGCCGTGTCCACGGCCTTCTCGGCGTTGCCCTGGCGCAGCTCGATGGTGCTGAGCATGGCCAGCCGGTGCACCCGGCCCCGGTCGTGGGCGGGGGTGTCCACGGCCGCCTCGGCGTGCTCGCGGGCCGCCGCCAGTTCGCCCAGGCTGAGCAGCGCCTCCGCCACCTGGACGTTGACCAGGCCGGGCTGCACATAGCCGGTCTCGTCCGGCTCGTACCCGCGGCGGATCCGCTCGGCGGCCTGCTCGGCCCGCCGGATGCAGGACAGCGCGCTGCTGCCGTCGCCGAGGTGCGCGTAGGCCTTCGCCTGCATCGCGTACAGGTCGGAGGCGAGGGCGGGCGTGATGTGCCGGCCGGCGGTGCGCAGCGCGGCCTCCGCGAACGCCACGGCCTGCCGGTACTCCTTCATGAACAGCGACTGGTTGACCAGCAGCGCGATCACGTACGCACCCAGTCCCCGGTCCCCGCTGGCCTTCGCCAGCCGCAGCGCCTGGTGGAAGTAGCGCTGGGCGAGGCCGTGCGCGTCGGAGTCGTAGGCGCAGATGCCCGCGATGGCCACCAGCCCGCCGGTGGCCCGGTGCAGCTGACGGCCCGTCGCGTCGGTGTAGCCGCCGCGCAGCAGCGGCGCGGCCTCGGCGTTGAGGAAGCCGACGATCCGGGTGCGGGTCGCCACCCCGCCGGCCTTGCGGTACATCTGCTCGTAGTGGGTGCGCGCGGCACGCAGCATCTCGATGTCGGCCGGGGTGACCCGGTGGCGTCCGCCGCGGGAGACGTCGACGTCCTCGGGCGGGTTCTCCCACTCCCACACCGGCATCACGGCGGGGGTGCCGGTGACCGCGGGGGCGCCCAGGATGTGCGGGCGCTGTTGCTCGTCGGAGCGCCACAGCGCGGTGGCCCGCTCCACGAAGCCGGAGAGCGAGGTGCCGTGCCCGCCGGGCTCGCCGCCGGGGACGCCGAGGCCGATGTCGTCGAGGGTGACCGGCCGGTGCAGCCGGGCGGCGAGCACCTCGCAGATCAGGTCGGGCACCTGGCCGCGCGGGCGCTGGCCCTTCAACCAGCGGGCCACGGCGGTGTGTTCGTAGCGGAGCGCGAGGCCGCGCGCCCGGCCGGCCTGGTTGACGTGCGCGGCCAGCCCGGCGTGCGAGATGCCCGCCTCGTCCAGGATCGCGTCGAGCAGGGTGTTGGGCTGCATGGGTCAGGCCCCCCGGTGGTGGCTCGGTGCTGACAGCGTAGTGAATCCGGCTTCACACGGGGTGTGAACGGAGTGCCCGAATCCGGACCGTGCGCGCGCTGTCGCGGGGAGTCGCCGGCGGGTTGACTGAAATGCCTCGAAAGAGGCCGGGCCGTCGGCTCCCCCTCGTACAGTGCGGCGGCCCGTGTTCGCCGTCCGCCCCGTCGCCTGCCCGACACTCCGTGGCGGGGCGGACGGCTCGCCCGCCGGGCACGGACCCGGTCCGCCCGGTCGACGGGACACCCGCTACAGGTGCTTCGTGGGCTGCGGCCGGGTCGTGGCGGAGCGCGCGGCCGCCCGCGCGCCCGAGGGGGCGCGTCTGCGCGGCCGTTCGTCGCGCAGGACCAGGAAGGCGACGTCGTCGGCCGGGGCTCCCTGGGTGTGGCGCAGCAGGCGGGTGAACACGGCGGCCAGCAGCGCCTGGGGAGTTCGCGCGCCCGCGCTCAGCGCCGCCGCGAGCACGGCTGCCAGCGGGAAGAACCGGCCGTGCGGGTCCCGGGCGTCCTCCGCGCCGTCCGTGTGCAGGAACAGCACCTCACCGGGACGCAGCGCGGGGCAGGCCACCGCGGGCAGTTCGGGCGGCAGCGGGAACGGACCGAGCGGGGGCAGGGGTTCGGCTCGCGACAGCGGCTCGACCCGGGTGTCCAGGAGCCGGTACGGCCAGGGGTGGCCGCAGTTGAGGGCGCGCACCTCGCCCTCGCGTCCGATCTCCAGCAGCAGCACGGTGACGAAGTCCTCGGCGACCGGGCTCTCCGGGTCCGCCGCGGCCCGTTCGCGCAGATGGCGGGCGAGGGCCCGGTCCAGGCGGCGCAGCACCCGGCCGAGGTCGGGCTCGTCGTGCACGGCCTCGCGGAAGCTGCCGAGCACGGCGGCGACGGTGCCGACGGCGCCGATCCCGTGCCCGCGGACGTCGCCCATCACCGCCCGGACGCCGTGCTCGGTGGCGACGACCTCGTACAGGTCGCCGCCGACCGCGGCACCCCGGTCGGCGGACAGCTGGGCGGCGGCCACCCGCAACCCGTCGATCTCGGACGGCAGCGGTCGCAGCAGCGTGCTCTGCGCGGCCCCGGCGACCTCGCGGACCTGCTTGAGTTCGCGCAGCAGCACGTGCCGCGCGTGCAGCACCAGTCCGGTGCCGACGGCGAAGAAGACGGCGCTGGTGGCGATCCGCGCTCCGAGCCCGGTCTGCTGGGCGAGCGGGCAGCCCAGTTTGTAGGTGATGGCCATGGCGCCCCAGGCCGTGGGCAGTCCCAGCGCGAGCACTCGGCGGCCGGGCCCCCGTGCCCTGATACGGATCATGCGGATGGCCCCCCATGTAGGCCCTGACAGCGCAGACCGACCCCGAAAGGCCGGTCCGATTCTGTCGACCGCAAGCCCCGATCGAGCCAGATCGCCCGTTTTTCTCACTCGAATGAGTGAGGAGGCTGTGGGGGGCGAAGCCTCCTCACAAAGGGACGGGCCCCCCGCAAAGGAACGGGCGCGCCCCCCGCAAAGGGACGGGCGAGCCCCCCGAAAAAGGGCGCGGGGTGCTGCGCGACCGGCACGGACGGCTTGAAGCCGCCGCCCACGGTCGCGCAGCACCCCGCTCGGCAGGCGCCGGGGACTAGCCCCGCAGCACTGCCCCGGTCCGCTCCGCGGCCAGCGCCACCGCCGCGTCCCGCGCGGCGGACGCCTCGTCCACGGTCAGGGTCCGGTCCGAAGCCCGGAACCGCAGCGCGTACGCCAGGGACTTCTTCCCGTCGCCCAGCTGCTCGGCGTTCTCGTACACGTCGAACAGCCGGATGGCCTCCAGCAGTTCACCGGCGCCCTCGCGCAGCGCGGCCTCGACCTCCGCGTGCGGCACCGGCTTGTCGACGACGAGCGCGACGTCCTGCGTGGCCACGGGGAACGTGGAGATGCCCGGTGCCTGCGGCGTGTCGTCGCCGGCCCGCTCCAGCGCGTCCAGGTTCAGCTCCATCGCGCAGGTCCGCTCGGGCAGCCCGAGCGCCTTCAGCACGCGCGGGTGCAGCTCGCCCGCGTGCCCGACGACCTGCTCGGTGCCGTCGGCGACGACGAGCAGCTCGGCGCACCGGCCCGGGTGCCACGGCCCGTACTGGCCCTTGCGCACGACCAGTTCGGCGCCGGCCTCACGGGCGACGAGACGGGCGGCCTCGACGGCGTCGGCCCAGTCGGACGGGCGGCCCTTGCCCCACCAGCCGGCCTGCTCGCGGGCGCCCGCGAGGACGGCGGCGACGTGGCGCGGCTGCTCGGGCAGGGCTGCGTCGAGCGCGGCGATCTCCTCGTCGGTGGGCCGGCGGTCGACCGGGACGTGCCCGGCGACGGGCCGCTCCGCGCGCGGGTGGAAGACCAGACCGGTCTCGAACAGCGCGAGGTCGTGCGAGCCGCGGCCGTCGTTGCGGCGCAGCGCGCCGAGCAGGCCCGGCAGCAGCGAGGTGCGCAGCGCGGGCTCCTCGTCGCTGAGCGGGTTGACCAGCTTGACCACGCGGCGGGCGGGGTCGTCGGCGTCCAGGCCGAGCTGGTCGAAGACCTGCTCGCTGACGAACGGGTAGTTCGGGGCCTCGACGTAACCGGCGCCGGCCAGCGCGCGCCCGACCCGGCGGTGCAGCCGCTGCCGGTGGGTGAGGCCCCGGCCGGACGGCGGCTTGGGCAGGGTGGAGGGCAGGTTCTCGTAGCCCTCCAGCCGGATGACCTCCTCGGCGAGGTCGTTCGGCTCCAGCAGGTCGGGCCGCCAGGAGGGGACGGTGACGATCAGCTCGTCCTGCCCGTACACGTCGCAGCCGATCTCCTGCAGTCGCCGTACGACGGTCTCGCGGCCGTAGGTGACGCCCGCGACCTTGTCGGGGTGGTCGGCGGGCAGGGTGATGGTGTGCGGCGCGGACGGGGCGATCACCTCCGTGACGCCGGCGTCGGCGGTGCCGCCCGCGAGCAGCACGAGCAGGTCGACGGTGCGCTGGGCCGCCGCGGCGGCGGCCTGCGGGTCGACACCGCGCTCGAAGCGGCGGGAGGCCTCGGAGGACAGCTTGTGGCGGCGGGCGGTACGGGCGATGGAGACGGAGTCGAAGTGCGCGGCCTCGATCACCACGTCGGTCGTGGCGCCCTCGGTGTCGTCGTGGTCCGCGATCTCCGTGTTGGCGCCGCCCATGACGCCCGCGAGGCCGATGGGGCCGCGGTCGTCGGTGATGACCAGGTCCTCGGCGTGCAGCGTCCGCTCGACGCCGTCGAGGGTGACGATCTTCTCGCCCTCCTCGGCGCGGCGCACGCCGATGGTGCCCTGGACCAGCCCCCGGTCGTAGGCGTGCAGCGGCTGGCCCAGCTCCATCATCACGTAGTTGGTGACGTCGACGGCGAGCGAGATCGGGCGCATGCCGACCTTCTGGAGCCGGCGCTGGAGCCAGATCGGGGAGCGAGCCTCGGGGCGCAGTCCGGAGACGGTGCGGGCGGTGAAGCGGTCGCAGCCGAGCGGCTCGGAGATCTTGACCGGGTAGCCGAAGGCGTTCGGCGCGGGGACGTCGAGCAGGGCCGGGTCGCGCAGCGGCAGGCCGTAGGCGATGGCGGTCTCGCGGGCGACGCCGCGGATGGACAGGCAGTCGCCGCGGTTGGCGGTGACGGCGATGTCCAGGACCTCGTCGACCAGTTCCAGCAGCTCGATGGCGTCGCGGCCGACCTCGGTCTCCGGGGGCAGCACGATGATGCCCTTGGTGCCGTCGTCGCCCATGCCCAGCTCGTCGCTGGAGCAGATCATGCCGTGCGAGACCCTGCCGTAGGTCTTGCGCGCGGCGATGGAGAAGCCGCCGGGCAGGGTGGCGCCGGGGAGGACCACGACGACCTTGTCGCCGACGGCGAAGTTGCGGGCGCCGCAGACGATCTCCTGGGGCTCGCCGGTGCCGTTGGCCTGGCCGACGTCGACGGTGCAGAAGCGGATCGGCTTCTTGAAGCCCTCCAGCTCCTCGATGGTCAGCACCTGGCCGACGACCAGGGGGCCCTTGAGGTCGTGGCCGAGCTGCTCGACCGTCTCGACCTCCAGACCGGCCGAAATGAGTTTGGCCTGGACGTCACGG
Source organism: Streptomyces sp. NPDC052687 (assembly GCF_040678395.1). Taxonomy (NCBI): domain Bacteria; kingdom Bacillati; phylum Actinomycetota; class Actinomycetes; order Kitasatosporales; family Streptomycetaceae; genus Streptomyces; species Streptomyces sp. NPDC052687. Next base: position 9,277 of record NZ_JBFATR010000033.1, on the reverse strand, counting down.
CCGGTCTCGGTGGCCGGCAGGTCGACGTACTCCCGCAGCCAGGAAAGCGGGACCCGCATCAGATCTCCATCCCGAAGGGCCGGGTGAACCGGATGTCACCCTCGACCATGTCTCGCATGTCTTCGACGTTGTGGCGGAACATCAGCATCCGCTCGATGCCGAACCCGAAGGCGAAGCCGCTGTACTTCTCCGGGTCGACGCCGCAGGCGGTGAGCACCCGCGGGTTGACCATGCCGCAGCCGCCCAGCTCGATCCAGCCCTCGCTGGAGCAGGTGCGGCAGGGGCGGTCGGGGTTGCCGACGGACTCGCCGCGGCAGACGTAGCACACCATGTCCATCTCGGCGGACGGCTCGGTGAAGGGGAAGAAGTTCGGCCGCAGCCGGGTCTTCATGCCCTCGCCGAACAGCGACTGGACCATGTGGTCCAGGGTGCCCTTGAGGTCCGCCATGGTCAGGCCCTCGTCCACGGCGAGCAGCTCGACCTGGTGGAAGACCGGGGTGTGGGTGGCGTCCAGCTCGTCGGTGCGGTAGACGCGGCCGGGGCAGATCACGTAGACCGGCAGCTCACGGTCGAGCAGGGAGCGGATCTGCACCGGCGAGGTGTGGGTGCGCAGCACGACGCCGGAGTCGGCGGTGCCGTCCGGACCCTCCACGAAGAAGGTGTCGGCCTCGCCGCGCGCCGGGTGGTCCGGGCCGATGTTGAGGGCGTCGAAGTTGAACCACTCGGCCTCGACCTGCGGGCCCTCGGCGACCTCGTAGCCCATGGCCACGAAGATGTCCTCGATCCGCTCGGACAGGGTGGTCAGCGGGTGGCGGGCGCCGGCCGGGACGCGGTCGTACGGCAGCGTGACGTCGACGTCCTCCTCGACCAGCACGCGGGCGTCCCGCTCGGCCTCCAGCTCCGTCTGACGGGCGGCGAGCGCCTTGTTCACGGCGCCGCGGGCCATGCCGACCCGCTTGCCGGCGTCGGCCTTGGCGTGCGGGGGCAGGGCGCCGATCTCGCGGTTGGCGAGGGCCAGCGGGGAGGTGGGGCCGGTGTGGGCGACCTTGGCCTCGTGGAGCGCGTCGAGGGAGTCCGCGGCGGCGAAGGCGGCGAGCGCCTCGTCCCGCATGCGCTCGATCTCTTCCGGTTTCAACGCCTCGACCTCGACAGGGTCGTACGACTTATTGGGTGCCGACATCTCTTCCCGTGCTTCCGATTGGCTGGCGGATGGTCCCCGTGACCGGCCGGTGAGCTGGCTCGTCTGGGCCGTGTGCAGGACACAAAGGTGCCAAAGGCCGAGTCTAACGGGGTGAGGGTGGACGAATGCGCCCGTGGGTCACTGGGCGAGATACGCCGGTGCCCCCACGGGCAAGGTAAATCGGAACTCGGCGCCGCCCTGGGGGGCGCGGCCGACGGTGATGGAGCCGCCGTGGGCCTCGACGATGCCCTTGACGATGTAGAGCCCGAGGCCGGTGCCGCCGCGCTTGCTGCCCCGCCAGAAGCGGGTGAAGACGCGGTTCATGGACTCCTCCGGGATGCCGGGCCCCTCGTCGCTCACCGTGACCGACGTGCCGGCCTCCTCCCCTTCGCGGGGGGACGCCGTGGCCGTGATGTCGATGGTGACGGTTCCCTCGCCGTGCCGCACCGCATTTTCCAGCAGGTTGCTCAGCACCTGGTCGATCTTGTCGGGGTCGGCCCACAGGTCGGGCAGCGGCTGCTCGATGCGCAGCAGGAACCGGTCGGCGGGCTGCCCGGCGGCGACGTACGCCTGGATGTGCCGGCCGACGGCGGCGCCGATGTCGACGGGCTGGCGGCGGACCTCCAGGCGCCCGGAGTCGATCCGGGAGATGTCCAGCAGTTCGGCGATGAGCCGGGTGACGCGGTCGGCGTCCGCGTCGACGGTCTCCAGCATCAGCCGCTTCTGGTCGTCCGTGAACCGCTCCCACTTGGCGAGCAGGGTCGCGGTGAAGCCCTTGACGGAGGTGAGCGGGGAGCGCAGTTCGTGGGCGACGGTGGCGATCAGCTCGGCGTGGCTGCGTTCGGTGCGGCGCCGGGCCTCGGTGTCGCGCAGGCAGACCACGACGCGGCGGACGGGCCCGGTGGGCTCGGCGCGCACATAGCGGGCGGAGACGAGGACTTCCCGGCCGCCGGGCAGCAGCAGGTTGCGCTCGGGCTGGCGGACCCGGATGGCGAGCCCGCCGTAGGGGTCGGTGAGCTGCCACCAGCGCCGTCCGTCCAGGTCCTCTAACGGCAGGGCCTTCTCCAGGCGCTGCCCGAGGGCGTCGGCGGCGCGGACGGCGGTGATCCGCTCGGCGGCGGCGTTGAAGCAGACGACGCGGCCGTGCTCGTCGGCGACGACGAGGCCGTCGGGCAGGTCGTCGGGATCGATGCCGAGCTCGGCGGCCGGGTCACCGGCCCGGGGCGCGGGCGGGTGCCGCGTGTCCCGTGCCCCCGGTGCGCTGCTCGTGCCGACGCTCATCCCCGTATCCCACCTCTCCGATGGTTGAGTGGGCCCCGAGCCCGTCACCCTACTAGGCGCTGCCGCCGGATTCCCGTCGTCCGGCCGAAGGGCGGGCCCGGCGGCAGCGCCTCAGCTCTCGGTGACGGTCCGGCACCCGCCGAAGGCGCGCTGTGCCCGGGCCGAGGCATACAGACATACGGCGGCGGCGGTGGCGAGGTTCAGACTCTCCGCCTTGCCGTGGATCGGGACGCGGACCACGGCGTCCGCGAGGTCGCGGGTCTCCTCCGGCAGGCCCCAGGCCTCGTTGCCGAAGATCCAGGCGGTGGGGCCGCCCATGGTGCCCTTGTCCAGCTCGTCGTCGAGGTCGTCGGTGCCGGCGCCGTCGGCGGCGAGGATGCGCACCCCGGCGTCCTTGAGCCCGGCGACGGCCCGCTCGACGGGCACGCCGACGGCCACGGGCAGGTGGAACAGGGAGCCCACCGAGGCGCGTACGGCCTTCGGGTTGTACAGGTCGACGGAGGCGTCGGTGAGGACGACCGCCTCGGCGCCCGCGGCGTCGGCGCAGCGCAGCACGGTCCCGGCGTTCCCTGGGTCGCGGACGTGCGCGAGGACGGCGACCAGCTTGGGCCGCGCCTTCAGGATCTCCTCGAACGGGGTGTCCACGAACCGGCAGATCCCGACGAGTCCCTGCGGGGTGACGGTGGTGGAGATGTCGGCGATCACCTGCTCGGAGGCGAGGTGGACGCGGGCGCCGGCATCGCGGGCCTCGCCGACGATGTCGGCGTACCGCTCGGCGGCCTCGACGGTGGCGAACAGCTCGACGAGGGTGTCCCCGTACGCCGCGGCCTCGCGCACGGCCTGCGGTCCCTCCGCGAGGAACAGCCGCTCCTTGCCCCGGAAGTTCCGCTTGGCCAGCCGCCGGGCGGCGGAGACGCGGGGGGAACGGGGGGAGATCAGCTCGGGGCTGGCGGGGGGCATCCTCTTCTTCACCTTCAGCAGTTCAGCAGTTCAGGTTCGCTGTCTTGCGGTCTTCACCGCACAGCGACGGACGACACAGCAACGGACCCGCGGGCACACAGCCCACGGGTCCGTTCCGTCACGTCGGCTCAGCGCCGGCGCCGTGTCACGCGGCCTTGGGCGCGTTGACGTCCGACGGCAGCGCCTTCTGCGCGACCTCGACGAGCGCGGCGAACGCGTTCGCGTCGTTGACCGCCAGCTCGGCCAGGATCTTGCGGTCGACCTCGATGTTCGCGGCCTTCAGACCCTGGATGAAGCGGTTGTAGGTGATGCCGTTGGCGCGGGCAGCGGCGTTGATGCGCTGGATCCACAGCTGACGGAAGTCGCCCTTGCGCTTCTTGCGGTCGTTGTAGTTGTAGACCAGCGAGTGGGTGACCTGCTCCTTGGCCTTGCGGTACAGGCGCGAACGCTGACCGCGGTAGCCGGAGGCCTGCTCGAGGATCGCCCGGCGCTTCTTGTGGGCGTTGACTGCCCGCTTGACGCGTGCCACTTTTTAACTCCTTGTAGCGGGGTCGTGGTTGTCCTCACACGACCCGGAAATCGATTGGGTCCCGGTGTCTCGGTGGATCAGGCGCTGGGCGCCCGACCTCACTTGCCGAGAAGCTTCTTGATCTTCGCGGCGTCGCCCGGGGCCATCTCGGCGTTGCCGGTGAGGCGACGCGTCACGCGGGACGACTTGTGCTCGAGCAGGTGGCGCTTGCCGGCGCGCTCGCGGAGCACCTTGCCGGAGCCGGTGATCTTGAAGCGCTTGCTGGCACCGCTGTGCGACTTGTTCTTCGGCATAGCGCCGTTCTCTCCTCGTCGGTGGCGCTCCGGTGCCCGGTCGCGAGAACCGGGCACGGTGGAGCGTCGTACTTGTTTCGGATACTGCCTCGGGACTCGGAAGTCCCCGGGATCACGCCTCGGCGGGTTCCTCGGCGGCAGCCTCGGGGGCGGCCTCGGCGTCGGCAGGGTTCTGCGAACGACCGGGGTTGGCCTTCGCGGAAGCCTTGCGGGCCTCCTGCGCCTGGCGTGCCTCGGCCATCGCCTCGGTCTTCTTCTTGTGCGGACCGAGGACCATGATCATGTTGCGGCCGTCCTGCTTCGGGTTCGACTCGACGAAACCGAGGTCCTGGACGTCCTCCGCGAGGCGCTGCAGCAGCCGGTAGCCCAGCTCGGGCCGGGACTGCTCGCGACCACGGAACATGATCGTGATCTTGACCTTGTCGCCCTGCTTGAGGAACCGGACGACGTGACCCTTCTTGGTGTCGTAGTCGTGCGGGTCGATCTTCGGCCGGAGCTTCATCTCCTTGATGACCGTGTGCGCCTGGTTCTTGCGCGCCTCACGGGCCTTCATGGCCGACTCGTACTTGAACTTCCCGTAGTCCATGAGCTTGCACACGGGCGGACGGGCGTTCGCCGCGACCTCGACCAGGTCCAGGTCGTACTCCTGCGCAAGCTCCAGGGCCTTGGCAAGCGGCACGATGCCGACCTGCTCGCCGCTGGGACCGACAAGTCGCACCTCGGGAACGCGAATCCGGTCGTTGATGCGGGGCTCGGCGCTGATGGATCCTCCTCGGTAGCACCACGCGACGGTCTGGCGGACAGCCGCGTAACGTCTGTGTTCGTTAGACCTAACCGCGCCGAAGCAGAAAAAATGCCCCGGACGATCACAGGCGGGGCTCCTCGAACTGCTACCGGAGCACCGCCGCGATCACCGCGGGGCGCGCATTCGGACGGATAGCCGCCTCGGGGACGGGACCGTCTGACCGGTGACCCGCCGCCCCTGGGGGCGGTCAGGTGGGAGTTCGAAAGCCTCCACTTGTGGGCCGGGCTCGTGAACTGTGAGGCACACGTGTCCGACCGGTCGTTACACAAGGTTAGCAGCCTCGCCCGCAAAGGGCTAACCGAGGCTGACTACGACCGGTCCCTCCGCAGCACCTATGGTGAACGCCATGAGTGAAGAGACGCCCGACTTCGACGCCATGACCCGCGACATCGCGGAGGTCCCCGCCGTCGAGGTGATCGTGACGGTGGCCGTCAACCTGATGAGCGCCGCCGCCGTGAAGCTCGGTCTGACCGAGGAGGGCGACAAGCACAAGGACCTGGACGAGGCCCGCAAGCTGATCCACGCGCTGGCCGGCCTGCTGGACGGCAGCGCCACCGAGATCAGCTCGTTCCACGCGGCGCCGCTGCGCGACGGCCTGAAGTCGCTCCAGCTGGCGTTCCGCGAGGCGTCGATCGTCCCGGACGAGCCGGGCCAGGGGCCGGGCGAGAAGTACACCGGGCCGGTCTACGGCTAGGCGCCGGCTGCCGCTTCACCATTCATCCGCGTACGTACAAGGGCTCGCCCGGAGGCGTGGTCCCGGCCGGCAGCAGTGCCAGGTCGAGGCCGCGCACCAGGCGGGCCCTCAGTGTCTCGTCGGCGGCGAGCCGCCGCGCCACGGCGCGGGCGGTGTCGGCGGGGGCGGCGGCCGGGTCCAGGACGAGGGCGAGGGTGCCGTCGGCCTGACCGGGTCCGAGGTGGGCGCGGATCACGGACGGCTCGGCGGCTACGGCGGTGCGCACCGCCTCCAGGACGGCCGGGTCGGCGAGCGGGTCGGTGGTCGTACGGCCCTCCGCCAGCGCCAGCAGCGCCGGGCCGGTCAGCTCGAACGGCACGGGTCCGGCCAGGTCCAGGACGACCGTGTCCGCCTTCTCGTGCGCGGCGGCCTGGAGCGCCTGGTGCAGCGGTACGGCCACGGGGCGGGCCTGCGGGTCCCAGCGGGCGAGGGAGTCGGTGGAGGTGAACGCGGGCAGCGCGGTGCGGCCCGCGGCCTTCAGCGTGGGGACGGCCATGTCACTGGTCTTCTCGCGGCGCAGCCCGTTCTCGTCCTCCTCGACCTCGCCGAGCACGGCGACGACGGGCACGAGCAGCCGGGCCCCCTTGAGGGCCCGCAGCACCGGCTCCACGGCGGTACGGTCCTGCGCCCAGGCCGCGAGCGCCGCACTCAGCCGCGGATCGGCGGAGCCGTCGTCGTCGGAGAAGCCGGGGTCGGGAATGTTCTTGTTCGCCACCTCACCGACCCTATCGGCACGCTCAGGGGCGTGACGGTGGGGGCTGCGCGGGGCGGCTGCGGCGCGGGGCGGCTGCGGCGAGGGGCGTGGCCGCTGGCTGGGGGCTGGTGCTGAGGCCGGAGGCCGGGGGCGCTGGGCGGAGGCCGGGGGCCGGGGCCGGAGCCCGAGGGCCGGAGGCCGTCCCGGCCAAGTGGGGGGCAGGGGGCGTCCGGACTCGGGTGATGCTGCGGCCCGGCGGCGGCAGGCCGATACTGCGCCCTGGGCGCGGGGGATGCGGCATCTCGGTGCGGGCCGTACGGCGCCTCGGCGCGGGCGATGCGGCAGCGGGCTGGGGCGCGGCGGGCCGGTGCGGTGGTCGGGACTGGGTGGGGCGTGCGGCGGGTGGGGGGTTGGTTCAGTAGTCGGTGTGGTGGGGGCGGCGGCCTCGCCACAGGATCACGGCGGTCACGAGGAGGACGCCGCCGGCGCTTCCGGCGAGGGGGCCTGCCCAGGCGGTGGTGCCGGCGTCGCGGGCGGTGGTGTCGGGGCCGGGGCCGAAGTAGGGCTTCTTGTAGGCGGTCGAGTGCAGGCCTGCCGGGTCGAGGCGGGCGGCGGCCTCGATGGCGGCGGCGGGGTCGATGAAGCCGAAGCCGCGGGAGTCGTCGCGGCCGTCGGCGGGGGCGTTGCGGGCGGTGTCTTCGAGGAGGCGCTTGATCTGGGCCGGGGTGAGGTCCGGGTGGGCGGCCTTGACCAGGGCGACGGCGCCGGAGACGAACGCGGCGGCGGCGCTGGTGCCCCAGCCCTCGTAGTACTTGCGGTCCGGGTCGGCGATGACGACGTCGACGCCGGGGGCGCTGACCGTGGCGTACCAGCGGCGGGTGGAGAACGAGGCACGGGTGCCGAACTTGTCGACGGCGGTCGCGGCGATGACGCCCGGGTAGGCGGCCGGGTACGAGATGTGGTCGCCCTTCTCGCCGCCGTTGCCGGCGGAGGCGACGACCACGGAGCCCTTCCGCAGGGCGTACTGGACGGCCTCGTCCTCGGCCGGCTCGGGGTGCGCGGAGGCGGAGTCGTCGCCCAGGGAGAGGTTGATGACGTCGGCGCCCTGGTCGGCCGCCCAGCGGATGCCGTCCGCGAGGGCGTTGCCGCGGGTCTTGCGGGCCTTGCCGCGCGCCGGGTCGCCGTCCTCCAGGATCACCCGGACGGGGAGGATCTTCGCCTCGGGCGCGATGCCCATGACGCCCTCGGTGCCGCCGTAGCCGTGTCCGTGCCCGGCGATGATCCCCGCCATCGCGGTGCCGTGCCGGGCCCACGCGCGGTCGCCGCGCTGCGCGCCGAAGCCGACCATGTCCTGGCCCTCCAGCACGTTCCCGGCGAGGTCGGGGTGGGTGGCGTCGACGCCCGTGTCGAGCACGGCGACGGTGATGCCCGCGCCCTTGGTGGTCTGCCAGGCCTCGCGGGTGTGCAGGGCGTCCAGGGCCCACTGCTGCGCGCGGATGCTGTCGGCGTGCGCGGCGGTGGGCGGCACCAGGGCGACGGAGGCGGCGAGGAGGGCGCCGAGCAGGGCGGCGCGGCGGGTCCCGCGGCCGGTCCCGCGGCGGGGTGTCCGGCCGGTTGCCCGGCCTGCTGCTCGGCGGTGCGTGGTGCGGCGGGTCATGAGGGCTGCTCCGTGGCGGCGACGACGGACTTGCGCAGGCTCCGTTCGACGCGGTCGGCGAGGCCCTTCGCCTCGTGGCCGAGGCCTGCCTGGGCGGGGGCCGTGGTGGCGCCGGAGGCCATCGCGTCGGCGGCGGGCTGCGGTTCGTCCACGGCGCGGCCGTCGGCCCAGCCGGAGACGGCGTAGACGACGACGGGGGCGTCGGTGAGGACCGAGAGGGTCCACGAGGCGCGCTGGGCGTCGCCGAAGCCGGCGGCCGCGGTGCCCTTCGCGGCGTAGGGGCGGGGCATGAGGTCGGTACGGCGGTACAGGCCCTCGTCCTTGAAGCGCGCTTCGAGGGAGCGCATACCGGCGGCGTCGGCCTTGGTGAAGAGCAGGCCGACGGTGGTCACGTGGCTCTGGGTCGCATCGGTGTAGGTGGCGCGCAGCAGGCGGGCGCAGCCGGCGGGGGCGAGGGCCTTGCGCAGCAGCGGGTCGAAGGCGTCCGCGCAGCCGCCGTCCGGGGCGACGGCGATCCGGGTCCAGGTGCGGTCGGCTCCGCCGGGACCGGCGCCGCGGCCGGCCACGGTGGGCGGGAACAGCCGGTCGACGGGCACGTTGTGCCAGAGTCCGGCGGCCGTCGCGAAGGCGCCGCGCTCACCCGCCTCCGAGGAGTCGCCGACGAGCCAGCTGCCGGTGACCGCGCCGCCGATCAGGCCGAGCCCGAGGACGACGCAGGCGGCGGCCGCGACCGTGTGCCGGCGCACCCGGCCGCCGAGCGGGCGGAACGGCGGGCGATCGCCGAAGGGGTCGCCGAGGGCGTGGGTCATCGAGAGTCCGGGGGCTGGTGGGGCGCTCCAGGAGTGACGGAGGTCCGGTGCCGCCGGGCCTTGACCGCCCTGGCTCCCGCCCTGACTACGGCTCTGGTCCCGGCCGTGGTCCCGGCCTTGGACCCGGCCTCGGCCTTGGCTCTGGCCGGGGAGCCGGGCGGGGTGCTCGGCGCGCGCCGGGTGCGACGGGTAGGCGGACTGCGCCGGGTGCGCGGGCTGTGACGGGTGCGACGGGGCGCGGTCCCGACGTAGCCGCCACCGACAACGAGAATGCGCGCACGTTCCTTCACCATCCCATGACGCACCCGGCGCCTGCGTTTGTCCACAGCCCCGGCA
>NZ_JBFATR010000032.1:0-78280 GCF_040678395.1 Streptomyces sp. NPDC052687 | reverse complement strand
GTCCGGCAGCAACGGCTCAATGCGTGCCCACTGGGCGTCAGTCAACGACACACCCAGACCAACGATCCGATGATCCGAAGGAAACGGCCTAGGCGAGCACGCGTCCCGCCGCGCCCCGGCCGGCTGCACATTCCATGGTCGTCCCGGCTCGGGACAGCGGTACGCAGCGCTCCGGTACAGGCCAAGCAGTCAGGTGCTTCAGCTGGGTCGCCAGTTGCGGCCATCACCGCGCGGTTGGCCCGAACGCCGGCCTGGCAAGATGCGCACGCCGGACTTGGTTGACCACTGAAGCGACAGCGCGAAGTGACCTGCCGAGAGCCCGCTGGCCTCTGCTGTCCGCCCGGGACCGCCCGAGCAGGCCGACAGGGAACCTACATCCATATTCCGTTTGTGCGCGCTCGGTGAAGACCGTCACCTGCACCGTCACCTCCGTGACACGTGTCGGCGGACCTTCGGCGCACTCCTGCCGGTTATCACCTTGGGCGGCCCTTTGCGGTGGCCAAGACTTCCAACGTCCCGCACGACGACATGCCACCGGCACCGTGCCCGGAGGCTCGCAGAAGGGAACACCTCATGAGGCTCGCACGCATCGCTGCCGCTGCCGCCGTGACGACCGCGCTGACCGGCGCCGCCATCGCCCCCGCCGCGGCCGGCACCAACGCCGGAAGCGGCCACAGCTACACGTGTTCCAACCAGGGCGGCGGCCCGGACCACACCGTGAACTGCTCCGGCCTGATCACCGTCAACAACGTGCTCAACGGTACGACGGTGTCCATCGGGGACGTCAACGTGCTGTCCGGGACCCAGCTGTCGGACCTGCAGGTCGCCCTTGCCAACGTGGCCGACAACAACGTCAACGCCCCGGTCACCGTCCAGCTGCTGAACCTGGAGACCGCCGCGATCAACACCTACCTGAGCAAGTTCGGCATCACCGTCCTGCCGGTCAACGTCAAGCTCTGCGCCGGCAGCATCTGCGTCTGACACCTGCCCAGCGCGAAAAGCCTCTGTCTTGCGAAGCCGTGCCCCCGGCCCGGGGCACGGCTTCGCGCCTGGGAGAGCTCGACAGGGAGGGCCACGCCGGTGAGGCAGTGGACGACCGAATGCGCCCCCCCTGCCGACCGCAGCGTGGTGACGGTCTCCGGTCGGGGTACTCGGCTGGCTTCAGAGGAGGCGCTTCGGGCAGGACGAGAGCTCCGGAGACACGGCGCCCGTGAGCATCGCGGCGGCTGCGGAGCCGCAGGGCGGTCGCCATGCCCGCCGCGACGGGCTGGTCACCGGCAGGTCTTGCCGACCCCGATTCCGCACCACCGGACGGCAGGGACCGCCATGACCGAGCAGACACCGTCCCCGGCGCGGGGCGAGGGCACGCACGACGAGGACACGCAGGAGAGTCGAGGAGTGGGAGAGCAGCTGAATCGGCCCCTGAGCGCGGTGACGGAGGCTGCTGGGGACGACGCCCCGGCCGCCGGGGAGCGGCGACGGCGGACGCCGCCGCGCCGGTGGCCGTTTCTCACGGTCGAGGCCGGTTTCCGGTGGCTGGCTTCGCTGCGCGGGGCCCCGGCCCTGCACCCGCGCGGGCTGACCTGCGCGGCCACGCTGGAGATCGTCCGCGACAGGGGCGAGCCGTGGGGCGTGCCATGGCTGGACACGGCAGGGCGGTACGCCGCCACGGTCCGCCTGTCCCGGGCGGCCGGTCTGCCCGAGCGGCTGCCCGACGGACTCGGGCTGGCCGTTCGTGTCGCGAGCGCCGACGGTCCGGGCCGTCCTGTGGATCTCCTGCTGACGAGCAGTGGGCGCGGGCGTGTCCTGCGGCATCTGCCCGTGCCGCGCGTCGACGCGCTGGGCGGCCCGTACTCGAGCCTGCTGCCGTACCGGGTCGCCGGCCGCCGCGGCGTTCTGGCCGCCTTTCCCCGCCGTACCCCGCAGGCACCCGTGCCCGGGAATCCGGCCGCCCTGGCCGACGCCCTGGACGGCGGACCGCTCGTCTTCGATCTGTGCGCCGCGGTCTCCGGCGGCTGGCGCACGTTCGCCGTGCTGACGGTCACCGCGCCTCTGGCCGCGCAGCCACAGGAGAGTGTGGGCTTCGACATCTACGCGCACAGCGCTGAGCAGTTCCGCCCCGGCGGCGCCTTGGCCGCGACGCGCCGCGCGGCGTACACCGGCTCACGCACGGGCCGCGCTCGCGCGGGCCGCGGGGCGGGCGACCTGGACGGCTGATCCGCCGTCCCGCACTCGGATCGATCGGACACCGAGATCTGCCCGTCGGCGCGTCCCTCTGAGCGTGCCGCTGCCGCCACGCCGTGCTCTTGCAAAAGCGCGGCGCCCCTGTCGGGCGCCGCGCTTGCGGCCGGTGATGATCCTTGCCGGTCAGCCGGCAGTCCGTGTGGGGGTGGACCTGCGGGTGAGCAGGGCGCCCAGTGCGATCATTCCCAGGCCCAGCACGAGGTGGAGCCAGTTGTCGGCGGTGTTGACCGGGACGAAGTTCGCGGCGCTGTCGTGGTCGATGATCAACCCGTACAGCCACAGGACCAGATAGATGGCGCCCCCGGCGAGAAGGTAGAGGCGTGCTTGTGCCGCGGTGCGCGCGAGTGCCAGTCCGGCGAGGCCGAAGGCCAGGTGCACGAGGTTGTGCAGGATGGACACCTGGAAGATGCCCAGCAGCTTGGCCTCGGAGTGGTGTGCGGCGAACTCCATGGTGTCGTAGTTCGTGGTGATGCCCGGGATGAAGCCGAGGATGCCGACCAGCAGGAAGACCGCACCCACGGCCAGGGCGGCCTGCTGTACCGGCGTTCGGGCAGTGCGGGCGGCACGTGCGTGTGTGGACATGGCGACTCCCTGTACGCCCTCGAAGGCAGGCCGGCTGCCCGGTCCGCTCTTGCCCTCCCCGAGTGCCCCCAGCCGCCACAGACATGTCACGAGAGCACCATGCGCATCATCGCGAGGCCGGGCTACGCGTCAGGTGGGTGCGGAGCGGCCCGCTCCCCCATGCCGGGACCGCCGCGTTCATGGTCTGCGCCTACCGGCGAGCAGCTCTTCTGTCAGCGACCACCAGCGAGGCGCAGCCGTCACCCGGCAAGGCACTGGGCGGCGACGAATCCGTGAACGCGTCGCCGTCTTCATCACCGGGGCCAGCCAGGAGTCCGTCACGGCCTCACCAGCGAGATCATCCCGCCGGATCCAGCCGGACGGTCACCCCAGCGCGCTTCCGCCGGTCCCTGGCCTGGCACATCTCCCGGCCGCCCGGCAGGCTGGTCGCCCTCGCCATCCAGTACGGTCGTCTGCGGACCGCCGGAGCCGTCCTCTACGACATCCCGCCCCGCACGCCCAGCGGCTCCACGCTCGCGCCGAGCACTCAGCCGGCTCCCCGCCGAGAACGAAGCGCCGCGCGAACACTGCAGCTGCCGACACCAACCTTCGCCCCCTTCCCCCCCGAAACTTCCGGGGGCCGACATGGCCCTGCCCGTACCGGCGGACCCGCAGGAGGCGGCCCCGCTGCCGGTCACCGTCTCCGCGGCGCAGACCGCGGTCGCGGACATGCGGGCCACGGCAGCTGGACGGTCGCCGCGACGGCGGCCGTGGGCGGCCTGCTGCTCGGCGGGCTGCCGTTCGCGGCCACCGGCAAGCTGCACGGCGGCGGCGACCTCGCGCTCGCCGTCGGCGGACTGGCGGTGGCCCTGGCCGGCGTGTTCTGGGCGATCTGGGCGACGGGCGAGGTCCTCACCCCCCGCTTCGTCACCCTCACCGCCCTGGACGGGCCGGGCCTGGCCGGTCCGCGCGCCGCCGTGCAGCGGGAACCGGAGGTGTTCATCGGCCCTTTCGGTGCCAGTGCGGCCGAACGTCCCCCCGACCGACTCCCACCCGGACGGCACCATGCTCCTCGACCTCGCCGCGTCGCTCGTGCGACGGCTCGGCGCCCATCAGCGCGGAGACCGTCAGGCGGTGCTGCACCGGGACGCCCTGGCAGAGGCCGAGGCCGTCCTCGCGTACAGCCCGGCCACACCGCGCGGCGCACCCCCGCGCATCCTCGACCGGGAGGGACTGCGGCTCGTGGCGCTGTTGCACAGCGCCCGCTGGACCGCGCGAGGATGTCCCGAGACGGACGCCGACCGGGACACCGCCGTACGGCTGTTCGCCCTGCTGGCCCCGTACCGGCCGGACGCCGTTCCGGCACGGCTGCGGGACGCCGTCGCCGCTGCGGACCGTCCGGTCGCCCACGACCTGGAGGACATGGGCAGCCGGGCCCTGGCGGCATACCGTCGGTGGGGAACCCAGCTCGATCCCCGCGCGCTCGAGGAAGCGGTCAGCCTGTGGCGGTATGCCGCCGGTGTGCTGCCGAAGGGCCATCCGGGTGGTACGCCGCAGTAAGACAGGCGATGGCTGTCACGGCAAGTACCACTGCGGTCGTCATGCCACCGGGGAGGCTTGCGCCACGAGCCAGGTACCAGGAATCTTCGAAGCCGGCGAGATTCATCTGTTTCCGTGTCATTCAACGTGTCAGTGATCCGTGTCCGCGCTGTGGATGGTCATCAGGTCGGCGAGTCCTGAAACGGTCAGGACGGGCAACAGCAAAGGGCCGGCGATGAGTTCGATGCGGTCGGCGTGGGCGAACAGGACGCTGAGGCCGGCGCTGTCGAGATACTCGACGTCGGTGAGGTCGACGACGAGGCGGCCCGAGGTCTTGCCGAGGTGTGAGGCGAGGGTGTCGGCGTTGGTCATGTCGATTTCGCCTACGGCCTTGAGGACCGCCGTGTCGTCCGGGCGACGGCCGGTGGTGATGGTGAGCGGCGTGGGCATCAGGCAATCCTCGTGTGCATGTCGACGGTGGTGCCGACCGGGCCGGGTGTGATGGTGACGTGCTGCATCAGGGCGCGCATGAGCGTGATCCCCCGTCCTCGGTGGGGGTTGGCCTCCGGCTCGGGTGTCTTCCAGTGGCCGGTGTCGGCGACGGTGAGACGCAGCTCGTCGACGAGAGCTTCGGCGCGGAGGCGGACGGTGTCGCCCGGGGTGTGACGGTGACCGTGTTCGATGGCGTTGGCGCATGCTTCCCCGGCGGCGACCAGCACGTTCTGGGCGATGTGGGGCGGCAGGTCGCATCGGTCGAGCCAGCTGCGCAGGGCCTTGCGGACGGGGGCGAGCTGCGCGGATTCGGCCGGGAAGGTGATCTCCAGGGGGGCGGGGTGGCGGTAGAGCAGCACAGCGACATCGTCGTCGTAGCCGCCGGCCGGCGCCAGGCGGGCCATGACGTCACTGGCGAGGGTGCCGATGGCGGTGTCGCGCCCGTTGTGGACGGCTTCGCCGGCCTGGTCGATGCCGGCTGTCAGCGGGCGGCGGCGGCGTTCGACGAGGCCGTCGGTGTACAGCAGCAGGGTGGCGCGGGCGGGCACGGTGCATGCGCCCTGGGGTCGTGCTTTCCCGGGGGCGACGGCCAGGGGACTGGAGCGTCCGTCCTCGAGCAGGTGGGTGGTGCCGTCCGGGTGGGCGAGGATGCCGGGGGGATGACCCGCGCTGGAATAGCTGAGGTGGCCGCTGTCGGGGTCCAGGACGCCGCAGAAGGCGGTGGTGCACATGGCGCCGGGGATACCGGCGGCGAAGTGGTCCATGGCCATCAGGACCTGCGCCGGGTCGGCGTCCTGCAGGAGCAGCGCGCGGCAGGCACTGCGCAGTTGCCCCATGACAGCGGCGGCTTTCAGCCCGCGCCCGACGCAGTCGCCGACGACGATGCCGATGCGTCCGTCGGGCAGGGGGACCGTGTCGTACCAGTCCCCCCCGACTTCCAGGGGCTGGGTAGCGGGCTCGTAGCGGACGGCGAAGCCTGCGGGGAGCTGGGAGGGACCGAGGATGGCACGCTGAAGGGCGAGGGCGGTCTCGCGCTGCTGGTCGATCTGGTGAGCCCGGCTCAGCCCTTGGGCGAGGTGGCCGGCCAGCAGTGACAGCAGCAGCTCGTCCTCGCTGGTGAACGGCCGCTGATCACCGAGGTCGACCCAGAGCGCCAAGGGGCCGTCGGGGTGTTCGAGAAGGATGCCGGCCCCGGATCCGTCGACGTCCGGCGTGAGGGTGGACCGCCGGCGCAGCGAGGTGAGCGTCCGCCGGTGTTCCGGAGACAGCTGCTGCCAGCTCACCGGGGTGCCGGTGGTGGTCAGGGCGGGTTCGTCGCCGCCGGAGAAGACCGCTGCCATCACGCGCCGGGCCCGCCACAGACTCCGCAGCTCGCTGAGGGCGCCGCCGAGCGCGTCGGCGAGGCTCGTGGCCTCCGACAGGCGGGTGCTCAGGGCGGCGAGGGCACTTTCGCGCTGGATGGCGTAGTGCTCGGCGGTCACGTCGCGGAACGTTCCGACGGTGACGCGGCGGCCGGTGTCGGGATCTTCGGCTTGGGCGAAGCTGGCGGTCACCCACACACGGCGTCCGTCGCGGTGGGTCACGGGGATCGTGTACGTACCTCTGCGACTGCTCATCAGCTGGGTGAAGGCTTCCTGGACCCGCTGGTGAGCGTCGGCGTCTGTCTGCGCGTCCGGCCACCAGGGGTGGATCGGCGCGTAGGGCAGTCCTTCGGGGCCGTAGCCGAGGATCTCGGTGAAGGCGGTGTTGATCTCGATGACCGCGCCGCTCTCGTCGCAGACGAAGAACGCCTCCTGGAGGGAGTCGACCAGGGCGGTGCGCCAGCGGGCGTGATGGTTGCGCAGGCGGGCGAGTTCCACGTTCGCGCGGACGCGGGCGAGGAGTTCGGCCGCCGCGAAGGGCTTGACCAGGTAGTCGTCGGCGCCCGCCTGCAGGCCCTCGATGGAGGCTTCCTGCCCGGCCCGCGCGGACAGCAGCAGGACGGGGACGGCCGCGGTGCGCGGGTCGGTGCGCAGAGCCGCTACGAGGGCCAGGCCGTCCAGGCGCGGCATCATCACGTCGCTGACGACCAGGTCGGGAGCCTGTGCTCGAATGGAGTCGAGGGCTTCCAGACCGTCGGTGACGGTCCTGACCTGGTATCCCGCTCCGGTCAGCAGTCGGGTGAGGTACTCGCGCATGTCGGCGTTGTCGTCGGCGACCAGGACCCTGCCCGCCGCCACCGCGCCCGGATCGGCAGTGGTGTCGAAGACCGCGGTGTCCACGCTGGTGACGTCCGACGGCCCTGGACCGGTCTGTTCTCCGGGCAGCCAGCGCAGAGCTTCCTGCACGTACGGATCCGCGTCGGTGCCGGCCACGGTCGCGGGTGCGGTGGCGGTGGCGCTCACCGCGTCGGCGGGCACATGGGCGGAGCCGAAGGGCAGACGGATGGTGAAGCGAGTGCCCTCGCCCTCGGTCGAATCAGCGGTGATGGTGCCGTGGTGCAGGCCGACCAGTTCCTTGACGAGGGCCAGTCCGATACCGCTGCCCTCATTGGAGCGGGAGCGCGCGTTCTCGATGCGGTGGAAACGTTCGAACAGGCGGGGCATCTCCGTGGCGGGCACTCCGATGCCGGTGTCCGTGACGGTCACGACGGCCTCTCCGCCGTCCGTCCGCACGGTGACGCGGATCGACCCGTCGAAGGTGAACTTCAGCGCGTTGGAGAGAAGGTTGAGGACCACCTTCTCCCACATCCCGCGGTCGATCCACACCGGTTCGTCGAGCGGCGGGCAGTCCACCGTGAATTCCAGGCCGGCCTTCTCGATCGCGGAGCGGAAGACACTGGCCAGCTCGGCGGTGACGGCGGCCAGATCGACCGGTTCGTAGCTCGCGCGCATCCGGCCGGCCTCGATGCGGGAGAAGTCCAGCAGCGTATTGACCAGCTTGCCCAGGCGCAGTCCGTTGCGCTGGATGACCTCCAGGTCTTCACGCACCTGCGAGTCGCTGCCGGCGAGCCGGGCGCGCAGTTCCTCCACGGGGCCCATGATCAGGGTCAGCGGGGTGCGGAACTCGTGACTGATGTTGGAGAAGAACGCGGTCTTGGCACGGTCCAGCTCGGCGAGCTCTTCGGCGCGCTGCTGCTGGGCCTGGTAGCTGCGCGCGCTGGCGATGCCCGCTGCGAGATGCCCGGCCACCAGCTCCACGAAACCGCGGTAGCCCTCGTCCAACGGGCGGTAGCGGTTCACAGCGGCCACCAGGAACCCGTACGGGGAACTGCCGTGTCCGAGCAGGGGCACCACCAGCGCCTGCAGAGGCGGCTCGGGCCAGCGGCCGGCCGGCACGTCGGTGAACGCGTCGCCCTCCAGTGCGACCGTCGTGCTCTGGCCCCGGGCGGGCTCCCGGAGGGGCCAGAGCGGGGCCGGGTCGCCGGCCGTCAGAGTCCGGGGGGCAGCCGGATGTCCCGCGTCGATGCCGGTGGTGGCTGCCAGCTGCGCCGAGCCGTCCTCCTGAAACAGGTAGGTCAGGGTGAACGGCAGGTCCTGGGCGTTGTGATCCATCTGCCGGCCGGCGAACGCGAGCATCTCCTGCTCGGTGCGGACCACGGTGGGGTCGGAGCCCAGATCCCTCAGCGTGGCCATCCGCCGCTCACCGATGACCCGCTCGGTGTCCTCGCTGACCACGCACAGCATGCCGACGACGCTGCCGTCGTCATCGCGCAGCGGGCTGTAGGAGAAGGTGTGGTAGCTCTCCTCGGGGAAGCCCGAGCGTTCCAGGAAGAGCAGCAGCGCCTCGTCCCAGGTGGCCATGCCGGTGGTGAGGACGTTGTCGATACGGGGCCCGATGTCGTCCCAGATCTCCGCCCAGACCTCGCTGGCCGGCCGTCCCAGTGCCCACGGATACTTCCGGCCCAGAGTGTCACGCCGGTAGGCGGCATTGCAGAGGAACGTCAGCTCCGGGCCCCAGGCCATCCACATCGAGAAGCGTGACGACAGGAGAATACTCACGGCGGTGCGCAGACTCTGGGGCCAGCCATCCGGCGTACCCAGAGGGGTGGCCTCCCAGTCGACGGCGGCGAGGTCCCGTCCGATCTCCTCGTCGGCGGCGAACACTTCCGGCACGGCCGTCGGCGACGGACTGTGCTCAGTGTCCTTGGACCTCACCACTGGCCACCCCTTCGTTCCGCAGCGGTCTGCGGTCGTCTCCCGGACCGGGGCCCGTCACCGCCTCCGCGCACGCGCCCCCGGCCCCACCGCGATCCGCAGCAGCGAAGAGCCCGTGACGCAATCTGTAGGATAGGACAACCGCCCGGCCCGGCGGGTGTGCAGGAGCTGGGGGGAGACCGCTGTGACGGCCACAGGCGGCACGTCCGGGACTGCCGCAGTCCCCGTGCCCGGCGACGAGGAGCAGCGGCTGGCCGCGGTGCGCCGATACCGGATCCTGGACACGCCGCCCGACGGCGCCTTCGACAGGATCGCGGCGCTGGCCGCGCGCGTCTTCGGCACGCCCATGGCGACCGTCGCCATCGTCGACACCGACCGCGTCTGGTTCAAGGCCGCTCACGGCCTGGACGGCTTCACGCAGATCGGCCGCGATCCGGGCCTGTGCGCCTCCGCCATCCTCCACAGCGCCCCCTATGTGGTGCGCGACGCGCTGACCGACCCGCGTACGGCCGCCAATCCCCTGGTGCACGGTGAAATGGGCGTGCGGTTCTACGCCGCCGCGCCGATCGTCACCGCCTCCGGGGAGCGGCTGGGCACGGTCAACGTGCTCGACACTTCACCCCGGGAGGCGACCGAGGATCAGATCGCCGCGCTGGAGGACCTGGCATCGTTGGTGATGGACCAGCTGGAGCTGCGGCTGTCCGCCCTGCGCACCGTCGCGGCCGAACGCAGCCGGCGCGCCGATGCCGAACGACTCGCCCGCGCACTGCAGCGCGCCCTGCTGCCGCCTGCCTTGCCGACCGTGCCCGGGCTCGACGCGGCCGCCGCGTATCACCCCGCCTCGGCCGACGAGGTCGGCGGGGACTTCTACGATCTGTTTCCGCTCGACGACGGCCGCTGGGCCTTCTTCCTCGGTGACGTGTGCGGAAAGGGTGCCGACGCGGCAGCCCTGACCTCGCTGACCCGCTACACCCTGCGTGCGGCCGCCATCTACGACCCGGACCCGTGCGTGGCCCTGCGCAACCTCGACAGCGTCCTCAAAAGCGAACACCAGGGAGACAGCCCTCGATTCTGCACCGCCGTCTTCGGCGTGCTGGAACCCGGACCGGATGGGTCGTTCTCCTTGCAGCTGGCCGGGGGCGGTCATCCCCCGGCCCTCGCGCTGCGCGCCGACGGCACCGTCGAGCCCGTCTCCACGCTCGGCGGCCAGTTGATCGGGCTGCTGCCCGATCCCCAGTTCGTGCAGGCGGCCACCCGCCTGCGTCCGGGGGACGCCCTGCTGCTCTACACGGACGGACTCACCGAGGCCCGCACGGCGGATGGCAGCATGCTGGAACAGGAAGGACTGGCCCGCTACCTGTCCGCCGGTGCTCCCCGGACCGCCGAGGAGCTGCTCGGCACGGTCGACAAGCTCCTGACCGACCTGGGCGCCGGAGTCAGTGACGACACCGCCCTGCTCGCCCTTTCCGTCCCCGATGCACCACACCACTCGCACAGGAGAACCGGTGACTGATCACAATCTCACCGTCACCCACGACGACCACCCCTCCGGCGCCACTGTCCTCGCCGTGGCCGGCGAGCTCGACCACCACACCGCCCGCACTCTCACCTTCGCCCTGGACGAAGCGCCGTTCACGGCCGGAGCCCGTCTGGTGATCGACCTGAGTGCGCTGACGTACTGCGACTCGACAGGCATCACGGTGTTCGTCAGCGCGTACCAGCGCGCCCAGGCAGCGGGCTGCTCCCTTACCCTCGCCGGGGTCCGGCACGACCTGATGCGCGTGTTCCGCATCGTCGGTCTCGACCAGCTCTTCACCTTCCAACCAACCATCGAGGACGCCGTCGGCACAACGCAGCCGTGAGGCCCGCGGCCGGGTCGTCACAGCCTCCTCGCCGCGCTCCCGCTCGCTGCCGTCCAGTGCCTGCTCCGTGGCGAAGCGCGCACCGCTCTTCCCTCCGCCCAGGATGATGACCTGCGCACCGAGGCCTATCGGCTCCCGCGACCTTGCAAAGTCCCTGGCGGGCTCCGGGGACGAGCAGGTTGCTCACCGTGCAGACTTTCAGCTGACGGATCTCATGACGGCCGTGACCGGTCGAGCAAGCCCTGTCCTGCAGCTGGCCAACGGGCCGTGCTCAGCTGAAGAACTGCGTGACCCCAATACCACTCCATGAGCGCCTTCGTCCGGGGCATCGCGGACGGTCTCGCAACTGGCCATACTGACTGTTGAGTTACCGAACTCGGACTAGCCGACGGGGATGTGATGGCGGGGAGCACGGGCACGACGCGGGGCGTCGTCCTCTTTGCGACGGCCGCGACGGTCCTGGTCGCCGTGGGCGGCGCAGGTGCTGTACTCGTTCCCGTGCACGACGCTGCGGCGCACGGTCTGTGGCTGCTCAGCGGCTGGCTGGTGATCGCGGCGGCCGCCGTGTGGTGCGCGGAGGCGGCCGTCGCCCGCGTCCGGCGCAGCCGCCAGTCCACTCGTCAGGGGGAAATCCGGACGCTGCACCTGTACACGACTGGGAGCCTGGCGACGGCTTTCGTGGGCGAACTGATCGTGATTGTCGCCAGGCTGACCCGCGTTCAGGAGGACGCGACGGCCTGGGCGGCCGGAGGCCTGTTCCTGGCACTGCTCGGCGCGGCGTCCTGGCGCACCGCCAACGTCAGCGACCGCTATGGATCGGCCAGTGGCCACACCCCGTCCGACGAGATCTTCACCATCGCTCCCTTCGCTCTGTCCGAGGCGTGCGGCGCCTGGCTCACCGCCCGCTTCGCGGCCGAGGGGCCTCTGTGGGCGGCCTGGGCCCTCGGTGGCGCGATGGTGGCACTGGCTGCGGGTTTCTGGCTGTCTGATGCGCAGGGCTGGTCGGCCAACGACAGGTACCTGAGGATTTTTGGGGCCGCCGGAGCCTTGGGCGCGGGTGGTGTGGTGGCGGGCTTCGCGCTGCGGGGCGAGACTGCGGCCGCGTGGTGGGCGGGCGGTGTCGCGGTGGGCGTTCCGCTGCTCGCCGTCGGTGCGCTCTCTCTCACCTCCGCTCTCCGCCGAAGGACCGCTGGTCGTCGCGGCTGGACGGCTCCGCCCGGGGCGCAGCTCGCCGGGATCCTGGTCCCGCTGGCCAGTGTCGCGTGGGCGATGCCCCATGGGGAGCCGTGGAGCGCGGCGGACTCCGGCGAACGGCTGCTGCGGGTCGGCTGGCTGGCCGTGGCCGGCGCCGTTCTGCTGCTGGTGCAGAACGGCGTGCTGCTGTGGACGGGCACCGGACAGCCGGAGGGCTGGGCGGTCGAGATGGCCCGGCACGTACGAGGGCTGGCGCAGGATGAGGCCGGGCCTCCGTGGCGTCCGGACCGCTCCGGCCGGCTGTCACGCGAACATGACAGGTACGGGCCTGAGTGGTCGTCCCCGGAGGGCGAGTGGAACGGGGAGCGGGAGCAGGCCTGGGAACGCGAGCGGGAGCGGCTCCGGGAGCGCCGCTTGCACGAACTGGGCTCGGCTCCGGACAGCGTCCCCACCTGGTGGCGGCCTCTCGCACAACCCCTCCGGTCCGCCGCCGTGATCGAACTTCACCGGCGTACGGCCCTCACCACCGGCCTCGCCATCGACGAGGTCTGGCCCCGAATCACCCTGGTCGCCTCCGATGAGGTCCTGCGACAGGTGCGGCGCGGGGAGCGGGGCGTCCTCGTCTGGCGGATCACCGTCGCCGCCGCCCTGTGCACGGCGGGTACCTGGCTGCTCATCGCGCTCACCGGCTTCGGTGGTTTCCGCTACACGGACTGGCGGCCCGTCCCGCTCGTCTGGGGGCCGCTGCTCCTGGCCGTGATAGCGCTGGCGCAGGCGCGCAGGCTGCTGGTCGAGGTGAACCAAGCCAAGGCGGACGCGGTCGAGGTCTACCGGTACGACCTGGCTAAGCGCATGCACATCACCCTGCCGCCGGACCCCTCGGGCCCGTACATGATCCGGCTGGCCGGCGCGCTGAGCGGTGACGAGCCTTCGGACCGATCCGGGCGGCACCGGCCGCAGGAGCCAGAGCTTCTCGACGGCACCCGGCTGGACGAACTCGCCGACCTCGTGGCGTCACGGGTGCGGAGCAGCGTACGCGCTGAGGTACGCCAGGCGGTCCGGGAGAGGTACGCCTCACTCGATCCGCGGTTACCGGCCGGCGCGGACCTGGACCTGACCGCCCTCGCGCGGGAGGTCGCCGGCCGGACAGCCGGTCCCGTCGCCGAAGGCCTGAAGGCCCATCTGACTGAACTCCACCGGCAGTTCGAACGGGATGTCCGAGCCGCGATCTACTCCTCGGTCAAGGAGTCCGTGGCCGGCCCCGCCCTGTCGAATTTCGTCGGCTACCTCGCGATCGAGCTGGACCGCAGGCAGCAGGACGTACGGGCTGACGGTGGCACGGTCACGGCACCGGCGGGGCACCGTGTGAAGCTGTTCCTCTCCGTCGTGCGCGACCGGCGCGCCCGTGACCTGCCGTCGGTCGTCGAGAGCCCCCCGGGCCGGGACTTCTTCGTCTTCGAGCCGGTACGCGTCGAGGGCGGCAAGGACACCCGTGCGGTGTCCTTCGACGCCATGGTCGACAGTTCGACGCTCACACCCTTGCCACAGCGCAGGAATCTCCTCGTCGAGAACGAGCAGCAGACGGCTTTCGAGTTCCGGCTGCCCGAGGAAGAGGGCAGCCACGAGGTGTGGTTCCAGCTCTACCAGGCGGGCCACCTCGTCCAGGTTGTCGCCCTCAAGGTAGAGGTACAGGCTCTGGCAGGGGCGACAGGCAACGCATGAACGAGGCACGGCCACCGGACATCTCCGTACGCGTCCTGACCACCGACGAGGCGACCCGGCTGGAGTTCACCGCCAGGCGCCCCGGCGTCGTGCCCGTGCGCGCCACCCTGCTCGGCAGCGACGCGCTGCTCAGGGTTCGCCAGGAACTGGACCGGGGGCTGACCCGCCTCAAGGACGAGCTCACCACGTTCGACATCGAGGACAAGAACCTCAATCGGGTCTTCCAGATCCTGCACGGCCTCGGGCGCACCCTGCTCTTCATCCTCTTCGGCGGGCAGCAGACCATTCTCAAGGAACTCCAAACGTTCTGGAACAACGCCCTGCCATACGGCATGAACCCCGAACTGCCGCCCCCTCTCGTCGAGTGCGTCGGCGGGCGGGACGGCTTCCTGCCCCTGGAGTTCCTGCCGCTGTTCCGGATGTTCCCAGGCGCGCCCATCGAGACCCCCGAAGACTTCATCACCGCCTGCCGGACCCTCGTCGGCTTCTCGTGCGTGGTGCGCCGGGCCATGTTGCCCGCCCCGGTCCACGGCGGCCTTACCCTGCACACCGGCCCGCACGGCCAGGTCCCCACCCGCTACCTGTACTACGAGCACCTCGAAGGAGCCGTCGAAGAACTGGCCTGGTTCAGGGGTGCCGGAAGCGCGCACATCGACCTCGAAGGCCCATACCCTGACGGCGCGGAGCGCGCACCGGGCCTGGCCGAGCAGATCTTCGACCCTCGGCTCCTTCTCAACGGCACCCGCCGCGAACTTCCCGACCAGGTACAGCATTTCGCCTGTCACTGCTACACGCGCTCGGACGACACGCTCGCCTCCGAGATCGAACTCAGCGGAGCGGGACATCACTCGCGCACCACGCTGGGTGCCCTCGGGGCGGACCTCGTTGCCCTCGGCGCCAGCCAGGACCTGCGTAACTTCGACCTGCCGCTGGTGATGATGAACGCCTGCGGGTCGGGCCGGATGCGCGCCCCGGGAGCGCCGTCGTTCCCTTACCTCTTCCTCATGAACGGCAACCGCGGCTTCATCGGCACCGAGACGGAAATCCCCGACGACATCGCCGCGGCGTTCTCCACAGCCCTGTACGAACGCTTCCTCGTCCGCAGAATTCCGCTGGGCAGAGCACTCCTCGAGTCCCGCCTGCACCTCTTGTACACGCTACGCAACCCGCTCGGTCTTACGTATGCCGCCTACGCCGATCCCGGCCTGCACGTCCACCCGAAACCAGAGGAGAAACCTCGTGCCTCAGACGCAGCCCACCCCTGACACCGCGAAGACGATCAGCGTCCTCGGCTTGGAGGACACCGACTCGGGGCGCACCGACCGGCTGACCCTGCGCCGCCTCGAAGAATGGCGGGCCGCCCGCGCCGAGATTCCCGCCGAGGAACTTCGCTCCCGCCTTGGCGACTTCGTCACGACGATGCAGGGCGTAATCGCCTCGCTGCCCCAGCGCGCGGGCGAATTCCAGCTGAATGAGGTGACGTTCAGCGCGGAGGTGAGCGCGAAGGGAACGGTGTCCCTGCTCGGGTCCGGCGGCGAACTGGCGGGGCGGGCGGGAATCACTTTTACCTTCACCCGAGGCTGATCCGTCTGTCCCTCCCCGTCCTGGCAGTCGCATCCGGACATGGCCGACTCCTACCAACCGCTTTCGACGCCGACGACCTTGCTCGCTTGCACGGTTATGCGGCCGTGAGTCACCGCCGGGTCTCGCTGCCCGATGGTCAGGGACTCTGCAAGGTCGCGGGTTGGGGGTGGTTGCCGAGTGTTGGGCTGGTCATGCGGCTGCTCAGCCGGCTCGACGGCGACGCCTTCGACGCCGCGGTGAGCGCGTTTCTGCAGGCCAGATCCACTGACCTGGACGCAGGGAAAGCGCGGTGGCGGGCGGTCGCCGTGGACGGGAAACAACTGCGCGGATCAAGAGCGGCCGGCGGGAAAGCGGTATGGCTGCCGGCCGCGATGGACCATGCCGGAACGGTCCTCGCCCAGCGGCAGGTCGACACGAAGAGCCACGAGGCACCCGCGTTCGTCCCTCTTCTGGACGGCCTGGTCCCGGAGGACGCCGTCGTCACCGCGGACGCGGCCCACACCCAGCACGCCAACGGCATCTGGCCGCGCGAGCAAGGCGCCCACTACATCGCCGTCGTGAAGGGAACCCTCCCGGCCCGCTCAAGCAGTTGAGGAACTGCCGTGGGCCGCCATCGCCCTGGACCACAAGGACCGAACCAGGGGGTCGGGGCCGGCTCGAGGTCCGGCACCTGAAGGCAGTCGCGTTCCGGCACCTCGACACATCGTGGAAAGGCGCAGCGCAGCGGGCTAGCAGCATGCCGAGCCTCCTTCGCAGACGCGGTGGGACACCAGGGCGCGGCGCACACGGACGGGGCGTCCACCGTCATCCACCCAACCACCATTTGTACAGGTCAACGCGCCCTTCCCCGCGGCTTCAGCGGAGTCGCCGGTAGCTCGGGAGCAGGCAGAGGATCTCCGTCGTATCCCTTCACCTCGCCGAATCGCGACCCTTCCATCCAGTCCCGCCGCGCCTGTTCGATCTCCTCCTGGGAGCGTCCGATCCAGTTCCAGAACATGATCAGTTCTTCCTCGAACGGCTCGCCGCCCAGGAGCATCAGGTCCGCGTCGGAGTCGGCGCGCAGGGGGAGTTCGGTGCGGCCGCAGCCGAGGTAGAGCATGGAGCCGGGGAGGACGGGGACGCCGTCGACGTGGGCCTCGCCGGACATGGAGAGGACGGCGTACTCGAAGTCCGGTTCGAGGGGGAGGCGGACGTCCGTGCCGCGGGTGAGGGC
The DNA here is from genome assembly GCF_040678395.1 of Streptomyces sp. NPDC052687. Lineage (NCBI taxonomy): Bacteria > Bacillati > Actinomycetota > Actinomycetes > Kitasatosporales > Streptomycetaceae > Streptomyces > Streptomyces sp. NPDC052687. Next base: position 61,733 of record NZ_JBFATR010000032.1, on the reverse strand, counting down.
GAGGTCGGCGCCGACGATCGGGGTGTACGCGGTCCCCGGTGAGGCCGCGCCGTCGAGGTCGCCGAGGATCAGGGTGGCCCGCAGGCCGGGCGCCGTGACGACCGGGAGGTCACCGTGGTGTTCGAAGTGCGGGTCGGTGTGCCGGTGGGGGTCCGGGAGGGCGACCCAGAGCTGGGCGCCGTGCAGGAAGCGGGCGTGTGACCGGGGGCTCTCCTCGGAGTGGCTGATCGCCCGGCCGGAGGTCATCAGGCCGAGTTCGCGCGGGCGGATCAGCTGTAGGCTGCCGGTCGAGTCGCGGTGCAGGACCTCGCCCTCGTGCAGCCAGCTGACGGTCTGCAGGCCCATGTGCGGGTGCGGCGGCACCTGCATGCCGGGCTCGTCGGCGATGTCGTCGGGCCCGTAGTGGTCGACGAAGCACCACGCGCCCACCATCCGGCGGCCCAGGTTGGGCAGCAGCCGGCGGACCTCCGTGGACTCGCCGAGCGGCACACGGCGCGGGCTGAGGAGTTCGCGTACCGGTTCCGCCACCACGAAACCACGGCCGCCGCACACGCTCGGTACCGCCTGACGGTCGAGATTGCTCATGGCGCCAACCTAGCCCCCCGGCGGCACCGCCGACAGGCCGACGCCCGAACCGTGCGACAGGGCAGGTCAGCGCGGCCGGTCCGCCGGCAGGGCGCCGCGGCTCACCTGCCGCGCAGCCCGCCCCTGTCCCCCGCCACCAGTCTGCGCAGCCGGTCCGGCGGGCCCACCCCGGTCTCCACCCGCAGCCGGCGCGCGTACCGCTCGAACTCCCGGCGCGCCTGGGTGGCGTTGCCCTCCGCGAGATGGGCGCGGATCAACGTGCCCCGGCTGCTCTCCCGCAGCGGGTCCGCCTGTACGGCGGCGTGCGCGGCGATGACCGCCTCGGGGTGGCGCCGGTCCGCCATGAAGTCGGCGGCCAGTCTCTCCAGGGCGTGCGTGCGCAGCTGGCGCCACGTCTCGGCCTCCTGCAGCACCCAGTCCTCGTACCAGCCCGGCAGCAGGTCGGCGGACAGGTCCAGCACCGTGGTGGCGCCGAATCTCGGGCGGTGGAGCGGGGATCCGTCCGGGTCCAGCACCAGCGCGGCGAGTGCCCGCGCCCGGTGGTAGTCGACGCTGACGCCGGGGGCCAGGCGTACGGCGGAGGAGGTCACCTCCAGGGCGCTGCGGCCGGGGTCGCGCAGGCGGACGAGCGCCGACCGGAGGTTGGCGTTGGCGCAGTGCTCGGGGGCCTCGGGCCACAGGCTGCCGGCGACGAGCGCGCGCGGCACGGCGCCCCGGCAGGACACCGCGACGAAGGCCAGCAGACGGGCGGACGCGGGCGGCACGGGCACCGGTGCGTCGCCGACCGTGAGGGAGAAACCACCGAGGAGCGCGAGGTGCGCTCCGCGCGGCGCGGTCTCGTTCACGCTGACCACAACGCCAGGTTATGCCGAGGTCGCCACGGCGTCCCGTCGGAGACCGTCGGAGGACTCTCGGAGGACTCTCGGGAGGTCGGGAAATAGTAGCCATGGCTATAGTAGCCATGTACGGTGTTGCGTATGGGTGCGACACATGAAGGCGCCACGCCCGGTTTCCTGGTCTGGCGGCTGTCCATGAAGTGGCGGGTGGCGGTCGACCGCGCGGTGGCCCCGCTGGGGCTCACGCACGCGCAGTACTCGCTGGTGGCCTCGCTGTACGGCATGCAGCGCGCCGGTGAGCGTCCCAGCCAGCGGCGGCTGGCCGACCACACCGGGCTCGAACCGCTCTACGTGTCGAAGCTGGCGCGCGCCCTGGAGTCCGCGGGGCTGCTCGAACGCGCCCGCGATCCCCGCGATCCGCGTGCCGTGCAGCTCGCCCTCACCGAGCGGGGGCGGGAGGTCACCCGGCAGGCCATCGACGTCGTCCAGGGGCTGCTCCGGCAGTTGCTGGAGCCGCTCGGCGGCCTCGACAGTCCCCGTGCCCGGGACTTCAGCCGCGATCTCCTCACGCTGCTCGACGCACCCCTCGACGTATCGCTCCACGCACCCCTCGACCTATCGCTCCACGCACCGCTCGACGCCCCTCCCGACCATCACGCGAACCAGCAGGAGCAGCAGCCATGACGATCCGCACGATCCGCACAGACACGGCGTCCACCCCACACAGCTCCCCCGCCACGCCCCTCCTCAACAGCCGCGTCCTAGCCCTCGCCCATTACGCCGCCCGCGCGGTCCTCGAGTCCGTGCTCGTCCGGCACGGGCTGGTCTTCCAGGAGTCGGTCGCCCTGCGGGTGGTCGCCGTCGCCGGGGCGCCCGTGGACCGGGACGCGCTGGTCGGGGAGGTCGTCGACGCGCTCAAGGCCGACCCGGCCGACGCGCACCGCACCGTGACCGGGCTGGCGGACAAGGGGCTGGTCGCGGCCGAGGGAGCCGACGTACGGATGACGGACGCCGGGCGGGAGCTGTACGCCGCGCTCTCCGCCGAGACGCAGGAGATCTCCGCGCGGATCTACGCCGGGATCCCCGAGGAGGACCTGGCCGTCGCCGGGCGGGTGCTCACGCTCGTCACCGAGCGGGAGAACGCCGAACTGGCGGCCCGGAACGGCTGACGTCGCGGCGCCCCGAGACAGTGGAATGTTTGACGCTCCGCCGGGGTTGCAGCGCCCGAAGGAGGTCACCGGTGGACACGACGTACTACGACCACGGGACGCCCGCGGAGCGCTGGGAGCGCGCGCGGATGTTCTTCGACGCCAAGGACTACGCCGCCGCGGCACGGGTCCTGGACGGGCTGGTCGAGGAGGCGCCGGAGCAGACCGGTCCGCGTCTGCTGCTGGCCCGCGCCTACTACCACTCGGCCCAGCTGCGCCGCGCCGAGGCCGAGCTGCGGGTCATCGTGGAGCGCGATCCGGTGGAGCACTACGCCCGGCTGATGCTGGGCCGTACGCTCCAGCGCCAGGGGCGGCAGGAGGAGGCCGAGCCCCATCTGCGGATCGCGTCCGCGCTGGCCGGTGACTTCGAGCGGCTCTGAGGACGGACGCGAGGACGGGAACGAGGTCGGAAAACGAGGACGGAGAAAGAGGACGGAAACCCGTCGGGTCCGGCTCCCCCCTGCGGAGCCGGACCCGACGGGCGTCCGGTGGGGCCGCGGCAGCCCGGTGACTACTTCGCCGCGTACGTCCGCCGCCCCCGCCGGTGGGCGATCTCGCCGAGCACGATGTCCACGAGCAGGAACGCGGCCAGCGGGATGCCCAGCAGCGGCACGAAGTAGCCGACGACCGCGACCGCGGCGAGCAGCGGAACGAGGATCTGCGGCGGCACCTGCGCCCAGGCGCCGCGCGGGACGGGGCGGCCGAAGGCGGAGTCGCGGCCGCGCTGCCACCACATGCGGTAGCCCCACACGATCAGGACGATCAGGGAGGCGGCGAGGAGCATGAGGGCGATCTGGTTGGCCAGGCCGAACAGGACGCCGGAGTGCAGGTCGATCCCCCAGCGGGTCAGCTTGGCCAGGACCGGGTAGTCCGCGAACCGCAGCACGTCCAGGACCTCGCCGGTGGCCGGGTCGACCGCCACCGCGTCCTGCTTCTCCGGCCAGCTGCGCTGCACCTGCTTGACGACGTACGCGGACGAGGCGTCGGCGGGCGGCTGGATCTCGACGGGGTCGGTCAGCCCTTCCGCGCGCGCCGCGGCCAGCACCGTGTCGAGGCCGGCGCCGGGCGCGGCCTGCTCGCCGCCGGAGGAGGTCGCACCGCCGTGCTCGGCGTGTTCCCCCGCCGCCGAGGAGAGCACCGGCGTGGCGCCGCCGAGCGAGGTGCGCAGTTCGTCGATGTTCGCTCCGGCGTACGCCGACCAGGTCAGGCCGGTCGCCGAGAGGAACAGGAAGCCGGCCGCGGCCCAGGCGCCGACGGTGCCGTGCAGTCCGAGGGTGCGGCGCCGGCCGCTGGAGCCGCGCAGCTTGCGCAGGGCGCGGCGGCGGGAGAACCAGAGGACCAGTCCGCCGGCCGCGATCACCCACAGCCAGCTGGCGGCGAGTTCGCTGTAGAGGCGGCCGGTCTCGCCGAGGTGCAGGTCGCGGTGGAGTTCGTCGATCCAGGTGCGCAGCGGCAGCGCGCCGGACGCGCCGTACTGTTCGAGGGCGCCCTTCACCTTGGCGGTGTACGGGTCGACGAAGACGGCGAGGGTGTGGTCGGGGTCGACGCCGGGGACGCCGGAGAGCAGCACCCTGGTGGTGGCGTCGGCGGCGGGCGAGGGCCGTACGGCGGTGACCGTGCCCTCGGGGTGGGCCTCGCGGGCGGCGGCGACCTGCTGGGAGACGGGGAGCTCGGTGTCGCCGACGGGGACGGTCAGCTCGTCGGCGTAGACGATCTTCTCGGCCTGGAAGGATCCGGCGTACAGCAGGCCGGTGACCGCGGCGACGAGCAGGAACGGGGCGACGAGCACCCCGGCGTAGAAGTGCAGGCGCAGGATCAGCGGGCGCAGCGGAGCCCAGCCGCTGGGCGGCGCCGTCGGCGCGGCCGGCTGGGTGGCCTCGTCCGCGTGGGGCGAGGGAGCGGTGGTCATCGGTGGGTCTCTCCGGGACGAGTGTGTGGTCGGCCGTGGTGCTCCAGTGGTCGGATGGCGGGGGCGGGGAGTTCCCAGGGACTTGAGTGACCTGTGTCACACAGGCTAGGGGGCATGGCATGCTGGCGGAATGTCTACTCCCAGCCATCGCGTGCCCGTTGCCGAGCAGGTCGAGGAACTCCTGGCCGCGGAGGGGCCGTTGACCGTCCTGGCGGCGGGCGATCCGGTGCTGCGGCGGCCGGCCGAGCCGTTCGACGGGCAGCTGGAGCCTGCCCTGCTGGCCCGTTTCGTCGAGGCGCTGCGCCGCACGATGCACGCGGCGCCGGGGGTGGGGCTCGCCGCGCCGCAGGTCGGGATCGGGCTGCGGATCGCGGTGCTGGAGGATCCGGCGCCGGTGCCGGAGGAGGTGCGGCGGGCGCGCGGGCGGGTGCCGCTGCCGTTCCGGGTGCTGGTCAACCCGTCGTACGAGCCGGTCGGCGGTGAGCGGGCGGCGTTCTTCGAGGGGTGTCTGAGCGTGCCGGGCTGGCAGGCGGTGGTGGCGCGGCCGGCGCGGGTGCGGCTGACGGGCGCGGACGAGCACGGCCGCGCCGTGGACGAGGTGGTCTCCGGCTGGCCCGCGCGGATCGTGCAGCACGAGACCGACCACCTCGACGGCGTGCTGTACCTCGACCGCGCGGAGCCGCGCTCGCTGTCGTCGCACCAGGCGGTGGCGGAGCGCTGGAACCAGCCGACACCCGAGGAGGCCGCGCGGGCCCTGGGGTTCCCTCTCCCCCGGTGACCGGCCACCCCCCCGGGGGGCGCGCTCCCTGACTACCGGGCCGCACCGCCCATGACCGTACGTCAGCTGTCCCGGTAGGCCTCCAGCAGCCGCAGCCACACCTCGCTGACCGTCGGGTACGAGGGAACGGCGTGCCACAGCCGGCCGACCGGGACCTGGCCCACGACGGCGATGGTGGCGGAGTGGATCAGCTCGCCGACGCCGGGGCCGACGAACGTGACGCCGCGCAGGATCTCCTCCTCCAGGTCGACGACCATGCGGGCGCGACCGCGGTACCCGTCCGCGTAGAGTCCGGCCCCCGCGACCGACGCGAGGTCGACGTCGACGGCGCGGACGCGGTGTCCGGCCTCCTCCGCCTCGGCCAGGGAGAGGCCGACGGCCGCCGCCTCGGGGTCGGTGAAGACGACCTGCGGTACGGCGGCGTGGTCGGCGGTGGCGGCGTGCGCGCCCCACGGCTCCCCCTCCAGCGCGGTCTCGCCGGAGGCGCGGGCGGCGATCGCGGCGCCCGCGATCCGGGCCTGGTACTTGCCCTGGTGGGTGAGGAGCGCCCGCTCGTTGACGTCGCCGACGGCGTAGAGCCAGTCGGTGCCGGGGACGCGCAGGCTGTCGTCGACCGGCAGCGGGCGGCCGGGCTCCAGGCCGACGGTGTCCAGGCCGATGTCGTCGGTGCGGGGGGCGCGGCCGGTGGCGAACAGGATCTCGTCCGCCTCGACGCGGTCGCCGGCGTCGGTCACGGCGACCACCGTGCCGTTCTCCCGGCTCACCGCCGTCACGGACGTACCGGTGCGGATCTCGGCGCCGGCCTCGATGAGCGCCTCGGCGACCAGCTCCCCGGCGAACGGCTCCATGCGCGGGAGCAGCCCCTTGCCGCGCACCAGCATGGTCACCCGGGAACCGAGGGCCTGCCAGGCGGTGGCCATCTCGGTGGCGACCACGCCGCCGCCGACCACGATCAGCCGTCCGGGCACCGTCTTGGCGCTGGTGGCCTCGCGGCTGGTCCAGGGCCGGACGTCGGCGAGCCCCGGCAGTCCGGGCAGCCGGGCGCGGCTGCCGGTGCAGACGGCCACGGCGTGCCGGGCGGTGAGGGTGCGCCTGCTGCCGTCGGGGCCGGTGACCGTCACCGTGCGGGGTCCGGCGAGGCGGCCGTGGCCCCGGTAGAGGTCGGCGCCGACGCCCTTCAGCCAGTCGGCCTGCCCGTCGTCGTGCCAGTGGGAGGTGTACTCGTCCCGGTGGGCGAGCACGGCGGGCGCGTCGAGGGGGCCCTGCACGAGGTGGCGCAGACCGGGGACGCGGCGGGCGTCCGCGCGGGCGATCACCGGGCGCAGCAGGGCCTTGCTGGGCATGCACGCCCAGTAGGAGCACTCGCCGCCGACCAGTTCGCTCTCCACGACCGCGGTGGTGAGGCCGGCCGCGCGCGTGCGGTCGGCGACGTTCTCCCCCACGGGCCCGGCTCCGAGGACCACGACGTCGTACGCGATGGAATCCGTTTCCGTCATGGAGTCAGTCTGGTGGGTGGTGTGCGGGGAGGCCACAGGGGTACGCGCGCGGATGCGCGATGCCGCGCGCACGCGTCCGCCGTACGGGTCGGCGCGCACGGAATAGGCGGCTGTCCGGCCGTGTTGTCCGGACGGCTCGCCCTTATACCGGGACCCCCACCAGGAAGCAGGGATACGCCATGAGCAGCACCGTGGAGCTGACCAAGGAGAACTTCGACCAGACGGTCACGGACAACGACTTCGTGCTGATCGACTTCTGGGCGGAGTGGTGCGGTCCCTGCCGGCAGTTCGCGCCGGTGTACGAGAAGGCGGCACAGGCCAACCCGGACCTGGTGTTCGGCAAGGTGGACACCGAGGCGCAGCCGGAGCTGGCGGCGGCCTTCGGCATCCAGTCCATTCCGACGCTGATGATCGTCCGCGACCAGGTGGCCGTGTTCGCGCAGCCCGGCGCGCTGCCCGAGGCGGCGCTGGCGGATGTGATCGGGCAGGCCCGTGCTCTCGACATGGACGAGGTCCGCAAGGCGGTCGCCGAGCAGCAGGCAAAGGCGGCGCAGGGCGGTGGCGGTCAGGGAGACCGCTGACCCGCCGGGCGGTTCCCGTCATCCCACCTGGTGAGCGGCGCTCGCTCGATGCGACGCGTGGTCAGCTGGAGTCGCGGTGCACCACCGCGGCGCCCAGCACCTCGCGGTGCTCCAGCGCGGTGCCGGGTTCGCGGACCGCGCGGTCGACGAGTTCGGCGAGGTCGCGGCCCGACGGCAGTTCGATGTGGACGGTGCTGAGGCGGGGCCGCAGCAGCCGACCGGCCATGAGGTCGTCGGCGCCGATCAGGGCCGTGTCGCCGGGGAGGTCGACGCCCTCGTCCTGGAGCGCGCGCATGAGCAGCATGGCGTACTCGTCGTTGTACGCGAACACCCCGTCGAGGCCGAGGTCGCCCCAGCGTGCGGCGAGCCGGGCGGCGGACTGCTCCTCGTAGGCGAGCGGCAGCTCGGTCAGGGTGGCGTCGGTGCCGCGCAGGGCCTGGCGTACGCCGTCCAGGCGGGGCCGGGAGAAGGGCTCCAGGCCGGGCTCCTCGGGGACGACCACACCGATCCGGCGCCGTCCGCGCGCGTACAGATGCGCGCCGGCCGCCCGGCCGACCGCCGCGTGGTCCATGAGCAGGGCGTGCGCGCCCTCGACGGGCTCGGGTCCGAGGGTGACCACGGCGCGGGCGCCGGAGCGCTTGAGCAGGGTGACGCCCCGCGGGCCGAGGCCGGAGCCGGGCACGAGGACGGCCACGGGGCGCAGCTCGGCCCAGGCGCGGGCCGCCTCGTCGCCGGTCAGGCCGAGGCTGCCGTACTGCACGACCGTGTAGTCGAGGCGGCCGAGGGCCCACTGGAGTTCGTTGATGAACTGGCTGTAGAGCGGTCCGACCGGGATGGTCGGGGCGGGCATCAGGACCATCCGGCTGTGCCCGGCGCGCAGGCTGCGGGCCGCCGCGTGGGGGACGTATCCGAGTTCCTCGGCGGCCTCGTGGACCCGGCGGCGGGTGGGTTCGCTGATGCGTACGGCGCTGGTGTTGTTCAGGACGTAGGAGACGGTCGCCCGGGAGACGCCGGCCAGACGGGCCACATCGGCACTCGTGGGCACGGAACGCTGCGCGGGCGCGGGCGTTTTCGGTATCTGCACCATGACGTACGGCATCTTGGCAGAGGCCGGGGGGCCGGGGCCGGGCACCCCCGGGCGCCGGCCACCTCCGGGCTTCCGGACGCCCCCGGGCACCGGGCACCTCCGGACATCCGGGCCCCCCAGATGTCCGGGCACCCCGAGGCCTCGGGTGTCCGCGGGGCGTCGCGCGTGCGCCGGACGAGGGTCAGGGCTTGTCGGCCGGGGCCGGTGTGACGCCGGTGACGCGGGTGACCAGGTCGGTCCAGCCCGCCTCCAGCCGGGTCAGGGGCATGCCGCACTGCTTGGTCAGGTGGTGGACCGAGACGGGGTCGAGGAAGCCCATCAGCGCGGTTGCGAGCAGTTCGCAGTCCGCGTCGGGCAGCGCCTGCCGCAGCAGGAGCGTGACGTGGCCGCGCAGCAGGCGCCGGGCCGGAGCGGTGAAGCGGCGGGCCGGGTCGGGCTCGGCCGCGATCTGGAGTTCCAGCGACTGCGCGCAGTGACGCAGCATGGCGTGCCCGAAGGCGTTGAGCCGGTCCGCGGGCGGGGCGCCGGGGCCGAGCGGCGGGGGCCCGCTGAGGAACGCGGCCTGGAACTTGCGCTCGGAGTGGTCGAGCAGCGCGGTGAGCAGTCCGACGCGGTCGCCGAAGCGCCGGAAGACGGTGCCCTTGCCGACCTGGGCCGCCGCGGCCACCGCCTCCATGGTGACGCCGGCCGCGCCGTGCTCCGCGATCAGCTGGGCGGCCGCCTCCAGCAGCCGGGCCCGGTTGCGCGCGGCGTCGGCGCGCAGGCAGGGGTCCTGTCCGGCGACGCCCAGCTCCAGCAACTCGGGGGTGCCGGCGGGCTCCTGGTGCGACGGGAAGGGCGGCAGGGAGGCGGACATGAGGTCCAGCGTAGAGCATCGGGAATGAAACTGGACCGTGGTCCGGTTAGGTGCTACAACTTTAAACGGACCCCGGTCCGGATAGTTCCGGAAGTCCGCTCGACCCGCCGTTTTTCTCAGCCATCGGGAGTACCCCATGTCCGTTCGCATCCTCGCGCTCGTCGGCAGCCTCCGCGCCGGTTCGCACAACCGCCAGCTCGCCGAGGCCGCCGTGAAGCACGCACCCGAGGGCGTCGACATCCAGGTGTTCGAGGGCCTGGCCGAGATCCCGTTCTACAACGAGGACATCGACGTCGAGGGCTCCGTCCCGGCCGCCGCCGCCCGGCTGCGCGAGGCCGTCGCCGCCGCCGACGCGCTGCTGCTGTTCACCCCCGAGTACAACGGCACCATCCCGGCCGTCCTGAAGAACGCCATCGACTGGCTGTCCCGCCCGTACGGCACCGGCGCCATCGTCGGCAAGGCGGTCGCCGTGGTGGGCACCGCGCTCGGCCAGTACGGCGGTGTCTGGGCGCACGACGAGACCCGCAAGTCCGTGGGCATCGCGGGCGGCAAGGTGCTCGAGGACGTCAAGCTCTCCATCCCCGGCTCCGTGCAGCGCTTCGCCGAGGCCCACCCGGCCGACGACGCCGAGGTCGCCGCGCAGCTCACCGAGGTCGTGGCCCGGCTGCACGGCGAGGCCGTCGCGGCCTGACGGGCACCGCCCGTCCGCGCGCCCGCGCGCCGCACGCACGGCACGCCGCACACCGCACACCGCACGCCTCAAGGGGGCCGGAGCACACCGCTCCGGCCCCCTGGCCGTACCCGGCGCACCCGTCCGCCCGTCGCATCCGTCGCACCGTCGCGTCCGTCGCGTCCGTCGCATCGCCAATCGCACCGGTCGTACTTCGTCGCAGCCGCGTCCGGCCGTCATGCGTTCGCTTGTTCGTTGAAGGTTGTTCAAACCAGGGATCTGTTCACGCCAACTCTGCGAGGGTGGGCGCATGCAGACCCTCTACCGAAGACTGCTCACCTTCCTGCCCCGTCTCGGACTGAAGGTGATCGACCTGGGGCCCGGGACCGCGGTGGTCTCCCGGCGCGGCGGACGCACCCGTCTCCCGCTGGACGCGGGCGCCGACCTGGTGGCCCGCGACAACGGCCAGTACGCGGTCACGGGCGCCGGCAAGGACACCTGGGTGGTGCTGCGCGACCGGTCGGCGCGGGCCGGCGAGCGGGTCCGGGAGTGGACCGGCGTCCGGCTCGGCGACACGGGCGCGCGGCTGCTGCTGGACCGGCGGGCCCCGGCGGACGAGCGCCGGCTCCAGCTGGCCGCCGCCGAGTATCTGTGCGCCCAGCACGTGGCCGCGATGCTGGAGCTGTACGGGGTGAACTGCGTCTTCGACGTCGGCGCCAACGCCGGACAGTACGCCCGGCGGCTGCGCCGGCTCGGCTACCGCGGCCGGATCGTCTCGTTCGAGCCGACCGCCGACGCCTTCGCCCGCCTGCGGGAGGCCGCCCGCGACGACCCCGACTGGCAGGTGCGGCACTGCGGGCTGGGCCGCGAGGACACGGTCAGCACCATCCACACCGGGTGGAACACCATGAACTCGCTGCTGCCGCCCAGCGACTACGGCCGCGACCGCTACCGCCGGTTCGCCACCACCCGCACCGAGCAGATCGAGATCCGGCGGCTGGACGCGGTGATGGACGAGGCCCTCGACGGCATCGCCGAGCCGCGCCCCTTCCTGAAGATGGACACCCAGGGCTACGACCTGGAGGTGTTCGCCGGTGCCGGGGAGCGCGTCGCGGACTTCGTGGGCCTGCAGTCGGAGGTGGCCGTCCTGCGGCTGTACGAGGGGAGTCCGCGGATGAGCGAGGCCATCGCGGCGTACGAGGCGGGCGGCTTCGAGATCACCGGCATGTACCCGGTGACCCGGGAGGCGGCCACGGGCCGGGTGGTCGAGTTCGACTGCGTGATGATGCGCGCCAAGGCGGCACCCGAGCCGGCCGGCTGACCGCACGCCCGCGCCCGCTACCGGGCCGGGCGCTCATCCCCGCTCTCCGACCGCTTGGCGGCCCGCAGGCTGGTGACCGTGGTGACCGCGAGCACCAGCACGATGAAGCCGAGGGAGAAGGGGATGCCGATCTCGGGCACGTGGACCCCGGACTCGTGCAGCGCGTGCAGCACCAGCTTCACGCCGATGAAGCCCAGGATGACCGACAGGCCGTACGACAGGTGGACCAGCCTCTTGAGCAGGCCGCCGATGAGGAAGTACAGCTGCCTGAGGCCCATCAGGGCGAAGGCGTTGGCGGTGAACACGATGTACGGGTCCTGGGTCAGTCCGTAGATCGCGGGGATGGAGTCCAGGGCGAACAGCACGTCCGTGGAGCCGATGGCGAGCATCACGACCAGCATCGGGGTCATGACCCGCTTGCCGTTCTGCTCGACCCACAGCCGGGTGCCGTGGTATCGGTCGGCCACCCCGAAGCGGCGCTCGACGGACTTGAGCAGCTTGTTCTCCTGGTACTCCTCCTCGTGCTCCTCCTTGCGGGCGTCCTGGATCAGCTTCCAGGCGGTCCAGATCAGGAAGGCGCCGAAGAGGTAGAACACCCACGAGAACGCGGAGATGATCGCGGCGCCCGCGGCGATGAACCCGGCCCGCAGCACCAGGGCCATGAGCACGCCGACCATCAGCACGCGCTGCTGGTACGGCGGCGGCACCGCGAACTTCGCCATGATCAGGACGAAGACGAAGAGGTTGTCGACGCTCAGCGACTTCTCGGTGATGTACCCGGCGAAGAACTCCCCGGCCGGTCCCCAGCCGGCGGTCATGCCGAGCCCGACACCGAAGGCGCAGGCCAGGACGATCCACACCACCGTCCAGACGCCGGCCTCCCGCAGCGAGACCTCGTGCGGCTTGCGGCCGATCAGGAAGTCGACGGCGACGAGGACGCACAGGACGCCGACGCTGAGCGCCCAGACGGTGAGGGAGACGTTCACGGCGGTGCTCCTGATGCGAGGGGGACCGGGGCCTCCCAGCATCGTCACAGAGCACGCCGTCAGGCGCCCGCCGCCGGCTCCGCCCGGAACCGCGCGACCCACTCCGCGGTCGCCCCGAGGCCGCCGAAGGTGTAGAAGTGCACCTTCACCTCGCCGTGGACGTCCGGGTCGTAGCCCTCGGCGAGCGCCCGCAGGAAGCGGTCGGGCCCCGCGGTGCCCATGAGGTTGGTGAGCGAGAAGCCGTACTTGCGGGCGATGGACGCGCTGGTGCCGACGCCGAAGCGGGTGGCGTACGACATCAGCCGCCGCACCCCGGCCGGACCGGGCACGCCGATCCGGACCGGCAGGGCGATGCCGCGCTCGCGGACCTCGGCGACCCAGGCGAGCACCCGGTCGGCGTCGAACCCGAACTGGGTGACGACATGGCCACCGAGCCGCTTGCCGGCGAGCGCCTCGCTCTTGTCGGCGAGCGCCGCCCACAGCACCCGGTCGGTGATCGCGGGATGGCCCTCCGGGTAGCCGCTGACGCCGACGTGGCGCACGCCGTAGCGCTCCAGCAGGCCGGCGCGGATCACGGACAGCGCGTCCTCGTACGGCCCGTGCGGCCGGGCCGGGTCTCCCCCGACGACGAGGACGTGCTCCCCGGTCCCGTCGGACCGCAGTCCGTCCAGGAACTCCTCCAGCTCGGCCCGCGAGCTGAGCCGGCGGGCCGAGAGATGCGGCACCGGCAGGAAGCCGAACCGTTTCACCGCCCGCGCCGCCGCCAGGCGCATGCCCAGGTCCTCGTTGCCGAGGAAGGTCACATTGATCCGGGTGCCCGGCGGGATGAGCTGCCGCGCCTTCTCCAGGTGCGGCACGTCCTTGCCGGTCATCTCCAGGGAGAAGTCCTCCAGCAGCGTCAGCGCGGCGGCACGCACGGCGGCGGTGGGGCCGGGGGCCGGGGCCGCGGCGGCACGCACGGCGGCGGTGGGGCCGGGGGCCGGGGCGGTGGGGCCGGGGTTCATCGAGCTCCTTCGGCGTCGGGTACGACGGCTCGCCGTGGGGAGCGCCGCCTGGTGGGCGGCGCTCCGGCATCGCGGCGCAACAGGGTACGCGGACCGGGCTCGGCGGGTGCGGGCGGGACGGGGTGCGGGCTGGACGGACTGCGGGGCAGACGGATTGCGGGTCTGACGGATTGCGGGTCTGACGGCGTGCGGGCCGAGCGGGCGCGGCGCGGGAGGGCCGACGGACCGTCCGACGGGGCCTGGCGGTACGGGGTGCGGCGCGGGGGTCCGACGGGGTCACCTCGCGGCATTCCGTACGGCGAGGAGCCGAGCCGACGGCCGGAGGGCGGGTTACGCTGCGCCGGTCCGACGATGTGACCGGATTTGGGAGGTTTCATGCCCTCGCGACTCAACCCGTATCTCAGCTTCGACGGCGACGCCCGGCAGGCCATGGAGTTCTACCGGGAGGTGTTCGGCGGCACGCTCAAGCTCAGCACCTTCGGCGAGTTCGGCCCGCCGGACGCCGCCGGGGCCGACAAGATCATGCACGGGATGCTGGAGACGCCGTCCGGCTTCACCCTGATGGGCGCCGACACCCCGCCCGGAACCACGTACACGCCCGGCAACGCCTTCGCGGTGAGCCTGAGCGGGGAGGACGAGGCCGAGCTGCGCGGCTACTGGGAGAAGCTGTCCGCCGAGGGCTCCGTGTCCGTGCCGCTGGAGCGGCAGATGTGGGGCGATGTGTTCGGCATGTGCACGGACCGCTTCGGCGTCACCTGGATGGTCGACATCACAGGGGAAGCGGCGAACGGCTGACGCGGATCTTGGACTGGCCGTGCGGCCGTTTCTCCCAGTCGTCCATGAAGCGGGCGTGCAGGCCGTGGCGGTGGGCGAGCGCGAGCAGGGTGTCGGTGCGGTAGTAGAAGTCCTCGCGCAGGACCTGGTGTTCGGTGCCCTCGGTGCGGTCGAAGGTGAAGTCGAAGAAGCCGTCCGGCTTCATGACGCGGCCGACGTGGGCCAGGCATTCGTCGATCACGTCGAGCGGGGAGTGGGAGAAGACGCTGTGCGCGTGGACCACGTCGAAGTGGTCGTCCGGCAGGAACTCCAGCTTGAGATCGCCCGTGATGGTCAGGTGCGGGAGCTTGTCCTGCAGGCCGCGCTCGGTCAGGGTCCGCTTGGCGGCGATGAGGATGTCCGGCGAGATGTCGATGCCGTAGTAGTGGCCCTCGTCGAGGTAGTCGATGAAGCGCCAGCCGCCGCGCAGGTTGCCGCAGCCGATGTCGAGCATGCGGTGCTCGGGACGCAGTCCGTGCTCCAGGAGGTAGTCGAACTGCATCTGCCCGAGCGCCAGCCAGCGCTCGTGGGTGCGGCTGCCGACCGCCGCCTCGGGGTCGCAGCGGGTGTCGGAGGCCATCACCGCCCGGTAGTAGCCGACGTGGTCGGGGTGTTTCAGGCGCAGCCAGGCGTCCCGGCCCGCCCGGCGGACGTACGGGGCAATGCGGCCGGGGTGGCGCAGGGCGTAGCCGACCTTGTGGGTGAGCGCGGCGCGGTTGCTGCGCAGCCTGCTCGGGGAGGTGGCGTCCTGGGTCATGGCGGTGTGGCCTCCGTCCGACGGGGTTTCACCCCATTCTGGGATCAACCGGTCACAGCGCGCCATCGCTCACCGGGCGCTGAACGGCCTCGGTCGCCACGGCCACCCGCCGCTCCTGGTCGGCGTCGGCCCGTTCGTGTCCACCGGGGACGCCGCGGCCGTGCGGCCGACACCCGGCGCCGGCGGGGGCGTTCCCCGTACGGCCACGACAGGTTACCGTTCGGTAGACAACGCGCCCCGGAGGTGTCCCGCATGACGCTCGCCCCTGCCGCAGGCCTGGTGGAGACCGCTCGCGCCCTGGCCGCCGGGGAGGTGACGTCACGGGCCCTCGTCGCCGCGGCCCTGGCCCGGATCGAGGCGACCCAGGGCTCTGTCAACGCCTTCCGGCTCGTGCGCGCCGAGGCGGCGCTCGCCGAGGCGGAGGCGGCGGACCGGGAGCTGGCGGCGGGCGGCCGCCGGCCGCTGCTCGGGGTGCCCGTCGCGGTCAAGGACGACATGGACGTGGCGGGCGAGCCGACCGCGTTCGGCTGCCGGGGAACCTTCCCGCCGGTCGCCGAGGACGGCGAGGCGGTACGGCGGCTGCGGGCGGCCGGTGCCGTCATCGTGGGCAAGACCAACACGTGCGAGCTGGGACAGTGGCCGTTCACCGAGGGCCCGGCGTTCGGCACCACCCGCAACCCGTGGAACCCCGAGCACACTCCCGGCGGCTCCTCCGGCGGCAGCGCGGCCGCGGTCGCGGCGGGCCTGGTGCCGGCCGCGCTCGGCTCCGACGGGGCCGGTTCGGTGCGCATCCCCGCCTCCTGGACCCACCTGGTCGGCATCAAGCCGCAGCGCGGGCGCATCTCGACCTGGCCGCGCGGCGAGTCGTTCCAGGGGATCACGGTCAACGGCACGCTGGCCCGCACGGTCGCGGACGCGGCCCTGCTGCTGGACGCGGCGAGCGGCAATCACCCGCGCGATCCGCACCGCCCGCCCGCGCTGAAGGTGTTCGAGGCGGTCGGCCGGGATCCCGGCCGGCTGCGGATCGCGCTCGCCCTGACCCCGCCCTTCACCGCGCTGCCGGCCCGGCTCGATCCGCGCGTCCGCGCCCGGGTGACCGAACTGGCCGAGGAACTGAGCGCGTTGGGCCATGTCGTCGAGGAGGCGGATCCGCCCTACGGGCAGATCGGGCTGACCTTCGTGCCGCGGGCCACCGCCGGTATCGCCGAGTGGGTGCGCGACGCGCCCGAGCCGGCGCTGCTCGATCCGCGCACCCGTGGCGCCGCGCGGCTGGGCCGGCTGCTCGGCGGGGCCCCGCTGAAGGCGGCGCGGCGGGCGGAGGCGGTGCTGCACCGCCGTATCGGCGCCTTCTTCACGTCGTACGACGTCGTGCTCGCGCCCACGACGGCCACTCCCCCGCCCCGGATCGGCGCCCTGCTCGGGCTGGGCCCGCTGGCCACCGACCGGGCGATGATCGCCGCGTGCCCGTACGCGTGGCCGTGGAACGTGCTGGGCTGGCCCGGTGTCGCCGTGCCCGCCGGTTTCGTCGACGGCGGGCTGCCCGTCGGCGCGCAGCTGCTCGGCCCGGCGCACAGCGAACCGCTGCTGGTGTCGCTCGCCGCGCAGCTGGAGGCGGAGCTGCGCTGGCACGAACTGCGGCCTCCCGAGCGGTCGGTGACGCAGTCGCCCGCGATGTGAGGAGGCCCGCCCGCCGCGGAACCGATCAATCGGATCGACTGCGGCGGTGCCCCGCCCCGACACTCTTGACCGTGTCCAGTCATGGCGCTACGTTCCCGGTGACCGTAAGGAAACCTTCCTAACAGTCCACCCCCCACCGGAGAATGTCATGCGCAGACCTCTGTCCGCTCTCCTCGCCGCCGCGGCGCTCGCCGGACTGGGCCCCCTCGTCGCCGGCCCCGCCCCGGCCACCGCCTCCCCCACCTCCGCCTCCCCCACCTCCGGCACGTCCGCCGACGCACCCGCCGGCACGCCCGCCGCCGTCAACGGCCGTCTGAAGGTGTGCGGGGTCAAGCTCTGCAACCAGTACGGCAAGCCGGTCCAGCTGCGCGGCATGAGCAGCCACGGCCTGCAGTGGTACAGCCACTGCCTGACCGACGGCTCGCTGGACGCGCTGGCCGGCGACTGGAAGGCGGACGTCCTGCGGATCTCGCTCTACGTCCAGGAGGGCGGCTACGAGACGAACCCGCGGAAGTTCACCGATCGCGTGCACCAGCTCATCGAAATGGCCACGGCCCGCGGCATGTACGCCCTCGTCGACTGGCACCAGCTCACGCCGGGCGACCCGCACCACAACCTGGAGCGCGCCAAGACGTTCTTCACGGAGATCGCCCGGCGCCACCGCGGCAAGACCAACCTGCTGTACGACATCGCCAACGAGCCCAACGGCGTCACCTGGTCCCGGATCAAGTCGTACGCCGAGCAGCTGATCCCGGTGATCCGCGCCCAGGACCCGGACACGCCGATCCTGATCGGTACGCACGGCTGGGGCTCGCTCGGCGTCTCGGACGGCCGCGACGAGCGGGACGTCGTCGACAACCCGGTGCGGGCGAGCAACATCATGTACACGTTCCACTTCTACGCGGCGTCGCACGGCCAGGAGTACCTGAGCGCGCTCGACCGGGCCTCGGACCGCATCCCGGTCTTCGTGACCGAGTTCGGCACCCAGGAGGCCAGCGGGGACGGCCCGAACGACTTCGGCCGCACCCAGCAGTACCTGGACCTGATGGCGCGCAAGAAGATCAGCTGGGTGAACTGGAACTTCTCCGACGACCACCGCTCGGGTGCGGTCTTCAGGACCGGCACGTGCGACACGGGCGGCCCCTGGGCGGGCACCGCATCGCTGAAGCCCGCCGGTGTCTGGATCCGGGACCGGATCAGGACGCCGGACGACTTCCCGACGGGCTGAGCCGCCGCTCCGGGAACGCCTGGGCGAACGCCTCCCGGACGACCGCGCCGCGGGTGCGGTCCAGCACGCCGAACACCACGTGCTCGAACGCGCCCGCGAACCGGCCGCCGGGACCGAGCAGCCCCCGGAAGGCGCCCGCCACCCGCGCCGGGTCGTTGCGGAACACGCCGCAGCCCCAGGCGCCCAGCACCAGCCGCCGGTAGCCGTGGGCCGCGGCCGTCTCCAGGACCCGCTCGGCGCGGGTGGCCAGGGCGCGCGGCAGCTCGCCCACGCGGTCGGGCGCGGTGCGCCGTACGACGCCCGCGTTGGGTGCCGCGGCGGCGAGGAACCCGGTGGTGAACGGCGTGTCGAGCAGGCGGCCCCGGTCGTCGCGGAAGACGGGCACGGCCGGGCTGTGGATGACGCGGTCCGTGTAGAACGGGTCGCGGTGCGTGCGGTGGTGGTCGTAGAACTCCGGGGCCCGCAGCAGGCAGGTGTACAGCGCGGAGGCGCGGCACAGGGCCTCTTCCTGGGCCTGGGCGCCGTTGAGATAGCCGCCGCCGGGGTTGCGGGCCGACGCGAAGTCGAGGACCGCCGTGGCCGCGCCGAGGCGGCGGGCGGCCTCCAGGCTGCTCTCGCCCGTGACCTCGATCAGGGTGTCCGTCGCCGGGGCGGACGGCCCCGGCACCGGCACCGGGCCGGGGCCCAGCATCCGGGTGCCCGACCGGGCCGCCTCGATCGCGTCCGCCAGGGAGATCCGGTGGCCGCCCGGTGAGCGGTAGCCCCCCGCCGCCACGATCTGCTCCGTCTCCCGTGCGATGCCGCGCAGGCGCGCGCTCACGGCGCCACCCCCGTAGGCGCCGTGACCGCGCGCCGCGCGGCCTCCCCCGTCGTGCTCATGACCTGATCCTGAGCGATCCCGGTCCCGCGCCGCAACGGAGTTTCGCGGCCCCGGCGACGGCGGGCGTCCCGCCCGGACCCTCAGGCCGCCGCTCCCGGACGGCCCGACAACCGTCCCGGCCTTTCAGGCCGCCGCTCCCGGACGGTCCTGACATCCGGTTCCGATCGCCCCGATTTGCCCCCTTGTACGAACGCGCGTCAGGGTCTTGGGTGGGACAAGCGTGCCGGTCGGAGCCCACGGGCCCCGGTCGGCGGCATGGAGGAACCTCAGAAGGGATCCCGACATGTCCGATGCGGCAAGCGACTGTACACAGACCCGCGCGGCCGTGACCGAAGCCGAGGTGGAGGCACTGATCCGCGGTATCTGCTTCAAGACCGGACCGCCCCGCACCGTCGGTGTGGAGCTGGAGTGGCTGGTCCACGACCTGCGGGAGCCGCAGCTCCCCGTGACGTCCGAACGACTCGAAGCGGCCTACGCCGCACTGCGCGCCACGTCCCTGGCGTCGGCGCTCACCGTGGAACCCGGCGGCCAGCTGGAGCTGAGCTCGCCGCCCGCCGCCTCCCTGATGGAGTGCGTGCGCACCGTCTCCGCCGACCTCGACGCCGTCCGCGCGGTGCTGCGCGAACGAGGCCTTCGCCTCGCCGGCATCGGTCACGACCCGTGGCACTCGCCGAGCCGGTTCCTGCGCGACCCGCGCTACGACGCGATGGAGACCTACCTCGACCGCACCGGACCGGCCGGCCGCGCCATGATGTGCACCTCGGCCTCGGTGCAGGTCTGCCTGGACGCCGGATACGAGGAGCCGGGCCCGCTCGGGCATGTGCGGCGCTGGTGGCTGGCCCACCAGCTGGGCGCGGTCCTGGTGGCCGTGTTCGCCCACTCCCCGGTGGTCCGGCGGCGGCCGACGGGCTGGGTGTCCACCCGCCAGCTGCGGTGGGCGGAGATCGGCGCCGGACGGGCGGGCGCGCCGGAGCTGGACGCCGATCCGCGCCGCGCGTGGGCCCGGCGGGTGCTGGACGCGCCGGTGATGTGCGTGCGCAGCGAGAGCGGCCCGTGGGAGGTGCCCGACGGGCTGACGTTCCGCGAGTGGACCCGGTCGGGCACGCCCCGGCCACCCACCCGCGACGACCTCGACTACCACCTGACGACGCTGTTCCCTCCGGTCAGGCCGCGCGGCCATCTGGAGCTGCGGATGATCGACGCACAGCCCGGGGAGCACGGCTGGATCGTGCCGGTCGCCGTGACGACGGCGCTCTTCGACGACCCGCAGGCCGCCGAGACCGCCTACCGCACGGTGAAGCCGCTGGCCGAGCGCGCCCTGGGCCGGCCCGCGCCGCACAACCCGCTGTGGTCCGCCGCGGCCCGGGACGGGCTGGCCGACCCGGAGCTGCGCGAGGCGGCCGTGGCCTGCTTCGCGGCGGCGCTGGACGCGCTGCCCCGGCTCGGCGCCTCGCCGGGCGTGACGGCCGCCGTCGCGGCCTACCGGGACCGTTACGTCGTCCACGGCCGCTGCCCCGCCGACGACCTGCTCGACCGGCTGCGCGACGGCGATCTCCCCGGGTCCGGGCCGCACCCGGACGACCAGACCACCGTCCCGCACGGGAAGGACCCGCGCTCATGACCGACACCTCCCGTCAGACCGTCTCCCGGTCCGCCCCCGGCACCGCCGCAGGGCCCTGCACCGGGGCCGGGGCCGTCTCCGGAGCCGGGGCCGCCTCCGGGACCGCCCCCGAGGCCGTGCCCGAGACCGCGTCCGAGACCGATCCCGAGGCCTTCCGCGAGCGTGCCCTCGCCTCGCTGACCACCGCCCGCGACCGCACCACCCTGCTGACCGACTGCGTCGACGAGCCGGACCTGACCGCCCAGCACTCCCCGCTGATGTCGCCGCTGGTGTGGGACCTCGCGCACATCGGCAACCAGGAGGAGCTGTGGCTGCTGCGGGCGGTCGCCGGGCAGGAGGCGCTCCGGCCCGAGATCGACAGCCTCTACGACGCCTTCGAGCATCCGCGCGCGGAGCGTCCGTCGCTGCCGCTGCTGCCGCCCGCCGAGGCCCGCGCGTACGCCGCGCAGGTGCGCCGCCGGGTCCTGGACGTGCTGGAGGGCACCGCCTTCCACGGCACCCGGCTCACCGAGGCGGGGTTCGCGTTCGGCATGGTCGCGCAGCACGAACAGCAGCACGACGAGACCATGCTGATCACCCATCAGCTGCGCCGGGGACCGCGGGTGCTCACCGCCCCGGACCCGGAGCCGCTCCCCCTGTTCACCGGACCGGCCGAAGTCCTGGTTCCCGGCGGCCCGTTCACCATGGGCACCTCCGCCGAGCCGTGGGCGCTGGACAACGAACGGCCCGCGCACCGCCGTGAGACACCGCCCTTCTTCATCGACACCACCCCGGTGACGAACGCCGCCTACCAGGCGTTCATCGAGGACGGCGGCTACGACGACCCGCGCTGGTGGACCGCCGAGGGCTGGGCGCACATCCGCAGGAACTCGATCACCGCGCCGCTGTACTGGCGCCGGGACGGCGGGCAGTGGCTGCGCCGCCGGTTCGGGGTGACCGAGGTGGTGCCGCCGGACGAGCCGGTGCTGCACGTGTGCTGGTACGAGGCGGACGCGTACGCCCGCTGGGCCGGACGGCGGCTGCCGACCGAGGCCGAGTGGGAGAAGGCGGCCCGCTTCGACCCGGCGACCGGCCGCTCCCGGCGCTATCCGTGGGGCGACGCCGACCCCGGGCCCGAGCACGCCAACCTCGGCCAGCGGCATCTGCGCCCGGCGCCCGCCGGGAGCTACCCGGCCGGTGAGTCGCCGCTCGGCGTACGGCAGTTGATCGGCGACGTGTGGGAGTGGACGGCGAGCGACTTCCTGCCGTACCCGGGGTTCCGGGCGTTCCCGTACAAGGAGTATTCGGAGGTGTTCTTCGGGCCGGAATACAAGGTGCTGCGCGGCGGTTCGTTCGCCGTGGACCCGGTGGCCTGCCGGGGCACCTTCCGCAACTGGGACTATCCGATCCGGCGGCAGATCTTCTCCGGCTTCCGCACGGCCCGCTCGCAGGACGTCTGATGTGCCGTCACCTCGCCTACGTGGGGCCCGCCGAGCCGGTCGGCGCCCTGCTGGTGGCGCCGCCCCACGCGCTGTACCGCCAGTCGTGGGCGCCGCGCCACCAGCGCCACGGGACGGTGAACGCCGACGGCTTCGGGGTCGGCTGGTACGCCGACGGCGACCCGGTGCCGGCCCGCTACCGGCGCGCCGGGCCCATCTGGGCCGACCAGTCCTTCGCCGACCTGGCGCGGGTCGTGCGCACCGGGGCGCTGCTCGCCGCGGTGCGGGACGCGACGCTCGCCGGCGCGGACGCCGAGGCCGCGGCGGCGCCGTACGCCTCGGGCCGGTGGCTGTTCAGCCACAACGGCGCGGTGACGGGCTGGCCGGGCTCCCTGGCCGGGCTGTCCCGGAGCCTGCCGCCGCAGGACCTGCTGTCGCTGGAGGCCCGCAACGACTCCGCGCTGGTCTGGGCGCTGGTCCTGGCCCGGCTGCGCGCCGGGGACGATCCGGGCCGCGCGCTCGCCGACACCGTCCCGGAGGTCGCCGCGGCGGCCCCCGGCTCCCGCCTGAACCTGCTGCTCACCGACGGCTCCACCGTCACCGCCACCACCTGGGGCGACACCCTGTGGTACCTGGTCCGCCCGGGCGGCGGCGCGGTCGTGGCCTCGGAGCCGTACGACGACGATCCACGCTGGGCCGAGGTCCCGGACCGCACGCTGGTCACCGCGGGCCCCACCGAGGTGCGCCTCGCCCCGCTCAAGGAGCCGAGCCACGCCCCAGCCCCCGCACCACCGAAGGAGCCCCGCACGTGAGCCCGTTCCTCCTCACCCGCACCCTCCCCGAGGACGCCACCGAGGCCGCCCTGCGCGCCGACGTCCTGCACGGCCTCACCGCCACGCCCAAGACGCTCCCGCCGAAGTGGTTCTACGACGCGCACGGCAGCGAACTGTTCGACAAGATCACCGAGCTGCCCGAGTACTACCCGACGCGCGCCGAACGGGAGATCCTGGTCTCCCGCGCCGCCGACATCGCCGCCGCGACCGGCGCCCGCACCCTGGTCGAGCTGGGCTCCGGGTCCTCCGACAAGACCCGGCACCTGCTCGACGCGTTCGGCGGTCTGCGCCTGTACGTGCCGGTCGACGTCAGCGAGAGCGCGCTCACGCAGGCCGGGCGGGCGCTCGTCGCGGAGCGGCCCGGCCTGTCCGTGCACGCGCTGATCGCCGACTTCACCGCCCGGCTGGAGCTGCCGGACACGCCGGGGCCACGGCTGCTGGTGTTCCTCGGCGGCACGATCGGCAATCTGCTGCCCGCCGAGCGGGCGGCGTTCCTGTCCTCGGTGCGCGCCCTGCTCGCCCCGGGTGACGCGCTGCTGCTGGGCACCGACCTGGTGAAGGACGAGGAGGTGCTGGTGCGCGCGTACGACGACGCGGCGGGGGTGACGGCCGCGTTCAACCGGAACGTCCTCGCCGTCGTCAACCGCGAGCTGGGCGCCGACTTCGATCCGGGCGCCTTCGACCATGTGGCGCTGTGGGACGCCGAGCGGGAATGGATCGAGATGCGGCTGCGGTCCCGCGCGGAGCAGACCGTGAAGATTCCCGCCCTCGACCTGGCCGTGGAGTTCGCGGCGGGCGAGGAGCTGCGCACCGAGGTGTCGGCGAAGTTCCGGCAGGAGGGGGTGTGGGCGGAACTGACCGCCGCCGGGCTGCGGCCGGCCCACTGGTGGACGGACGGCGAGGGCCGTTTCGCGCTGTCGCTGAGCGTCGTGCCGTAGCAGCCGCGGCGGGAGTCAGCTCGCCGGTGCCGCCAGTGCCTCCGTGATGCGGCGTGAGGCGCGGCGGGCCTCGGTCGCCGGGTCGGCGCCGGTGAGCACGTTCGTCATGTACTCCTTGATCGGGTTGTCCGCCTCGACGTTCGCCCACTCGGGGGTGCTGGGCGTCGCCCGGCCCCGCGCCGCGCCCGCGGCCATGGCGGCGACGCCCTCCTCGCCCGCGACCGCGTCGGCCAGGGTCGTCTTGTTGGGCACGTAGTCCATGGTGCGGGCGAGTTCGGTGTTCCACTCGGCGCCGGTGAGGGCCTCGACCACGGCGACGGCCCCGTCGCGGACGTCGGTGTTGCGGGGCACGACGAGGTCGGAGCCGCCGGTGAAGACGGCGCCGGGCTCGCCGGCACTCTTGCCGGGCACGGGGAAGAATCCCAGCTTGCCTTCCAGGTCCGGGTTCTGCCGCACGACGGCCCGGGCGAGGCCCGGCACCGCGACGATCTGCGCGACCTGTCCCCGGGCGAACACCTGCGCCTGTGGCGGGTGTTCCTCGTCGGCGTCGACGGGGCCGTCGCCGAGGGCCTGCAGGCGGCGGTAGAAGTCCATGCCGCGCAGGGCGGCCGGGGTGTCGAGGCTGCCGCGCCAGGTGCCGCCGTTCTCCTCGGCCAGGTCGCCGCCCTCGTCCCAGACGAACCCGGCGAGCGTGTACCAGTCCTGTCCGGCGAGGTAGATGCCCTGGGTGCCGCCGGAGTTCAGTTTCTCGGTGATCTCCAGCCACTCCTCGCGCGTCTTCGGCGGGGCGGTGACGCCGGCCCGCTCGAAGAGGTCCTTGCGGTAGACGACGACGCGGTTGGCGGCGTACCAGGGGATGCCGTACTGCGCGGAGAGCTGGCGCCCCGGTTCGGCGAGGCCGGGCAGCCAGTCGTCCATGCCCCAGTCCCGCATCGACTCCAGGGTCAGGTCGAGCAGTCCCCCGCCCTCGATGTACTGCGAGATCTGCGTGTTGCCGACCTCGATGACGTCGGGCGCGTCCGCGGCGTCGGACTCCAGCGCGGCGTGCACCTTGTCGCCGATGCCGGTCCACTCCTGGATGCGGATGTCCAGGTCGAGGTCGGCGTGGGTGCGTTCGAAGTCCTCGGTGAAGCGGTCCAGGAACTCCTTCGAGGCGCTGTTCTGCATCAGCCAGACGGTGACGGTGCGCCGGCGCGGCCCGTCGTCCCCCGGCAGGACACCGCAGCCGGTGACGAGCGAGGCGGTCAGGGCACAGCAGAGGGCGAGCAGGCGGTGACGTCTCACGAGGGGTCCTGTTCTGTCTGGGGACAGGGGAGGGAGGCCCGACGTGGGGGGACGAGCCGAGGGCTCGTACGGGTGTGCTGGATTTTGGTATGGACCAATGCGGAGGTCAAGGGATACGGGCCCGGGAGCCCGACGCCTCGCGGACCGTCGCGGCTTGGGGCACGGTGGAGTGACGGGTGCGACGGCGTCACACCAGCCTCGGCTGTCACAGCCGTCGCGGCTCGTCACAGCGGGCTCGGCAGTCGTCGCAGGGCGTCACAGCGGGCTCGGCGGCCGTCGCGGGGCGTCACAGCCGTCGCGGCGTCGCGGCCCTCACAGGAGAAGGAGCACTCATGTCGAACCACACCTACCGGGTCACCGAGATCGTCGGCACCTCCCCCGAGGGCGTCGACCAGGCCGTGCGCAACGGCATCAGCCGGGCCTCGCAGACGCTGCGGAACCTCGACTGGTTCGAGGTGACCCAGATCCGGGGCCAGATCGAGGACGGGCAGATCGCCCACTACCAGGTCGGGCTGAAGGTGGGCTTCCGCCTGGAGGACACGGACTGACCCGCGGGCCCGCCACGCGCCACCGCGGCTACGTCCGTCCCTCCCGCTCCTGCGTGGTCTTCAGCGCGGCGGACGGGGTGGCCCAGCGCGCCCGCAGGACGGTGAATCCGGCCCGCTCCGCGTCGGCGCACACCAGCTCGTCGTCGTCCACGAGGACCCGGATGTCCCGGGTGCGGGCGAGGCGGCGCAGGATGGCCAGCTTGGTGAAGCGGGCGGGCCGGCGGTCGTCGTCGCGCCGCATGTACACCCGCCCCTCGGGCAGCCCGTGCCCGGCCAGCCAGTCGAGCGTGTCGCGGCGGCAGCGCTCGGGCCGCCCGGTCAGATAGACCACCTCGCACTCGCGGGCGCTCTCCCGCGCCAGCGCGACGCCCTCCGGCAGCGGCGGGTCCTGCGGCGCGGCGGCGAAGAAGCCGTCCCAGTCGCGGGGCTTGCGCTCCAGGAACCGCTGCCGGTGCGCGGTGTCGGCGAGGGTGTTGTCCAGGTCGAACACGGCCAGCGGGGCCTTGCTGTTGCTGTTCGTCACAGTCCCACCCTAGGGGGACCGGGAGTGCGGTGCCCGAGGTCAGGGTGGCTACGCGCTGCCCCCACAGGGCGACAGGACCAGGAGGTCCTGCATGGAGTCGAACCACGAAGAACGCGTGACCGGCACACCGGGCACCTGCGTGCCACCGTAAGCCGGGGCGTCAGGCGCATGCCAATCAATTTGGGCAGGGCAGGCAGTGCGGGACAGGGAGGCAGTGCGGGACACGACGGGGCAGCCCCGTCGGGGAATGCGCGCGGGCCGCACGCGTTGAACACGGTGTGAGTTCCGCGATCAGCTCCACCCGTTTCTCCGTGCTCGACCGCTCCCGCACCCGGGAGGGGCACCCGGTCGGCGAGGCGCTGCGCGACACCGTGCGTTTCGCGCGGGAGGCGGAGCGGCTCGGCTACCACCGGTTCTGGGTGTCGGAGCACCACGGCGTGCCCGGTGTCGCCGGTTCCGCGCCGACCGTGCTGGCCGCCGCCGTGGCGGCCGCCACCCGGACGATCCGGGTGGGCACCGGCGGGGTGATGCTGCCCAACCACCGGCCGCTCGTCGTCGCCGAGCAGTTCGGCGTGCTGGAGTCGCTGTTCCCCGGCCGGATCGACATGGGTCTGGGCCGTTCGGTCGGCTTCACCGGCGGAGTGCGCAAGGCGCTGGGCCGGGACAAGGAGGACGCCGAGGACTTCGAGGCCCAACTGGCCGAACTGCTGGGCTGGTTCCGCGGGACCTCCCCCACGGGTGTGCACGCGCGTCCCGCCGAGGGGCTGACCGTGCCGCCGTTCGTCCTGGCCATGGGCGAGGGGGCGGCCATCGCGGCCCGCGCGGGCCTGCCGATGGTCATCGGCGACCTGCGCGACCGGGAGAAGATGCTGCGCGGCGTCGACCGCTACCGCGCGCACTTCCGTCCCTCGTCCTGGGCGAGCGAGCCGTACGTGGTGATCTCCGGCACGATCGCCGTGGCCGCGACCCGTGAGCAGGCCCGGCGGCTGCTGATCCCGGAGGCCTGGTCGATGGCGTACTCCCGCACCCACGGCACCTTCCCGCCGCTGCCGCCCGCCGAGCGCGTGGAGGCGCGGACGATGACCGGCAAGGAGCGCGGCTTCTACGAGTCCGGGCTCACCGGGCAGCTCGCGGGGACCGAGGAGGAGGTCGCCGAGGAGCTGGAGAGGGTGCTGAAGGAGACCGAGGCGCAGGAGGTGCTGGTCACGACCAGCGGGTACGACCGTGACGCGCTGCTGGACTCTTACCGGCGGCTGGCCCGGATCGCGGGGCTGACCCCGGCGCACGGGAACGGCGGGGCGTAGAATCGCGGGGTTTGTCCCCCCTTCCCCTCCACCGCGCACGGAGATCCCCCGCATGAGCACCCCGCACGACCCGTACGTCCGCGTCCGCGGTGCCCGCGAGCACAACCTGAAGGGGGTCGACGTCGACATCCCCCGGGACGTGGTGGCGGTGTTCACGGGTGTGTCGGGCTCGGGGAAGTCGTCGCTGGCGTTCGGCACGATCTACGCGGAGGCGCAGCGGCGCTACTTCGAGTCGGTCGCCCCGTACGCCCGCCGGCTGATCCACCAGGTCGGCGCGCCGAGGGTCGGGGAGATCACCGGGCTGCCGCCGGCCGTGTCGCTGGAGCAGCGGCGCTCGGCGCCCACCTCGCGGTCCTCGGTCGGCACGGTCACCCATCTGTCCAACTCGCTGCGGATGCTGTTCTCCCGCGCGGGCGAGTATCCGCCGGGAGCCGAGCGGCTGGACTCGGACGCGTTCTCGCCGAACACGGCGGCGGGGGCGTGCCCGGAGTGTCATGGGCTCGGGCGGGTGCACCGTACGACCGAGGAACTGCTGGTCCCGGACCCGTCACTGTCGATCCGGGAGGGCGCGATCGCCGCGTGGCCGGGTGCCTGGCAGGGCAAGAACCTGCGCGACATCCTCGGCGCGCTGGGCTACGACGTGGACCGGCCGTGGCGTGAACTGCCCGCCGAGCAGCGGGAGTGGATCCTGTTCACGGACGAGCAGCCGGTGGTCACCGTGCACCCGGTGCGGGACGCGGACCGGATCCAGCGGCCGTACCAGGGCACGTACACGAGCGCCCGCCGGTATGTCATGAAGACCTTCGCGGAGTCCAGGAGTGCCACGCTGCGGGCCCGGGCGGAGCGGTTCCTGACCAGCGCGCCGTGCCCCGCGTGCGGGGGCAGCCGGCTGCGTCCGGAGGCGCTGGCGGTGACGTTCGCGGGCCGCACGATCGCGGAGCTGGCGGCGCTGCCGCTGGCGGAGCTGGCGGACGTGCTGGAGGCGACGGACGCGACCGCGCGGGCGCTCACCGACGATCTGAAGGCGCGGATCGCGCCGGTCGTGGAGCTGGGTCTGGGCTATCTCAGCCTGGACCGGGCGACCCCGACCCTGTCGGCGGGCGAGCTGCAGCGGCTGCGGCTCGCCACCCAGCTGCGGTCGGGGCTGTTCGGGGTGGTGTACGTCCTCGACGAGCCGTCCGCGGGGCTGCACCCGGCGGACACGGAGTCCCTGCGCACGGTGCTGGAGCGGCTGAAGGCCGCGGGGAACTCGGTGTTCGTGGTGGAACACCATCTGGACGTGGTGCGGGGCGCCGACTGGGTCGTGGACGTGGGGCCGCGCGCGGGCGAGCACGGCGGGCGGGTGCTGTACAGCGGCCCGGTGGACGGCCTGGCCGCGATCCGTGAGTCGGCGACGGCCCGCTTCCTCTTCGCCTCCGCTCCCACCGCGGCGCGTGCGGTACGGCGCCCGCGTGGGCAGGTGAAGGTCGGTCCCGTCACCCGGCACAACCTGCGCGGCGTCACGGCCGAGTTCCCGCTGGGGGTGTTCACGGCGGTCACCGGTGTGTCGGGGTCCGGGAAGTCCACGCTCGTCGGGGAGATCACCGCGGAACTGCCGGGCGTGGGGCGGCTGGTGACGGTGGATCAGAAGCCGATCGGACGCACCCCGCGCTCCAACCTGGCCACGTACACCGGGCTGTTCGACGTGGTGCGCAAGGTGTTCGCGGCCACGGACGCCGCGCGGGAGCGGGGGTACGGCGTCGGCCGGTTCTCCTTCAACGTCGCGGGAGGGCGCTGCGAGACCTGCCAGGGCGAGGGGTTCGTCAGCGTGGAGCTGCTGTTCCTGCCGAGCACGTACACGCCGTGCCCGGACTGCGGCGGGGCCCGCTACAACGCCGAGACGCTGGAGGTGACCTACCGGGGCCGGAACATCGCCGAGGTGCTGGACCTGACCGTCGAGTCGGCGGCGGACTTCTTCGCCGAGACCCCGGCCGTGGCCCGCAGTCTGCGCACCCTCCTCGACGTCGGCCTCGGGTATCTGCGGCTCGGGCAGCCCGCGACCGAGCTGTCGGGCGGGGAGGCGCAGCGCATCAAGCTGGCGAGCGAGCTGCAGCGCGGGCGCCGCGCGCACACCCTGTACCTCCTGGACGAGCCGACGACCGGGCTCCACCCGGCCGACGTGGAGGTGCTGATGCGGCAGCTCCACGGCCTGGTGGACGCCGGGCACACCGTGATCGTCGTCGAGCACGACATGTCGGTGGTCGCGGGCGCGGACTGGGTGATCGACCTGGGTCCCGGCGGCGGCGCGGAAGGCGGCCGCATCGTGGCCGCGGGCCCGCCCGCCGAGGTGGCACGGGCCCCGGAGAGCCGGACGGCGCCCTACCTGGCCCGCGCACTGCGGTAAGACCTCCTCACGCCACCAGCGCCGCGTGGGTCCAGCGCGGCTCCGGGGTGCGGGCCGGCTGGGCGGCGTGGGCCAGGGAGCGGCGGTCGGGGTGGGTGCCGGGCGGGATGAGGGGGCGTACGTCGACCTCGGCGATCAGGTGCCGGGCCGTCGCGACGCGCCACAGCGACGCGAGGAGGGAGTCGTCGCCGACGAACGCGGCGGCGGTGCCGGGCGAGCCGTCGGCGAGGCGGTAGCGCAGCCGCACCGGCTGGACGGGCGCGCCCGCGTCCAGCGCGGCCTGGAACACGGCGCGCCGGAACTCGCCCTGGGCGCGTCCGCACCAGGTGCTGCCCTCGGGGAACACACCGACCGCCGCGCCGGAGCGCAGGGCTGCGGCGATCCGGGCCACCGTCCCGGGCAGGGCGCGCAGCCGGTCCCGGTCGATGAACAGCGCCCCGCCGCGCGCGGCCAGCACTCCGGCGACCGGCCACCGCCGTATCTCGGTCTTGGCGAGCATCCGGGCCGGGCGGACGGCGGCCAGCAGCGGGATGTCCAGCCAGGAGATGTGGTTGGCGACCAGCAGCACCCCGCCGTCGGGCGGCGCGGCCCCGCTGATCCTGACCCGCACCCCGGCGGCCCGTACGAGCGCCCGGCACCAGCGTCGTACCAGGTCCGCCGGGACGCGCCCGCCCAGCGGGGACAGCGCGACGCCGGCCAGGAGCAGCACCGCGACCGCCATGAGCCGCAGCACGGCGCGGGGCGCGGCCGCGGCGCCGCCGGGGGCCGGGACGCAGGCGCGGGGGGTGCAGGGGGCGCCGGGCAGCCAGGCGCTCATCAGGCCGGGACGAGGGAGAGGAAGTGCCGCAGATAGCGCGGGTGGACCCGGCGCATCGACAGCAGCACGTACAGGTCGGCGACGCCGAAGTCCGCGTCGAGCGCGGGCTCCCCGCACACCCAGGCGCCGAGGCGGACGTAGCCGCGCAGCAGCGGCGGCAGCTCGGTGCGGCCGGCCGGCCGGGCCACGCCGTCGGCCGTCCAGGGCAGCAGGGGGCGTACCCGGTACTGCTCGGGGGCGAGGTTGCGCTCGCGCACCCGGTCCCAGGTGGCCGCCGCGAGGGCGCCGCCGTCGGTGAGCGGGATCGAGCAGCAGCCCGCCAGCCACTCGTGGCCCCGGTCGGTCATGTAGCGGGCGATGCCGGCCCAGATCAGGCCGATCACCGCGCCGTCCCGGTGGCCGGGGTGGACGCAGGAGCGGCCGACCTCGACCAGGCCGGGCCGGATCGCGTCGAGCGGGGCGAGGTCGAACTCGCCGTCCGAGTACAGCCGCCCGGCCACCGCGGCCCGCTCGGGCGGCAGCAGCCGGTAGGTGCCCACGACCTGTCCGGTGAACTCCTCGCGCACCATCAGGTGATCGCAGTACGCGTCGAAGGCGTCGATGTCGAGCCCCGGCTGCGGGCTGGTCAGCAGGGCGCCCATCTCGCCCGCGAAGACGTCGTGCCGCAGCCGCTGCGCGGCCCGCACGTCGTCCTCGTCCCGGGCGAGCGTCACGGTGTAGCGGGTGGGCGCCGCGGGCTGCGGGGGGCGGTCGAGCGTGGACACACCGGTCATGGCTCACTCCTGGTAGGGCCGGAAGGGTGCGGAGGTGGTACCCCCGTTTCTTCCGAGGCCGTCTGGCCGGTACGTGACCGGTGACAGGAGCGGGGATGTGGGGTCGTTGAACGGAACGCGGCCGTGCGGACCCCGCCATGTCCGGGCGGAGTGTCACCGGGGTGGTGCGCAGCCTTCGAGCCGGTGGCGCGTCTCGGCGGCGTCGAGGACCCGCTCCAGGACGAGGTCTCCTCGCATGCCGGGGAAGAACCGGCCGGCGGGCCAGCCGCGCTCGTAGGGCGGCGGGTCGAGGACGAGCAGCCGGACGCCGTCGACCACGGGTATGTCGCTCGGGGTGCCCTCGTTCCACACCCACTCGCCGCCGGGGGTGACGAGGTTGAAGGAGCCGGTGGTCGGCACCTGGCCGGGCGCGTCCCGGCAGACGGCGGCCTCCTGCGCGGAGGGGGCCCGGCCGGGCACGTGGCCGCCGCCGACGAGGACGTCCGCGAGCAGGGTGTGCAGCTGGAAGTTGTCGCCGATGCCGCTCATCCGCATCGCGTAGCCGGTGCCGGTCGGGCGGTGCAGAACGACCAGCGGCTCGTCGTCGAGGACGAGCAGGGCGTAGGCCAGGCATTTCAGCTCGTGCCCGGTCGCCTCCCGGACGGCGTGCACCGCGCGCAGCAGCCGGGCGCGCAGCGAGCCGTCCAGCGCGGTCCGCACCCGGTGGTGGTTGAGCAGGGCGAGGGACGCCATCTCCCACTGGGGCAGGGAGAACCAGGCCAGGGTCTCCTCCGCCCCGGCCCGGTCGAAGAGCGCCGGGTCGGGTTCGCCGTCCTGCGGGTCGGGGAACTCCCCTCCGCCGGTCTCCGCCCAGCGTGCGCAGAACTCGCCGACGGCGGCGAGCGTCTCGGCCAGCTCCGCGAAGACCGGGGCGGCGCAGGGCAGCGGGTCGGCGCCGCGCTCCACGCAGGCTCCGACGATCACGGCCACGATGCCGCGCGGCCCCGGCGGCACCTCGGGCAGCAGCGCGGCGAGCCGTGGCGCGGCCTGCGCGACCTCGTGCGGAGCCGCGTCGCCGAGGGTGTGGTGCAACTGCTGGAAGGCGCGCTCCGCCCGGTCCGGGTCCTGTGCCCGCACAGCGGTCTCGAAGTCCGTCACGGCCTGCGAGAACCGCTCCCTCCCCTGTCCTTGGAAGATCATGACCGGCAGCGTACCGAGGCCGGTCGTACGAGACGGGGCCGGGGAGCACCGGTCCCGGCCCCGCCCGTCCGCACCTTCGGCGAACGTTCGCATCACGGCGCCCGCGGACGCCGCCTTTCCCTAGGACGTCACCGCTTCACCTTCCGGGTGGCCCGCAGCCACTCCTTGTTCATGCGGGTGATCGACATCAGCGGGATGCCCTTCGGGCAGGCGGTCGCGCACTCGCCGGTCAGCGTGCACCCGCCGAATCCCTCCTCGTCCATCTGCGCCACCATGTCGAGCACCCGCGTCTCCCGCTCGGGCGCTCCCTGCGGCAGCACGTTGAGGTGGTTGACCTTGGCGGAGGTGAACAGCATCGCCGCCCCGTTGGGGCAGGCGGCGACGCACGCGCCGCAGCCGATGCACTCGGCGTGCTCGAAGGCGTGGTCGGCGTCCGGTTTCGGCACCGGCGTCGCGTGCGCCTCCGGGGCGGAGCCGGTCGGCGCGGTGATGTACCCGCCGGCCTGGATGATCCGGTCGAACGCGGACCGGTCCACGACCAGGTCCTTGATGACCGGGAAGGCCGCCGCCCGCCACGGCTCGATGTCGATGGTGTCGCCGTCCTTGAAGGACCGCATGTGCAGCTGGCAGGTGGTGGTGCGCTCGGGTCCGTGCGCGTCACCGTTGATGACCAGCGAGCAGGCGCCGCAGATGCCCTCGCGGCAGTCGTGGTCGAAGGCGACGGGGTCCTCGCCCTTGAGGATGAGTTCCTCGTTGAGGGTGTCCAGCATCTCCAGGAACGACATGTCGGGCGAGATGCCGTCCACCTCGTACGTGGACATGGCGCCGTCGGCGTCGGCGTTCTTCTGGCGCCAGACGCGCAGGGTGAGCTTCATGCGTAGCTCCGCTGGGTGGGGTGGACGTACTCGAAGACCAGGTCTTCCTTGTGCAGGACGGGCGCCTCGCCGGTGCCGGTGAACTCCCAGGCGGCGGCGTAGGAGAACGCGTCGTCCTTGCGGGCGGCCTCGCCGTCCGGGGTCTGGGACTCCTCGCGGAAGTGGCCGCCGCAGGACTCGGTGCGGTGCAGCGCGTCGAGGCACATCAGCTCGGCGAGCTCCAGGTAGTCGACGATGCGGTTGGCCTTCTCCAGCGACTGGTTGAACTCCTCGCCGGTGCCGGGCACCTTGATCCGCCGCCAGAACTCCTCGCGGATCTGCGGGATGCGCTCCAGCGCCTTGCGCAGTCCGGCGTCGGTGCGGGCCATGCCGCAGAACTCCCACATCAGCTCGCCCAGTTCGCGGTGGAAGGAGTCGGGGGTGCGGTCGCCGTCGACGGAGAGCAGCAGGTGGAGGCGGTCCTCGGTCTCGGCCACCACGTCCTGGACCACGGGGTGGTCCGGGGTGATCTCCTCGGTGCGCGGGTTGCGGGCGAGGTAGTCGTTGAGGGTGGCCGGCAGCACGAAGTAGCCGTCGGCGAGGCCCTGCATCAGCGCCGAGGCGCCGAGGCGGTTGGCGCCGTGGTCGGAGAAGTTGGCCTCGCCGATCGCGAACAGGCCGGGGACGGTGGTCTGGAGGTCGTAGTCGACCCACAGGCCGCCCATCGTGTAGTGCACGGCCGGGTAGATCCGCATCGGCACCTCGTACGGATCCTCGTCGGTGATCCGCTGGTACATGTCGAAGAGGTTGCCGTACTTGGCCTCGACCGCCTTGCGGCCCATGCGCCGGATGGCGTCGGCGAAGTCGAGGTAGACGCCCTGCCCGCCGGGGCCCACTCCCCTGCCCTCGTCGCAGACGTTCTTCGCGGCGCGGGAGGCGATGTCGCGCGGGACGAGGTTGCCGAAGGACGGGTAGATGCGCTCCAGGTAGTAGTCGCGCTCGTCCTCGGGGATGTCGTTCGGCGGCCGGGTGTCGCCCTTGGCCTTGGGCACCCAGATGCGGCCGTCGTTGCGCAGCGACTCGCTCATCAGGGTCAGCTTCGACTGGTGGTCGCCGGTGCGCGGGATGCAGGTGGGGTGGATCTGGGTGAAGCAGGGGTTGGCGAAGTACGCGCCGCGGCGGTGCGCCCGCCAGATGGCGGTCGCGTTGGAGTTCATGGCGTTGGTCGACAGGTAGAAGACGTTGCCGTAGCCGCCGGTGGCGAGGACGACGGCGTCCGCGAAGTACGTGTCGATCTTCCCGGTGATCAGGTCGCGGGCGACGATGCCGCGCGCCCGCCCGTCCACGACGATCAGGTCCAGCATCTCGGTGCGCGGGTGCATCTCGACGTTGCCCGCCGCGATCTGCCGGCTCAGCGCCTGGTAGGCACCGAGGAGGAGCTGCTGGCCCGTCTGGCCGCGGGCGTAGAAGGTCCGCGAGACCTGGACGCCGCCGAAGGAGCGGGTGTCGAGCAGGCCGCCGTACTCACGGGCGAACGGCACGCCCTGTGCCACGCACTGGTCGATGATCTCGACGGAGATCTGGGCGAGGCGGTGGACGTTGGACTCGCGGGCGCGGAAGTCGCCGCCCTTGACGGTGTCGTAGAAGAGACGGTGGACGGAGTCGCCGTCGTTGCGGTAGTTCTTCGCCGCGTTGATGCCGCCTTGCGCGGCGATGGAGTGGGCGCGGCGCGGGGAGTCCTGGTAGCAGAACTGGACGACGTGGTAGCCCTGTTCGGCGAGGGTGGCGCCGGCCGAGCCGCCCGCGAGGCCGGTGCCCACGACGATCACCGTGTGCTTGCGCCGGTTGGCGGGGTTGACCAGCTTGGCCTCGAAACGGCGCTTGTCCCAGCGCTCGTGGATCGGCCCGGACGGGGCCTTGGTGTCGACGACGGGCGCGCCGGTCGTGTAGTCGGTGTAGTCGGTCATGTTCAGCTCACCACTCCGGTCATGACGCCCACGGGTACGGCGATGAAACCGGCCGTGAGCAGCAGCGCGAGGACGTTGGCGATGGTCTTCAGGGCGCGGTCGCGGGTGCGGCTGGAGACGCCCAGGCTCTGCGCGGCGCTCCAGAAGCCGTGCCGGATGTGCAGGCCGAGGGCGAGCATCGCGACGATGTAGACGACGTTGCCGTACCAGGTGGAGAAGGTGTCGACGACGTTCTCGTAAGGGTGGCCCTCCTGGAAGCCGCCCGGGTGGGTGTGGCCGGTGGTCAGGTCCAGGACGTGCCAGACGATGAACAGGCCGAGGATGATCCCGCCCCAGCGCATGGTGCGCGTGGCGTAGGAGGCGCGCGGCTTCCTGTGCACGTACTTGCTGGGGCGCGCCTTGATGTCGCGGCGGCTGAGCTGGTACGCGGAGACGGCGTGCGCGACGACCGCGGCGAGCAGGACGACGCGGATCAGCCACAGCGTCCACTCGTAGTGCATGAACGGCTCGCCGACCGTGCGCAGCCAGTGCCCGTAGCGGTTGAACTCCTCCGGACCGAAGAAGATCTTCAGGTTGCCGATCACGTGGGCGACCAGGTACAGCAGCATGATCACGCCGCTGACGGCCATCACTGTCTTCTTGCCGACGGTGCTGTCCCAGATCGTGCGTGCCATGGACGGCCGTCGGCCCGTCCGCGTTGCCAGAGCCATGGAACAGCACGCTAGGCGCGCGACACCTCATCGGTCCAAGACATGGTCCGGCTTGATTCGATAGGGCGCGCCTATGCTGGGTGGGTGCAGTTCCAGCAGCTCCAGTACTTCGTGGCCGTCGCCGAGACCCGGCACTTCACCCGGGCCGCCGAACTCGTGCACGTGGCGCAGCCGTCGCTGTCGCAGCAGATCAAGGCGCTGGAGCGGGAGCTGGGCGCGGACCTGTTCCTGCGGGCGCGCGGCAACATCACGCTGACCGACGCGGGGGAGGCGCTGCTGCCGCTGGCCCGGCGGATCCTCGCCGACGCGGACACCGCGCGGCACGAGGTGCAGGAGCTGGTGCAGCTGC
The DNA here is from genome assembly GCF_040678395.1 of Streptomyces sp. NPDC052687. NCBI lineage: Bacteria > Bacillati > Actinomycetota > Actinomycetes > Kitasatosporales > Streptomycetaceae > Streptomyces > Streptomyces sp. NPDC052687. The sequence goes on along the minus strand of NZ_JBFATR010000032.1, from coordinate 25,560 downwards.
GGCGCGGGCGGGTCCGGCTGGGCGCGACGCCGAGCCTGTGCACGGGGCTGCTGCCGGACGTGCTGCGCGCCTTCCACGACCGCTACCCGGGCATCCGGCTGATGATCGAGGAGGGCGGCTCCCACGACCTCGTACGGCATCTCGCGCGCGGCGCGCTCGACCTGGCGCTGATCGTGCTGCCCCTGCCGACGCCCTCGCCGGCGCTGACCACGGTGGAGCTGCTGCGCGAGGACCTGGTCGTCGTCTCCTCGCCCGAGGCGCCCCGGCCCGGCGGCGGGCGGCGCACCGTGCGGATCGCCGATCTGGAGGGCGAACGGCTGGTGATGTTCCGGCACGGGTACGACCTGCGGGAGCTGACCGTGGCCGCGTGCCGCGCCGAGGGCTTCGAGCCGGACCTCGCGGTGGAGGGCGGGGAGATGGACGCGGTGCTGGGGTTCGTGCGGGCGGGGCTGGGGGTCGCCGTCGTCCCGCGGATGGTCGCGGCGCGGTCCGGGCGGGGGCTGCGGGTGACTCCGCTGGCGCGGCCGGGGCTGCACCGGGTGATCGCGCTGGCCCACCGTAGCGATGTGGCTCCGCCCCGGGCTGCGCGGGAGTTGCAGCGGATGTTGCTGGAGCGGTGAGGGTGGGGGGTTCCGGGGGCGTCGATTCGCTGCGGCGGCTCGGCGTGGTGCGGCAGCGCTGGGGCCGGTCGCGCAGTTCCCCGCGCCCCTGGGCGGGATCGCCCATTCGCTGCGGCGGCGTGGCGGGGTGCGGGTGCGTTGTGGCTGGTCGCGCAGTTCCCCGCGCCCCTGGGCGGGATCGCCCATTCGCTGCGGCAGCGTGGCGGGTGCGGCAGCGCTGGGGCCGGTCGCGCAGTTCCCCGCGCCCCTGGGCGGGATCGCCCATTCGCTGCGGTGGCGTGGCGGGGTGCGGCGTCGTTGTGGCTGGTCGCGCAGTTCCCGCGCCCCTTGGGGGTGCGGTTTTCAGCGTTGGTGGTGGGATGCCGCCTGGCGGATCTGTGGCAGGGGGATGTGCGCCTGGTCGCAGAGGGTGGCCAGGTCGAAGTAGAGCGACTCGCCAGCCATGAGGCCGTCGCGGAAGGGGACGACGTTCGCGAAAGGGACCGCGAAGGTGCCGCCGCCGGGGGGTACGCCCAGCCAGTCGCCCTGGCTGGTGCCGCGCAGCGTGCCCCAGACGGCGAGGACGTCGTCGCCGAAGGTGACGCCCTCGTCCTCGGGGGCGAGGTCGGGGAACGCGGTGAAGTACTGCGACCGGTAGGCGGCGCGCACCGCGTCCCTGCCCTGGCTGCGCAGGCCCAGCGCCTTCGTCTCCAGGAAGCAGTCGGTGACGAAGGTGGCGAGGATGCCGTCGATGTCCCGGGCCGCCTCCGCCGCGCGGTGGGCCTCGAAGAGGCGGCGCATCTCGGTGCTGTCCATGCCCGTGCTCCCAGCCGGGCCCCCTCGGGTCCTCTCCCTCGATCGTAGGCCGGGCACCCCCGCCGTGCTCAGCCCGTCGCGTCCGCCATCGCCAGTTCGTGCAGTCGCTCCGGCGGGCCGGGACGGGCGTAGTACCACCCCTGTGCCGTGTCACAGCCGAGTATGCGCAGCTGGTCCGCCTGGGCGGCCGTCTCGACGCCCTCGACCGTGACCGTGAGGTCCAGGCTGTGGGCGAGGGAGACGATGCCCTCCACGATCTTGAGGTCGACGGGGTCGGCCGGGAAGCGCTGCATGCTCTGGGTGAAGGAGCGGTCCAGCTTGAGGATGCTCACCGGGAGGCGGCGCAGGTTGGCGAGGTTGGAGTAGCCCGTGCCGAAGTCGTCCAGGGCGATGTCGATGCCCATCTCGGCGAGCCGGCACAGCGGCTTGAGGAGGTCGTCGTCGGCCCCGATCAGGGCGGACTCGGTGACCTCCAGACAGAGCGCGTCGGGGGTGACGCCGGCCGCCTCCAGGATGTCGACGGTGTCCTGCACCAGGCCGGGGTGCGTGAGCTGGCAGGGGGAGAGGTTGACATTGATCCGCAGCGGGGCGGTGGTGGTGCCGGCGTAGCGTTCGCGCCACTCCTTGGCCTGGCGGACCGACTGCTCCAGGACCCAGCGGCCCAGCGGGACGATGAGGCCGGTGTGCTCGGCGAGCGGGATGAACCGGTCGGGGCCGAGCACCCCGTGCTGCGGGTGCAGCCACCGCACCAGCGCCTCGGCGCCGCGTACGCTGCCGTCGTCGAGGTGGACCAGCGGCTGGTACTCGATGAAGAACTCGCCGCGCTCCAGGGCGGCCGGCAGCGCGGTGGTGAGGCCGTGCCGGGTGATCGCGCGGGCGTCGGCCTCGGCGTCGGCCAGCTCGAAGCGGTTGCCGCCCGCCGACTTCGCCCGGTACATGGTGATGTCGGCGCTGCGCAGCACCTCCGCCGCGCTGCGCTCCCCCGCCGGGCCCTCGACGATGCCGATGGAGCCGCGCACGGTCAGTTCCCGGCCGTCGATCCGGATCGGGGCGACCAGCGCGTTCATGATCCGGGACGCCAGCTCGTCGACCTCGCGCTGGGTGTCGGGCCCGGTGGTCAGCGCCACGAACTCGTCACCGCCGAGCCGGGCGACCATCTCGCCGGGCGCCGTGGCACAGGCCTGGAGCCGGTCGGCGACCTCGACGAGCAGCCGGTCGCCGGCCGCGTGGCCCAGGCTGTCGTTGATGGTCTTGAAGCCGTCCAGGTCGAGGTAGCACAGCCCGAAGCGCTGGCCGGGGCCCGCGTTGAGGGCCTTCTCCAGGCGCTCGAAGAACAGGGTCCGGTTGGGCAGGCCGGTGAGGGCGTCGTGGGTGGCCTCGTAGCGCAGCCGCAGGTTCAGCAGCCGGCGCTCGGTGGTGTCCTCCATGAGGGCCAGCTGGTACTGGGGGTTGCCGTCGGCGTCGCGCAGCAGGGAGACGGTGAGGTTGGTCCACAGGACCGTTCCGTCGGGCCGGTAGAAGGCCTTCTCCACGTGGTAGTGCTCGCGTTCGCCGCGCACCAGTTCCTCGTAGAGCCGCCACACCTGGGGCGCGTCCTCGGCGTGCGTCCAGTCGCGGACGTTGCGGCCGCGCACGTTCTGCTCGCCGCCGCCGAACATCCGCAGCAGGGCGCCGTTGACCTCCAGGATGTTGCCGTCCAGGTCGGCGATGCCGATCCCTATGGCGGCGCCCTCGAACACCGCGCGGAAGCGTGCCTCGCTGGCGTGCAGCGCCTGGGCGACCACTCCCTGGGCGCGCAGCGCGGCCTGGGCGATGGACTCCTGCTCGGCGAGGGTGCGTTCGCGCAGCGCCTGGGCGAACCCGGCGGCCATCGCGTGCTGGAGGCGGGACGAACGCGCCCGCAGATCCTCCTGGTTGCCGCCCTCGCCGCAGTAGAGCACCAGATAGGCGTCCACGCAGTCCAGGGTGCGGCTGAGCGCTTCCGGGTCGGTGCAGTGCGCGGCGACGAGCGCGGCGCCGACGGCCCGGCCCTCGGCGGCGTCGAAGGCGCGGGCCCGCAGCGCCTCGCTCAGCCGCCGGGCGAGCGGCAGCAGCCGCGCCTCGAACTCCGGCCGGGTCAGGGACGTGACGGTCACCGGGAAGACCGCCCGGCTCCAGATCGTCGCGAACCGGCGCAGTCTGTCCTCCGGCCCGTCCGGCTCCGCGCTCACGCCGTACGCCCCACGCCGGCGAAACCGGAGAAGGCATACGGGTCCTCGTCCTCCGGTGCGGTGTCCGGCCGCCAGTGCGGCATCGGCACCAGTCCGGGTTCCACCATGTCGTACCCCTCGAAGAACCGCGCGATCTCGTCGCGCGAGCGCATGATCAGCGGGTTGCGAATGTCCTTGTATACGTCCACCGCGCCCCCGGCCCGCTCCGCCGGCAGGGGGATTCCCTCGTACGAGGCATGCGTGAGCACCAGCAGGCTGCCGGGCGCCAGTGCGTCGCTCAACTGAGCCACCGCGCCGTACGGGTCGTCCGCGTCCTCCACGAAGTGCAGTATCGCAACGAGGAGAAGGGCCACCGGGCGGTCGAGGTCCAGCAGCCGGGAGACCTGCGGGCTGGTCAGGATGTCCTGCGGCTTGAGCAGGTCCGCGGCGACGACGTCCGCGTTCTGGTTGCCCTCCAGCACCGCCTGGCTGTGCGCGACGGCCACCGGATCGTGGTCGACGTAGACGACGCGGGCGCCGGGACTGGCCGTCTGGGCGACCTCGTGGACGTTGCCGAAGGTCGGGATGCCGGAGCCGATGTCCAGGAACTGCGTGATGCCCTGGTCCACGGCGTAGCGGACCGCGCGGCGCATGAAGGCACGGTTGGCCTGCATGATCTTGGGGAGTCCCGGCATGAACTCCATGGCCCTGCGGGCCGCTTCCCGGTCGACCTCGAAGTTGTGCGAACCGCCCAGGTAGTAGTCGTAGATTCGCGAAACGCTCGGCACCGAGATGTCGATGCTCCGTGGGGCCCAGGCGGGACGCTCCATCTATCTCTCCAGGCATAGGCGATCCGGTGTTCGAGCTGAGGCTACTGATCGCCCGCCAAAGGAGCGAGCCGAACCGGAAATTCACCATCCGTTCCCGGTCACTGCCTGCGGCACGTGCCGAATGGGAGCCCGATCGCGGTGCCAACTTCCGAGGGCATTCCGGAGAGTTCCGGTGCGGGGAAGAAGGCGACGAGAAGGAACGGTAGGAGAAGTACGGGAGAAAGGAGAAGAAGGAGGGGATTGCCGGAGGGGCGCGGCTGGCGGGCACACCGGTCCGCCCCCTGCCGCGGGGAGCGGGAGGGGGCGGGAGGGGTGGGAGGGGGGAAGGGGATGCGAAGGGGGCGGAAGGAGGCGGACCGGGCCGGGGGCCGGGGTGGCCCCCGCTCGTCACGGGGCGGGGTTGCGGCTACTCCTCTCCCTTCTCCGGCGCGCCGATCGGCTTCCCGTCGGGCGCCACGGCGTACCACGTGCCGCCGACTCCCTGGCCGTTGGTGTCACCGGGGGCGTTGTCACCGCTGAAGGTGTAGATCGGCCAGCAGTTGACGGTCTGCTGCTTGGTCCCGTCCGGGCGGGTGAAGCTCATCAGGCCCTTCTTCTGCACCCCTTCGGTGTCGTTCGCCTCGACCGGGGCGACGACGGGCCAGTTCTGGAGGCAGGCGCCGGTGCAGGCGGAGACGGGCTTGGGCCAGGCCTCGTCCTTCATGAAGCGGTAGACGGTCATGCCGTTCTTGTCGACGACGATCTCGCCGAGCTTGGGGTCCTTGCGGGTGGACAGCCCGGGGAGGTCGGCGAGGGTGGCCTTCTTGCCGTCCGGGGCGAGGGCGTACCAGGTGCCGCCGACGCCCTGACCCTTGGTGTCACCGGCCTTGACGTCCTTGGCGTAGCGGTAGGCGGGCCAGCCGCCGATCGTGAGCTGCTTGGTGCCGTCGGCGCGGGTGACCTCGCCGAGGAGTGCCTTGTCGATGCCCTCACCGGCCGAGGCGTCGTCGGCGGGGACCGGGGGCCAGGCGGTGGCGCAGTCGCCGTCGCAGTTGGACTTGGGCGGTTCGGCGGTGTCCTCGTCGAACCGGTACAGGGTGCGGCCGTCGGCGTCGGTGAGGACGCGGCCGAGTTCGGCGTCGACCGTGACGTCGAGCTTGCCGGCGGGCGCGGCCTGCGCGGCGGCGTCCTGCTGCCCCTCCGCTCCCGCCCCGGCCTCGGTGCCGGCCGCGCCGCTGCCGATCCCGGTCCCGGTTCCGCCGTAGCCGCCGGCCGCGGCCGTCGCGCCGACGTTCTGACTGGCCGGCTGGGTACCGCCGCCGTCCTGGCCGCACGCCGTCGTCAACGCCAGCACGACCACGGCACCCGCCGCGAGTGAGGCGCTCCGCCAGGAGGTCTTCATCGTCAACTCCCCATGATTACAAGGCTGTTGCAGTCGCAGCGCCCTGCTGCGCCGCCGCTCGACAGGGGGTACGGGCGGGCACCGGGGTGTGTTCAACGTGCGGGCGGTTTTCTTGCGCGCGCCCGCGGATCGGGTCTCACGCGGACCCCGCCCCGGCGTTCGGGGGGTCGAACGTATGAGGGAGGCGCCGTCCAAACCGGTGGGCCGGTGTTTCCCTCCTTCGGGGCATTCCCCCGGCGGCCGGGCATGTCGGTGGTCGCGGAGGGCTCATGATCTTCGGCGTGCATGGATCCGAACCGACCCATTTCCCCAGAGCGGCAAGGGTGTTGACCCTGACGGCGCTGACGTGGGCCCTCGTCGGCGCGCCGGCCGGCGTGGTGGTCGCCGATGCCTGTGCCTGGACCTCGACCGGGCCGGGAGGCACACAGGCGGTGTCGGTCGCGGGAAGTCTCACGTGCCCGACCCCGACACCCACCCCCACCCCTCCCCCGATCCCCACCCCGAAGCCACCTCCGCCGCAGCCGACCCCCACGCCCACGCCCACACCGACGCCGACGCCCACACCGACGCCGACGCCCACTCCGCCGCCGAAGCCCACCCCGAAGCCGCCGCCGGAGCCGGCTCCGGTCCCGAGGCCGCCCGAGCCCCCGCCACCCGCTCCGCCGCCACCGCCCCCGCCGGCTCCCCGGCCCGCGCCCGTAGGCCCCACGCCGGCCCCGGCTCCCCCGCCCCCACCCCCGCCCGCCCCCAGCCGGAAGCCCGCATCGACCCCGCGCCCCTCCGCGACCCCGGTGAGCTACCCGGAGTACCGCACGCCACCGCGCCCGCGGCCGGTCCGCAACACCACCTCCCCGCTCACCCACGTCCTGCTCATCACCGTCCCCGCGGTGGTCGCCGTCGCCGCGCTGCGTCCGCGCTGATCCCTGGAGGAATCCGTTGCCGGAATGGCTTGTTCTCACCCTCGCGATGGTGGCCGCCTGTGTGGTGGTGGTCCTCATCACCGTGCTGCGCGACCGCACCGCGGGCGACGACGAGGACCCCACCGAGACTCCGGACGTCATCGAGTACATGACGATGTGGATCGGTGTGGTGTACGCCATCGTCCTCGGCCTGGCCATCGCGGGCGTCTGGGAGGCGCGCGGCGCCGCACAGGACCACGTCCGCGCCGAGGCCCAGGCCCTGCACGAGATCTCGGAGCGGGTGCGGGTCTATCCGCCCGAGGTCCGCGACCGCATCCGGGAGGATGTCAACACGTACGTCGGACACGTCGTCACCACCGAGTGGAAGTCGATGACCGACCACAACAAGGTCACCGAGCGCGGCGACGAACTGCTGCGGCGCGTCCGCACGGACGTCACCGACTACGAGCCGCGGACCGACTTCGAGGCCCAGGCCTACCAGCCGCTCATGGACCAGGTCACCGCCGCCGACCAGGCGCGCAACGCCCGCGCGGACTCGGCCGCGCCGACCATGCCGGGCGTGGTGTGGTTCGGCCTGATCATCGGGGCCGTGATCACCATCGGGATGATCCTCGCCCTGCAGATCCGGCGCACCCCTCGCGAGCTGATCCTCGCCGTGCTGTTCTCCGCCCTGATCGCCTTCCTGCTGTTCCTCATCTGGGACTTCGACGCGCCGTACAGCCGGGGCATCTCGGCGACGGCGGATCCGTTCCTCGACCTCTTCCCCGACGCCACCCGCTGACGCGCTCCCACGCACCGGATCCCAGGGGGACGGCGGGCCACCACGCCGCCGCCGTCCCCCGGGCGGCCGGGCCGCCGTCGTCTGGGCGGCCCACACGGTTTGCCCCGTTCGCGTGACACCGCAAGCTCATCGTCGCCGGCGGGTTCGACCTCCACCAGGTCGGCCCGGGCGCCGCGCTCATCGCGGGGTCGCTCGGCGCGGCGTACCGCGTGGAGCGCCGCCGCGCCGGCGACACGACGGCTGGCGTACGCGGACCGCGCCGGCCGCGCCGCCGACCGATCACAGGCCTTCGCCCCGGTGTCCATGGGAGGGATCCGGGGCGAAGGCCTGTGCACGTGCGCGATGTCCCGACGGAGCCGCCCGGCCGCCGCGGGGAAGGGAGGGCGGCCGGGTCCGTCCGCTGCCGGATCAGATCCGCTTCTCGGAGCGGCGCCGCATCCAGAACACCCCGCCGCCGATGACGGCCGCCGCGACCAGCCCGCCGCCGATGGCGATGTCGGTCGGGGTGGCGCCGGTGGAGCTGCTGCCGCCGATGCCGCCGCGCACACCGCCGAGGACGGTGAAGGCGGCGGGACGGGTCAGGGTGCGGCCGGAGCAGTTGACCGTGATGTCGTACTGGCCGGGGCGGGCGTTGGCGTGGATCGTGGCGGTGCCGCGGGCCGTGCGGTTGGCCCCGCTGACCGGGGTGAGCTTGGTCGTGGGGAACGCCTCGGACGAGGCGGTGCCGCCGTGCGGGCAGCCGTCGACGGTGATCGTCATCTGTCCGCCGGGGGCGATGACGCTGGGCATCGCGACGATGTTGCTCGGGCTGCCGAAGTGACCGTTGCCGCCCTGGTTGCCATTGCCGCCCTGGTTGCCACCCTGGTTGCCGTTGCCACCCTGGCTGCCGTTGCCACCCTGGTTGCCGTGCCCGCCGTGTCCCCCGTTACCGCCCTGTCCCCCGTTGCCGCCCTGGTTGCCATTGCCACCCTGGCCCCCGTTGCCACCCTGGTTGCCGTTGCCACCCTGGCCCCCGTTCCCGCCCTGGCCCCCGTTGCCGCCGCCGTTCCCGTGCCCGCCCTGGCCACCGTTGCCGCCCTGGCCTCCCTGTCCCCCGTTCCCGCCCTGGCCCCCGTTACCGCCGCCGTTCCCGCCCGCGTTCCCGTGCCCGCCCTGGCCGCCCTGGCCGCCCTGGCCGCCGTTGCCGCCCTGTCCTCCGTTCCCGCCCTGGCCCCCGTTCCCGTCCTGGTTGTGGTCGATCCCCTGGTTGCCGTCGCCGCCTTGGCCGAAGCCCTGACCGTTGCCACCTTGGTTGAAGCTCTGGTCACCGTTGCCGCCCACGCTTCCGCCCGGGCCGTCCCACGCGACGGCCGCGGGGGCGGCGAGGCCGAAGGCGGCGACCGCGGCGGCGGAGACCGCCAGGGCACGAGAGTTACGCATGTGATCCTCCGCGGAAGACGCCCCGGGGCCCGTCCCCGGTGGATCGGCGAGAGAACGTCTCCCGGAAAAGACCCTCAGCCGCTCGCCCGGGGCGCGCATTTCGGCGATGGTCCGTCCTGGTGAGGCAACACGCCGGACGAAAACCGCACAATCGGATATTGCCGCAGGTCACGGACCGTCAGAAAAATCCTGATCACGGCAACTCGGATGGCGCACCGGGCTTTCTCGCGGGCCACCCGTTCGCCTCTGCCCCGTCGCCGGTTTCCCGGACGGCATTTAGCGTTCTCGTATGCGCGAATTGACGCGGCGACGGCCGCGTCGAGAGGGGATGGCGAATGTCTGCATCCGAGCTGTCCGCCGAGCTGGCCGAAGCGGAGGCGCGGCGGAGGAAACGCGCCCCGTGGGGCGTGATAGCGCTGGTTCTGCTGACCGGTCTCGCGCTCATCCGCAACGGTTCGGGGGAGTTCGACGTGGGCCCGCCGCAGCCCGCGTCGGCGGCGGCCGCGGACAGCGCCGTCCAGGCCGGCACCTTCGGGCAGGCCGCGCAGCCGCTGCCGTACGCCGTGCCGAACCGGGTACGGATTCCCGCGATCCAGGTGGACGCGCCGATGATCCCGGTCGGTCTGGACACCGAGGGCTGGGTGGACGCACCGCCCGCGGAGGACCCGAATCTCGCGGGCTGGTTCACCGGCGCGGTGTCGCCCGGCGAGAAGGGCACCGCCGTCGTCGTCGGCCATGTCGACAACCAGCAGGGCCCGGCCGTGTTCTACGGGCTCGGCGCGCTGAAGAAGGGAAATCGCGTCGAGATCGCCCGGGGAGACGGAAAGACGGCCGTATTCGAGATCTACGGCATCGAGGTGTTCGAGAAGAACAACTTCCCCGGCGACCGGGTCTACGCCTCCAAGGGCGCCCCGGAACTGCGGGTCATCACCTGCGGAGGGGGTTTCTCGCAGCAGAACGGCTACGACGGGAACGTGGTCGCCTTCGCCCGCCTGGTCGAGGTCCGCTGAGCGGGCCCCGGCCCGGCGGGCGGCCGCCCGACGGGCGGTGGCCCGCCGGCGGGCGGTGACCGTCAGACCTGGTGTCTGCGCGGCACCGTGATGTGGTAGCCGGCGTCCAGCAATGCCGGCAGATACCGCCGCAGCGCCCGCACACTCTGCGACCGGTCGCCCCCGGCGTCGTGGGAGAGCACCACGACGCCGGGGGCGGCGCCGTCCTCGACCCGGTCGACGATGGTGCGGGTGCCGGGCTCGGTCCAGTCGAGGGTGTCGACGGTCCAGGCGAGGGGTTCCATGCCGAGATCGGCGCCGATCTGGAAGGCGGCCCGGTTCCAGGCGCCGTACGGGGCGCGGAACCAGCGGGGCCACTCGCCGTAGGTCTGGTCGACGATCTCGCAGGTGCTCTCCATCTCGCTGCGGATCCGGGCGCGGCCGAGCCGGGTGAGCAGCGGGTGCGACCAGGTGTGGTTGCCGACGACGTGGCCCTCGTCGGCCATCCGCCGGAGCAGACCGGGGTGGGCGGCGGCCATCTCGCCGCAGACGAAGAACATCGCGGGGACGTCGTAGGCGCGCAGGGTGTCCAGGATGTCCGGGGTGTAGCGGGGGTCGGGCCCGTCGTCGAAGGTGAGCACCATGGTGCGGCCGAGGCCGGACACGCTGAGCAGCGGGCGGCTGCGGACCGGGGTGCGGCCCGGCGCGGCGCGGGGCGGGCCGTAGCCGGTCAGGGGCTGGAGGCGGTAGACGGAGGGCTTCAGCGGGCGGCGGACCGCGGGGCCGGCGGCGGGGGCGGCGGAGCGGGGGGCCTTCTCGCCCGGTCCGAGGGCGAACACCCCGGCGGTGCCGGCCGCGCCCACGGCGGCGGCACCGGCGAGCAACGCCCGGCGCCGGGTGATCAACTGATCCTTTGTCAGCCGGGTGAGCAACTGATCCTTCTTCATGACTCATCACTCGCCCGCCCCGCCCCCGACGCACCACGGTGACACCGGTGCGGCGGCACCGATCCACCCGAGCGGCCGATGCGGGGCGGTACCGCCGCGGGTCCCGTGCGGACGGGTGCCGGTCCCGTGCGGGCGGATGCCGGTCCCGTGCGGACGGGTGCCGGTCCCGCGCGGACGGGCGCCGGTCCCGCGCGGACGGATGCCGGTCCCGCGCGGACGGGCGCCGGTCCCGTGCCGACGGGCGCCGGTCCCGTGCGGACGGGTGCCGGTCCCGTGCGGGCGCTGGCCCGCCCCGGCGGTGGGAGGGGGTGGTTCCGGTAGCCTCGGGCCGTGACGGAACAGCACTCGCACCGGTTCGAACGCGGCACGGACGGGCCGAAGGTGATCCTGGTCGGGGTCGACGGCTCGGACTCCTCCCTGCGGGCCGCGGCCTACGCGGGCGGCCTGGCCCGGCGGCAGCACGCGCTGCTGGCCGTGGTGTACGTGCAGCCGGTGCTCGCGGCGGGCGCGCTCGGGGTGCCGGTGGCCGGCACGACCGAGGAGATCGCCGAGGATCTGGTGGCGCAGATCCGGGATGCCGCCGAGCGGGTCAAGGGGATATTCGACGTCCGCTGGGAGTTCCACACGTTCCGCGGCGATCCGTACAGCGGTCTGGTGAGGGCCGCGGACGAGCTGAAGGCCGACGCCGTCGTGGTGGGCGCCTCGGAGCAGGCGGGCCACCGGATCGTGGGCTCCGTCGCGATCCGGCTCGTGAAGGCGGGGCGCTGGCCGGTGACGGTGGTGCCGTAACGGGCGCGCCGCGTGCGTGGCGTCTTCCCTCGCCCCTGCCGCTGAGCCATGATGATCCGCCGTCAGCCGATTGCCGATCGTGAAGAGGTGAGGCGTGTGGCCGGGCTCCGCGCGGGCGAGGGAATTCTCCGCCGCAAACCCATCGAGCACATCGAGGAGACGGAGGTCGGTGAGGGCACCCGCCTCGACCGCTCTCTCGGCCTGGGCCAGCTGACCGCGATCGGGGTCGGCGGCATCATCGGCGCGGGGATCTTCACCCTCGCCGGCACGGTGGCCAACGGGACGGCGGGCCCGGCGGTCCTCGTCTCCTTCCTGATCGCCGGTGTGGCCAGTGCCGCGGCGGCGCTGTCGTACGCGGAGTTCGCGGGTCTGATCCCGAAGGCGGGGTCCGCCTACACCTACGGTTACGCGGTGCTGGGCGAGCTGGCGGGCTGGTTCATCGGCTGGGACCTGCTGCTGGAATACACGGCGATCGTGGCGGTGGTCGCGATCGGCATCTCCGGCTACTTCAGCTTCCTGGTCGGGGAGATGGGCGCCGATCTGCCGAACTGGATGCTGGGGGCGCCCGGCACCGGTGAGGGCCACCGGATCGATCTGTTCGCGGCGCTGCTGTGCCTGCTGATCGCGTATCTGCTGAATCTCGGCATCAAGAACGCGGCCCGGTTCGAGACGGTCGTCGTGGTGCTGAAGGTGCTGGTGGTGCTGCTGGTCATCGGCGTCGGCGTGTTCCACATCAAGACCGCGAACTACGACCCGTTCTTCCCGTACGGGGTGGGCGGCGCGTTCACCGGTGCGGCGACCGTGTTCTTCGCGGTGTTCGGCTACGACGCGATGTCGACCGCGGCCGAGGAGTCGAAGGACGCGCAGCGGCACATGCCGAAGGCGATCATCTACTCGCTGGCGATCTCGATGGTGCTGTACGTGGCGGCCTGCCTGGTGCTGACCGGGATGCAGCACTACTCGGAGATCGACAAGGAGAGCGGCTTCTCCACGGCGTTCAAGTCGGTGGGGCTGACCGGGCTGGCGGATGTGATCGCGGTCGGCGCGATCATCGGCATCCTCACGGTGATGTTCACCTTCATGCTCGGCGTCACCCGTGTCTGGTTCGCCATGTCCCGCGACGGGCTGCTGCCGCCGTGGTTCGCCAAGACCCACCCGACCCGGCACGTGCCGACCCGGGTGACCTGGATCGTCGGGGTGGCCTCGGCCGCCATCGCCGGGTTCCTGCCGATCGGCGAGGCGGCCGAGCTGACCAACATCGGCATTCTGCTGGCCTTCGTGGTGGTGTGCGTCGCGGTGATCGTGCTGCGCTACCGGCAGCCCGAACTGCCGCGCACCTTCCGCACGCCGTGGATGCCGTTCGTGCCGGCCGTGGGCGTCGTCTTCTCCATCTGGCTGATCACGTTCCTGCAGTGGCAGACGTGGGCGCGGTTCGCGGTGTGGTTCGCGCTCGGCCTCGTGATCTATTTCGCCTACTCGTACCGCCACTCCAAGCTGGCGCGCCGCCAGGAGGCGTCTCGCTGATCCGGCCTGCTCGACGAGACACCCCCTAGAGGGACTTCAGGAAGTCCAGGAGGATCCGGTTGTACTCCTGCGGCTTCTCCAGGTTCGGGTAGTGGCCTACACCGTCGATCGTCACCGAGCGGCCGCCGGGGGTGGCGGCGGCGAGCCGCTCGGCCGCGGCGAGCAGGTCGGCGGGTTCGAGGGTGCCGTTGACGGTGAGCACCGGGACGCGGACGTTGGACACGCGGGACCAGCTGCCGGTGGAGTGGACGAGCCAGTCCTTCTCGCCGGGTGCGTGCTTGGAGAGGGTGTGCAGGGCCATCTCGCGCAGCCGGCGCGCGATGTCCGGGTCGACGGCGTCGGCGGTGCGGTGTTCGCCGGGCAGGACGCGCAGGAAGGCGTTCAGCCAGCCCTCGATGTCGCCGGCGGCGAGTGTGCGGGCGTACTCGGCCTGGATGCCGCGGTGCCAGTCGTCGGTGTACTGCCAGTCGCCGGTCGCGGAGCCGCTGACGACCGCGGCGCGCACCAGGTCCGGGTGGTCCAGCAGGGTGTCGGTGGCGATGACCCCGCCCATCGAGACACCGACCAGGACCGCGGGGCCGGTGCCGAGCCGGCGCAGCAGGCCGGCGAGGTCGTCGGCCCAGCGGAAGGGCCGGGTGGCGTTGGCGGACCAGCCGTGGCCGCGTACGTCGGGGACGATCACCCGGTGCTCGGCGGCGAGGGCGGGGATCTGGTCGGCCCAGTAGCGGTGGTCGGTGAATCCGCAGTGCAGCAGGACGACGGGGTCTCCGGAGCCGGTGTCGAGGTAGGTGAGGTCGCCGTCGGCGGAGGGGAGGCGGCGGAGGTCCGCGGGAGCAGTCATGACAACCAAGGTGTCATCTGTGCGGGATTTTGACAACCGGGATGTCATGATGGGCGGGTGAACGAACCCGCGTCCCCCCTTCCGCCCGACGAACTCGGCCGTCGCCTCACCGAGGTGTTCGATCTGGTCGGCCCGCTCTACCGGCGCGTGCAGCGCAAGGTCGAGGAGGGTGAGGCCATCGAGGGCCTGTCCGTCGGGGTGCGGGCCGTGCTGGACCTGCTCCACAAGCACGGGCCGATGACCGTCCCCCAGATGGGCCGCGCGCAGGCGATCAGCCGCCAGTTCGTCCAGCGCATGGTCAACGACGCGGCGGCCCGCGGTCTGGTGGAGAGCATCCCCAACCCCGCGCACCGGCGGTCCTCGCTGATCCGGCTGACCGACGAGGGCCGGGCGGCGATCACCGCCGTCCTCGCCCGCGAGCACACGGTGCTGCGGGAGGTCGGCGGCGATCTGACCGGGGCCGAGGTGGCGGCGTGCCTGCGGGTACTCGGCGAGATGCTGAAGGTCTTCGACGGCGTGGACGTGAACTGATCGCGCGGGGGCCTACTCCCCCATCACCAGCCCGTCCTGCGCCGCGCCCCGGCTGAGCACCACGTCGCGGATGCGGTCGCGCACCCAGCGGACGTCGGCGCCCTGTGCGAGCGCCTGGTTGAGGTTGACGACCCGGCCGGCGTCGATGTCGAAGAGCTGCGGGACGAACTCGGCGCGGGTCACCTCCCAGCGTCCGCCGGGCCGGGCGGGCGGGGCGAAGGTGAAGCGGCCCACGGTGGACTGGTTGCCGCGCGGGTCGGGGGCGCCCGAGTGGTTGTACATCTGGCCGGCGACCTGGTCGCCCATGCCGTACACCACCCAGGTGCCGTTGACCTTCTCGTAGGCCTGCGGGACATGGGCGTGGGTGCCGAGGATCAGGTCGATGTCGGGGCGGCCCCGGGTGGTGGAGGCGGTGAGCGAGTCGGCGAGGGCGAGCTGCCCGCGGTCGGGCTCGTCCTGCCACTCGGTGCCCCAGTGCAGGGAGACGACGACCACGTCGGCACCCGCCTGGCGGGCGGCCCGCGCGTCGGCGAGGATGCGGGACTCGTCGATCAGGTTGACCGCCCAGGGCTGTCCGGCGGGCAGCGACCGGCCGTTGGTGCCGTAGGTGTAGGCGAGGTGGGCGACCCGTGCCGCGCCGGCGGGCAGGATCGTGACGGCCCGCGCCTCCGCCTCGGCGCGCGCCGTCCCGGCGTGCCGTACGCCCGCCCGGTCGAGGGCGTCCAGGGTGCGGCGGATGCCCTCGGCGCCGTCGTCGAGGCTGTGGTTGGAGGCGGTGGAGCAGCCGTCGTAGCCGGTGGCGGCGAGGCCCTGGGCGATCTCGGGCGGGGACTTGAAGACGGGGTAGCCGGTGTAGTCGCCGTTCGCGCCGTAGACGGTCTCCATGTGGCACAGCGCGAGATCGGCGCGGGCGACGACCGGGCGGATGCCGGAGAGCATCGGGCGGAAGTCGTGGCCCCGGCCGCCCGCGTCGAACCGCGCGCGGTCGATGATCGAGCTGTTCGGCAGGATGTCGCCGGAGGCGACCAGGGTGAAGCCGCGCGGGCCGGAGGCGGCGGGCGCGGCACGGCCGGACTTCGTGTGCTGTTCCTGGTGCTGGGCCTGGCAGGCGGCGGCCGCGGCGAGGAGCGCCGTCAGGGCGAGGGCCACCTGCCGTCTGCGTGCGATGCGAACGATCATCAGCTTCCCCAGTGCGGTCGTATTTACCCACGAATAGGTACGAAGCTGCGCGAGACGGCAAACAGTCCCAGGGGCCCCTTAACCCGTCCGGTGTGCGCGGTCGGCCGCTCCCGGCGGCGCCGGGAACCGTTCGTCGTACCGTTCGCCGACGCGTTCGACCGTCCGTCGCAGATCCGTGTGCGTGCCCTGTGCCGCGACGGCGCCCTGCGATGCCATACGGCCATGACGGCCGGAACCACTCTCACCCACGGGACGACGACCGCCGAGCACGAGCTCGCCGCACTGCAGCGGGAGCACGGCCGGCCCCTCTTCGCGCTGCTGCTCCGGCTCTGCGACGGCGACCGGCAGCGCGCCGAGGACCTGGTCCAGGAGACGCTGGTGCGCGCCTGGCAGCACCCCGAGGCACTGCGCGCCACGGACTTCGACTCCGTACGGCCCTGGCTGCTGACCGTGGCCCGGCGGCTCGCGATCGACGCCCGGCGGGCCAGGCAGGCGCGGCCGGCCGAGGTCGGGGACGCGGTCCTGGAGAACGCCCGGGTGATGTCCGACCACGCCGAGCGGGCCGCCGCGATGCTGGACGTCCGCGAGGCTGTGAAGACACTCACTCCGGAACACCGTGAAGTCCTGGTGCTCGTGTACTTCCAGGGGGCCAGTGTGGCGGAGGCCGCGCAGACCCTCGGGATCCCGCCCGGTACCGTGAAGTCCCGCGCGTACTACGCGCTGCGCGCCCTGCGTCGGGTGCTTCCGGGATACGCACCCGACCTGCGGTGAAACCGGCGGTCGAGTCAAACCTCCGTAAAGCGCCTTGCCGACACCCCCCGTTGAGTAATCGGCTGTCCTCATCCGTGCTTCCGGACGGGGACAGCTCCCCCGGGCCCGGGGTCGGGCGACGCGCACGCACCGGAGGAAGGCAGGAAGGGATGCAGCACAGAGGTCACCAGAGCACGGACGGTGCCGACGGCGGAGAACTCACCGTCCCCATGGCGTGGTTGTACGCCGAGTACATCGCCGACGAACTGCTGCGCCACGGCGATCTGATGCCGCCGACGTCGTTCGAGTTCCGGGCGGGCCGGGACGCGCTGGCGCTGACCGTCTTCCTGGCGGACACCGACGGCGAGCTGTCCGGCATCCGGGTCGTCACCCAGCTGGACACCTGGCTGTCCCTGACGGCGTACGACCAGCCGTGGCAGGACTGGGTGCGCGAGCGCATGGCGCAGCTCACCGCGCAGGCCGCCCGGCGGGGCGGGCCCGCGCCCGATCTGGAGCTGGCGGCGGCGGCCTGGCGCTGGCTGGAGGAGACGGAGCTGCTCGCGCCCGATCTGAACGCGGTGCCGGGCGGCGGGCCGGTGGGCGGCGAGACCGGTGAGTCCGGGGGGATCGGTGGAGACGAGGAGATCGGTGACATCGGCGAGCTGGGTGTGACCGGGGTGATCGGCGAGGAGGACGGGCCCAAGGTGTGGACGCCGGCGTGGCAGCTGGGGCTGCCGCTGGGGCATCTCGCCATCCACCTCTTCTAGTTCCGGCCGGCCGCGCCGGCCGCCCCGCCCCGGCCGCCCGGCCCGGCTCGTCCTCTCGTCCTCTCGTCCTCTCGTCTTCTCGTCCTCCGGTGTCTTCCGGAGAATTTTTTCCGGCCCGACCAATCCTCGGGCCCGGTGGCTCCGAATCACTCGGCCGCGATTGCGTCCGCGGCTTGAGTGATTCGCCCGTGCCGTGCGTACCGGTGGGTGCACGGACCCACCCCACCCCCACCCACGGCACGAGGATGCGGCATGTCCCTGGAAAGGCATCGCGACGTCGGCGCGTACGCGCTCGGCGTGCTGGACGAGGCGGAGGCCTTCCACTTCGAGGACCACCTCATGGATTGCCCCCGCTGTACGTCACATGTCGCCGAATTCGGGGCGGTGACACGGCAGTTGATGCTCTACCGGCGGGCCACCCCGCGGCTGGTGCACCCGGCGGCCCGGCCCGGCCCGCGGCTGCTGGACGCGCTGCTCGGGGAGGTGCGTTCCCGCCGCCGCGCCCGGCGCCGGCGCACGCTCGCCGCGGTCGCCGCGGCCGTCGTGGCGGCCCTGGCCGGACCCTGGCTCACGCTCACCGCCGTCGGCGGGAGCCCCGAGCGGCCGGCCCGGATCGCGGCGACCGACGACCGCTCCGGGGTCTGGGCCCAGGTGACCGCGGAGGACGCCGCGTCCGGCAGCCGGGTGGAGCTGAAGGTCAGGGACGGGGCGGGGCCCCGCATCTGCCGGCTCGTCGCCGTCGGCCACGACGGCTCGGAGCAGACGCTGGCCACCTGGGCCGTGCGGCGGCACGACACCGGCGAGACCACCGTGGAGGGCTCGGCGGCCCTCCACCCCGACCAGATCGACCACTACGAGGTACGCGCGGCGACGGGCGAACGGCTGGTGGTACTCGACCCACGGCCCTGACCCGTCCCCCATCGGGTCCCGGAAGCTGCCGGCGGTCCGGTGACGCCATGGGCGGCCGCGCCCGCAGCACCTCCTCCCGCACCCGCTCGCGCCGCGGCCCGTCCTGTCGTCACGGGACTTTCACCCGTACGGCCGTGCCGGTCGCCCCGTCACCCCGGCCGCCGGGCGGGCCGCGGGACACGGTGTGAGACTGCTGGGGGACGCGACCCGACCGCGCCCGCGGTCCCGGACGAGGGGAGAGACGGTGGCGACGGCAGAGAACGCCGGCGGTCTGCTGGAGGAGTTCCTCGCCGACCCGGAGACCCCCGCGCTCGACCTGTCCACCGCGGTGGCCCGCTGCTCCGCCGCGCTCGGCCTCCAGCACTCCGTGGTCTACCTCGCCGACCTCCAGCAGCGCCGGCTCGTCCCGCTGACCGACGTCGCCTCCGCGCTGCCCATCGACGAGTCGCTGGCCGGCTGGACGTACCGCACCCAGTCGCTGCGCGTGGAGGAGTCCGAGATCGGCGGGATGACGGCGTGGCTGCCGCTGGTGGACGGCGCGGAACGGCTGGGCGTGCTCGCCGTGCACCAGCCCGCCCTCACCCCGGCCACCCTGCGCCGCAGCCGCAGCCTCGCCACCCTGCTGGCGATGATGGTCACCTCCAAGCGGGCCTACAAGGACTCCTTCGTACGGCGGACCAGGACCGAGCCGATGCGGCTGCCCGCGGAGATGCTGCGCGCCTTCCTGCCGCCCCGCACCATCGGCACCACGCACGTGGTGTCCACCGCCGTGCTGGAACCCGCGTACGAACTCGGCGGGGACGCCTTCGACCACTCCCTCACCGAGACCACACTGCACGCCTCCGTCCTCGACGCCATGGGCCACAACCTCGCCTCCGGGCTGACCACCGCGGTGTCGCTGGCGGCCTGCCGCAACGCCCGGCGCACCGGCGCGGACCTGCCGGACCTGGTGAAGTGCGTCGACGACGCGCTGACGCAGTGGCTCCCGGACCAGTTCTGCACGGGTGTGCTCACCCAGCTGGACCTGGCGAGCGGCGTGCTGCGCTGGAGCAACTGCGGGCATCCGACGCCGCTGCTCATCCGGGACCACAAGCTGGTCGCGGACGCGATGGAGCGGGAGGCGGATCCGCCGATGGGCCTGCCCGCGCTGCTCGCCGGGCGGGCGCGGCTGAGCCACGAGATCGATCTGCACCCCGGCGACCGGGTGCTGCTCTACACGGACGGCGTCACCGAGGCGCGCACCCGCGACGGTGAGGAGTTCGGGCTGGAACGGTTCGCCGACGAGGTCATCCGCGCCACCGCCGCCGGTGAACTGGCGCCGGAGACGCTGCGCCGGCTGATCCACTCGATCCTCGACGCCCAGCCCGGACGGCTGCGGGACGACGCGACGATCGTGCTGATCGAGTGGTGGCCGCCGACCCTCTGAGCCGGACCGTGCCCACCCGCCCGCCGCCTGCCGTGCCGGCGTTGCGTGCGCACGCGCGGCGCCTACTTCAGCAGCCGGGACAGCCTTCGGTCCGCGAGCGGCTTGCCGCCCGTCTGGCAGGTCGGGCAGTACTGGAGCGAGGAGTCGCTGAAGGAGACCTCGCGGATGGTGTCCCCGCACACGGGGCAGGGCTCGCCGGTGCGGCCGTGGACCCGCAGGCCGCTCTTCTTCTCGGCCTTCAGCCGTCCGGCGGCCAGGCCCCGGGAGCGCTCGACGGCCTCGGTGAGGGTGGTGCGCAGCGCCTCGTAGAGCCGGGTGGTCTCCTCCGGGCCGAGCGACGCGGCCAGCTTGAACGGGGACATCTTCGCGGCGTGCAGGATCTCGTCGCTGTAGGCGTTGCCCACGCCGGCGATCAGGCTCTGGTCGCGCAGGGCGCCCTTCAGCTGCCGCCGCTCGCCGGACAGCAGGGCGGCGAGGCGGGCCTCGTCGAAGTCGTCGGCGAGCGGGTCGGGGCCGAGCCGGGCCACGCCGGGGACCTCGCGGGGGTCGTGGACGACGTACACCGCGAGCCGCTTCTGGGTGCCGGCCTCGGTCAGGTCGAAGCCGGCGCCGTTCTCCAGGGCGACCCGCAGGGCGAGGGGGCCCTTGCCGGGGCGGGGCGGGGCGCCGGGCAGGCTGTCCTTCCACTGGAGCCAGCCCGCGCGGGCCAGGTGGGTGACCAGGTACGGGCCGCCGTCCGTGGCCAGGGCGAGGAACTTGCCGTACCGAAGCACGGCGGTGACCTCGTGGCCCTCGACGGCGGTGAGCGGAGGGTCGTACGTCTTGAGGACGCTGATCGCGACCGGCAGCACCCGGACGATCTCGTGTCCCACCAGGTGCTCGGTCAGGAAGTCCTTCAGCGCTTCGACCTCGGGGAGTTCCGGCATACGTCCAGACTGCCACCCGGCACCGACGGCCTCACCCGGACCGGCCCCTCCCCCTCCCGCTCAGCCGCCCCCGGTGTGGTCCGGCACGGTGAACTCGCACCACACGCACTTGCCGCCGCCCCGCGCCTCCACGCCCCACACCTCGCTGAGCAGGTCGACCAGGAGCAGGCCGCGCCCCGAGACCCCGGAGTCGCCGGCCTCGCGGCGGCGCGGCAGGGCGCTGGAGGAGTCCTCGACCTCGACGCGCAGCCGGCGTTCGGGGCCGGCGAGGGCCCTGAGGGTGACGATCGCGGCGCCCTCGGTGTGCATCAGGGCGTTGGTGATCAGCTCGTCGGCGACGAGTTCGATCTCGTCGGCGCGGTCCCCGGCGCCCCAGGCGCGGGCGGCGGAGCGGATCATGTGCCGGGCGCCGGTGAGGGCCTCGGGGTCGCCGGGGGCGACGTGCTGCTGGAGGCGGCCGCCGGCCTGCGGGGTGTCCAGGCCGCGGCGGCGCAGCAGGAGCAGGGCCACGTCGTCGTCGCCGCCGCGTTCCTCGGCCGCCTCGATCAGCCGGTCGGCGAGTTTCCAGACGTCCGGGGGTCCGGAGGTGATCACTTCGGTGAGGGCCCGCATACCGTCGTCGAGGTCGGCGCCGGGCGTCTCGACGAGGCCGTCGGTGAGCAGCAGCAGGGTGTGGCCGGGGTCGAGTTCGAGGGTGCCGACGGGATAGTCGAGGCTGCCGAACTCGGCGGACAGGCCGAGCGGCAGGCCGCCCTCCACGGTGACCCGGCGGCAGCTGCCGTCGGCGGACCGCAGCAGCGGATCGATGTGTCCGGCGCGCACCACCTGGACCACGCCGGTGGCGAGGTCGGCCTCCGCGTACAGGCAGGTGGCGAAGCGGTCGGTGTCCAGTTCGTGCAGGAAGACGGAGGCGCGGGCCATGACGGTGGCGGGGGTGTGGCCCTCGGCGGCGTAGGCGCGCAGCACGATCCGCAGCTGGCCCATGACGGCGGCGGCGTGGGTGTCGTGGCCCTGGACGTCGCCGATGACGGCGCCGACCCGGCCGCCGGGCAGCGGGATCAGGTCGTACCAGTCGCCGCCGATGTCCCGGCCGAGGGTGCCGGTGGCGCTGCCGGAGCGGTAGCGCACGGCGACGTCGGCGCCGGGCACGCTGGGGATGGTGCGCGGCAGCATGGCCTGCTGGAGGCCGGTGGCGAGGTCCTTCTCCTGCTCGTAGAACATGGCCCGCTGCAGGCTCTGCGCGATGCTGCTGCCGAGCGCGACGAGGATGTCGCGTTCCTCGGGGGTGAAGCCGTGCCGGTCGTCGTAGAGCAGGCCCATGGCGCCGATGGGGCGGGCCTGGACGATGAGCGGCAGATAGGCGGCCGAGGTGATGGCGAGGTCGGTGATGTGCGGCCACAGGAGGGGGTAGCCGGCCGCGAACTCCTCGGGTGACTCGATGAAGCGGGGGCTGAGGGTGCGGACGACCTCGCTCATCGGGTACGGCTCGTCGATCCGGGTGACCTCGGTGCCGGGTACCCGGCTGCCCTTGGGGCCCTCGGCGATCAGCCGGATGCGGCCGGCCTCGATCAGGCCCATCACCAGGCTGGCCGCGCCCAGGTGGGTGACGCCGTCGGAGTCCTTGAGCACGTCGATGACGTCCTGGACGGTGCGGGCGTGGGCGAGGGCGGCGGCGGTGGCCTGGACGACGCTGCCCTGGTCCTGCCGGGGGTCCTCGGAGCCGCGCCGGGCGCCGCGCGCCTCGATCTCGCGCAGCTCCCGGGTGGCGTCGCGGACGATGCCGATGATCCGGCGCGGGCGGCCGGTCGCGTCGCGCCGGATGTAGCCCTGGGTGTGGGTCCAGCGCAGGCTGCCGTCGCGGCAGCGCATCCGGAAGTACGCCCCGTAGTTCTCGCTGCCGTCCTTGATGGCCTGGGCGACGAGGGCGTCCAGGCGGAGCGCCTCGTCCGTCGGGACCCGGGCGGACAGTGACTCCGGGTGGCCGTCGTACTCGTCCGGGCGCAGGTCGAAGACCTCGTGGGCCTGGGCGTCCATGTGGAACAGACCGGTGTCCAGGTCCCAGTCGAAGCTGCCCATGCGGTTGAGCGCCAGGATCGGGTCCGGGTGGGCGGGCCAGTCGTCCGGGAGTGACAGCGCGCTCGCTCCCCGATCAACCATGCGCCCACCTTGCCAGCATTCGACCGATTCTTCGACTTCTGTGACCACTTTGCCGCTCAACTGGGGCAACCCGTCCCCCTAGTCTGCTTCACTCGCTTGGGCCACACAGGCGGAGGGCACGATCACGGACGGTCACCTTTCGCGGTGCGGCACCAGAATGGAGGGAGAGGAGTGCAACGGCCGTGGACTGGTTCACCGCATCCGACTACTGGCTGAGCCGGCTGGTCTTCCAGCGGGCGCTGGCCGCCGTCTACCTGGTCGCGTTCCTGACCGCCGCCCTGCAGTTCCGGGCGCTGCTCGGCTCGCGCGGGATGCTGCCGATCCCCCGCTATGTCGCGCGGGTGCCGTTCCGGCAGGCGCCCAGCCTGTTCCAGCTGCACTACTCGGACCGCTTCTTCGCGGCCTGCGCCTGGACGGGCGTCGCGGTCTCGGCGGCCCTCCTCACGGGCGTCGACGGGTTGCTGCCGCTGTGGGCGGCGATGCTGCTGTGGCTGGTGCCGTGGGTGCTGTACCTGTCGATCGTCAACGTCGGCCAGACGTGGTACGGCTTCGGCTGGGAGTCGCTGCTGCTGGAGACCGGGTTCCTCGCGGTGTTCCTCGGCAACGACGAGGTGGCCCCGCCGGTCGTGGTGCTGTTCCTGCTGCGCTGGATCCTGTTCCGGGTGGAGTTCGGCGCGGGCCTGATCAAGCTGCGCGGTGACGCCTGCTGGCGGAAGCTGACCTGCCTGGACCACCATCACGAGACCCAGCCGATGCCGGGCCCGCTGAGCTGGTTCTTCCACCATCTGCCCAAGCCCCTGCACAGGGTGGAGGTGGCCGCCAACCACGTCACCCAGCTCGCCGTGCCCTTCCTCCTTTTCGCCCCGCAGCCGGTCGCCTCGGCCGCCGCCGCGCTGATGATCGTCACTCAGCTGTGGCTGGTGCTGTCCGGCAACTTCTCCTGGCTGAACTGGATCACCATCGTGCTGGCCCTGTCCGCGGTGCGGTTCCCCGCCGACCCGCCGCCCGTGCCGGACGCCCCGCTGTGGTACGTGGTGGTGGTGCTCGCGGTGGCCGCGCTGCTGCTGTTCCTGAGCTACCGGCCCGTCGCGAACATGGTCTCCCGCCGCCAGGTGATGAACCGGTCCTTCGACCCGCTCCACCTGGTCAACACCTACGGCGCGTTCGGCAGCGTCAGCCGGGTGCGGTACGAGGTGGTGGTCGAGGGCACCGCGGACGCCGTGCCGCGCGAGGACTCCGACTGGCGGGAGTACGAGTTCAAGGGCAAGCCCGGCGATCCCCGGCGCTGGCCGCGCCAGTTCGCGCCGTACCACCTGCGGCTGGACTGGATGATGTGGTTCG
This sequence comes from Streptomyces sp. NPDC052687, assembly GCF_040678395.1. Taxonomy (NCBI): domain Bacteria; kingdom Bacillati; phylum Actinomycetota; class Actinomycetes; order Kitasatosporales; family Streptomycetaceae; genus Streptomyces; species Streptomyces sp. NPDC052687. Next base: position 1,549 of record NZ_JBFATR010000032.1, on the reverse strand, counting down.
CCGCGCTGTCGCCCGCCTACGCGGGGACCTGGTTCGGCGCGCTGGTGGAGCGGCTGCTGGAGAACGACCGCGACACCCTGAAGCTGCTGCGCCGCTCCCCGTTCCCGCCCGACGAGCCGCCCCGCCACATCCGCGCCCGGCTGTTCCGCTACCGGTACACCACCTGGCGGGAGCTGCGGGAGACCGGCGCCTGCTGGCACCGCACCTATGTCCGGGAGTTCCTGCCGCCGACGCGGCTGGCCGAAGCCGCCCGGCGGCCGTAGGGGCGGGTGGCGGTCCCCGCGAGGACGTGGTGGGGCGGGGCCGCGCTCGCCGTACCGCGCCGGATCACCTCGGGTGCCGGCCGGGCTCGGGGGCGTCGGCGGGCAGGGGGCGTCACCGGTCAGAGGGCGTCACCGGGCGGCAGGGGTGCGTCACCGGGCAGGGGGGCGTCGGCGGGCGGCAGGGGTGCGTCACCGGGCAGGGGGGCGTCACCGGGCGGCAGGGGTGCGTCACCGGGCAGGGGGGCGTCGGCGGGCAGCAGGCCGGTGGTGCGCGCTTCCTGCCAGAAGGCCGCCGGGACGGGGCCGCGGAACTGTGCGGCGCAGTCGTCGACCTCGGCGGCGGAGCGGGCGCCGACGAGGACGGCGGTGACGGCCGGGTGCGCGGCGCAGAAGGCCAGGGCAGCGGCGCGCAGGGTCGTGCCGTGCTCCTCGGCGAGCGCCTTCAGCCGCAGGGCGCGCTCCAGCAGCCGAGGGGGCGCCTGGGCGTAGTCGTAGGTGGCGGTGGGCTTCGGGTCGGCCAGCAGCCCGGAGTTGAAGGGGCCGCCGAGGACGACGGCCGTGCCGCGGTCGGCGGCCGCGGGCAGCAGGTCGGTGAGGGCGCTCTGGTCGAGGAGGGTGTAGCGGCCGGCGCACAGCACCACGTCGACGTCGGTGTCGCGGACGAAGCGGGTGAGCATCGCGGTCTGGTTCATGCCCGCGCCGATGGCGCCGACGACGCCTTCGGCACGCAGCCGCTCCAGCGCCGGGTAGCCCTCGCGGAAGGCCTGTTCGGCGTGGTCGTCGGGGTCGTGGAGGTAGACCGTGTCGACGCGGTCCACGCCGAGCCGTTCCAGGCTGGCGTCGAGGGTGCGGCGGATGCCGTCGGCGGTGAAGTCCCAGACGCGGCGGTGGGTGGCGGGGACCGCGAAGCCGTTCGCGAGGTCGTCGCCGGTGCCGTCGCAGGGCTCCAGGCGGCGGCCGACCTTCGTGGACAGGGTGTAGGCGTCGCGGGGGTGTGCGCGCAGGGCGGCGCCGAGGCGGCGTTCGGACAGGCCGAGGCCGTAGTGCGGGGCGGTGTCGAAGGCACGGATGCCCTGCCGCCAGGCGGCGGCCACGGCGGCGTACGCCTCCTCGTCGGTGACCTCCGTGTACAGGTTGCCGAGCGCGGCGGCGCCGAAGGCGAGGGCGGCGCTCATCGGGCCGCCGGGCGCGGGCGCAGACCGTGCATGCCGCCGTCGACGGCGAGCGCGGTGCCGGTGGTGGCGCCGGACAGCGGGCTCGCCAGGTAGGCGATGGCGCCCGCGGCC
>NZ_JBFATR010000031.1:0-80289 GCF_040678395.1 Streptomyces sp. NPDC052687 | reverse complement strand
GGCGATGCGCGGCTGCCCCCCGCCGGGCGCTGCGGGGCGGACCCCGCGCGGCACGGCGGGGCCCCGTGACCGGGGGCCGGAGGGCCGTACGGCACCCCGGGCGCGCGGGGCTCACGGGCGTTCGCTACTTTTGGGACCGTGGACAAGAAGAACGCCCTGCGCGCCGGCGCCCTGGCCGCCGGTACGACGCTGATGATGCTGCTCATGTCGTCTCCCGCGAGCGCGCTGACCCGCGACGACGGTGACGACCCCGGCTCGGGCCTGAGCGTCATCGAGACGCTGGGCCTCTTCGTGATCGCCCCGCTCGTGATCTTCGCGGTCATCACCGGCCTGGTGATGGTCCTGGACCGGTCGCAGGAGAAGCACCGGGTGACCACGAAGAACATCCAGACCAAGGCCACGGCCCAGTAAGCACGTTCCGCCGAGGGCGCCGGCTCGCCCGTCGTACGTACGCCGTCCCGTGTGCGTACGCGCCGTCCCGTACGGGGCGAGACCGGCGCCCTCGGTGTGTCCGCGTGCCGGCGTGCGGCCTCAGGGGCCCGGCTCGGTCAGGTACCGCTGGAGCGTGGGGGACAGCCACGCGACGATCTCCTCGCGGCTCAGCCCCGCGGCGGGCGGAAGGCGCAGCACGTACCGGGTGAGCGCGAGCCCGAGCAGCTGGGACGCGACGAGCGCGGCGCGGGCGGGCGCCTGCTCGGGGTCCGGGCAGAACCGGCGGGCGAACGGCAGCAGCTGCTCCCGGAAGACGCCGTGGAGCCGCTCGGTCCCCGCCTGATGGGCGACGCCCACCCGCAGGAGGGCGGTCAGCACCTCGTTGCCCTCCCACACGTCGAGGAAGTGGTCCGCCGCGGCCCGGCCGACCTCGGCACCGGCGACCCCGGCCAGGTCGGGCAGGCGCAGATCGACGGCGACGGCCGCCGCGAACAGGCCCTCCTTGTTGCCGTAGTAGCGCATCACCATCGACGGGTCGATGCCCGCGTCCCGGGCGATGGCCCGGATGGTGGCGCGGTCGTAGCCGTCGGAGGCGAAACGTTCCCGGGCGGCGTCGAGGATGGCGGTGCGGGTGGCGTCGGAGCGGCGCGCCCGGGAGCTGTCGGGGCTGTCGGTCATGCCGACGAGGCTATGCCAACACATGTTGGCCAACAAGCGTTGACCGCCCCCCGTCGCACGCCCTACGGTTGACGACAAGGGTGGCCAACACGTGTTGACCAACAGGCGTTGACCAACAGGCGTTGACCACCATGCGCCGGCATCCGGGAGGCCCCATGAACGGCACCACGAGCACCGCACCCTCGGTCATCGTCGTCGGCTCCGGCCCCACCGGCCTCCTGCTCGCCGGTGACCTCGCCACCGCGGGCGTCCCCGTCACCGTCCTCGAGAAGCGCCCCCGCCGGACCAGTAACCTGACGCGCGCGTTCGCCGTGCACGCCCGCACCCTCGAACAGCTCGACGCCCGCGGCCTCGCCGACGAACTGGAGGCCGTCGGCCGCCCGGTGGACCGGCTGCGCCTGTTCGGCGGGCTCGCCGTCGGGTTCGACTCCCTCCCCACCCGCTTCCGGCACCTGCTGGTCGTCCCGCAGTACGAGGTGGAGAAGGCGCTGGAGCGGCGGGCGGTGGCGGCGGGGGCCGAGTTCCGCCACGAGACGGAGGTGACCGGGCTGACCCAGGACGCGAGCGGCGTGACCGTCGAGGTGAGGACCGCGGACGGCCGGACCGGGACGCTGCGCGCGGCGTACGCCGTCGGCGCGGACGGCCTGCGCAGCGCCGTACGCCAGGCCGTCGGACTGCCCTTCCCCGGCCGCTCGGTGATCCGCTCGATCGTCCTCGCGGACGTCCGGCTCGACCCGCGCCACGCGGACCTGATGACCGCGAACGCCGTCGGCGACGCCTTCGCCCTCGTCGTCCCCTTCGGCGACGGCTACCACCGGGTCGCCGCCTGGGACCGCCGCCGCGACGTCCCCGACGACACCCCCGTCGACCTGGAGGAGATCCGGGGGATCGTGCGCCGCGCGCTGGGCGGCGACCTCGGGATGCGCGACCCCCGCTGGCTGTCCCGCTTCCACAGCGACGAACGTCAGGCGCCCACCTACCGCGTCGGCCGGGTCTTCCTCGCCGGGGACGCCGCGCACGTGCACAGCCCGGCGGGCGGCCAGGGCATGAACACGGGCCTCCAGGACGCGGCCAACCTGAGCTGGAAACTGGCCCAGGTGCTGCACGGCCACGCCGCCCCTGACCTCCTCGACACCTACGACACCGAGCGCCACCCCGTCGGCAGGGCGGTGCTGCGCAGCAGCGGCGGCATCCTGCGCCTCGCCATGGCCAGGCGCCCGGCGGCCCTCGCCCTGCGCGCCCTCATGGCCGCCTTCGCCGGCTTCTCCGGCCCGGTCCGCCGCAGGGTCGTCGCCCAGATCACCGGCATCGGCTACCGCTATCCGGCGCCCCGCGGCGCCCACCCCCTGACCGGCAGGCGCGTTCCCGACCTCCGCTTCGCCGACGGCTCCCGCCTCTACGAGGCCCTGCGCGGCGGCCGGTTCGTCCTCGTCACCCCCGGGGATCACGACGCGGGCGACACCCGCGAGGACCGCCTGGTCACGGCCCGCTGGGCGAGCACCCGGCGCACCGTCCTCCTGGTCCGCCCCGACGGCTACGCGGCCTGGGCGGCGGAGTCGGCGGACGGGGCGGAAGTGGAGGCGGCGCTGAGGGCGCACGTGGGTGGCACGGGTCCCGAGATGCCGGGGGCGCACGTGGGTGGCACGGGTCCGGAGGTGCCGGGGGCGCACGTGGGCGGCCCCGGCCGCCACGGGGCGCCGTCCTAGACGGTCGCCGCCAGCAGCCGTCGCAGCAGGTCCGCCAGGTGGCGGGCCTGCTCGTCGGTGAGGGCGGAAAGGGCCTCCGTCTGGGTGGCGACGCCCGCGCCGACGGCCTCCTCGATGAGGGCGAGGCCCTCGTCGGTGAGGGTGACCTGCAGACCGCGGCGGTCGTGCGGGTCGGGGGAGCGGCGCAGCAGACCGGCGCGCTCCAGTTTGTCGAGGCGGCCGGTCATGCCACCGGTGGTGAGCATCAGGGTGGCGGACAGCTGCCGGGGGGAGAGGGTGAACGGCTCGCCGGCCCGGCGCAGGGTCGCGAGGACGTCGAACTCGCCGCGGGAGATGCCGAAGCGGGCGTACGCCTTCTCCGTACGGTCGCCCATCGCGCGCGAGAGCCGGTAGATGCGGCCGAAGACCTCCATCGCGCGGGTGTCGAGGTCGGGGCGCACGGCGGCCCACTGCTCGATGATCGCGTCCACCGCGTCGGGGGCGGGCTGGTCCGGGGCGGTCGGCGGGCTCTGCGTCATGGAAGGAGTATCCGCGTGGGATGGGTCGGCCGCAAGAAAGTAGCTTGACGGAAACTTGCTTAGCGCTAAGCTAATTACTGCCAAGCTGATGAGTGCCAAGCTGTTCGCGCAGCGGCCACCTCACGCCTCGAAGGGGGTCCGCCATGAAGCGCTCCGCCACCGTCCTGCTCACCGCGCTCGCCCCCGTCTCCTGGGGCACCACCTACGCCGTCACCACCGAGTTCCTGCCCCCGGACCGCCCCCTGTTCACCGCCCTGACGCGCGCCCTGCCCGCCGGGCTGCTGCTCCTCGCCCTCGCCCGGGTGCTGCCGCGCGGCCTCTGGTGGGGCAAGGCGGCGGTGCTCGGCGCGCTCAACATCGGCGCGTTCTTCCCGCTGCTGTTCCTCTCGGCGTACCGGCTGCCCGGCGGGCTCGCCGCGGTCGTCGGCTCGGTCGGGCCGCTCTTCGTCATCGGACTCTCCGCCCTGCTGCTGGGGCAGCGGGCCACCCTGAGGGCCGTGCTCGCCGCGATCGCCGCCGCGTGCGGGGTCAGCCTCGTGGTCCTGAAGGCGGCCGGCGCCCTGGACACCCTCGGCGTGCCGGCCGCGCTCGGCTCGACCCTCTCCATGTCCGCCGGGACCGTGCTCACCAAGCGCTGGGGCCGCCCCGACGGTGTCGGACCGCTCGCGCTCACCGGCTGGCAGCTGACCGCCGGCGGGCTGATCATCGCTCCCGTCGCCTTCCTCGTCGAGGGCGCGCCGCCCGCCCTGGACGCCCCCGCCGTCGGCGGCTACCTGTACCTCTCCCTCGCCAACACCGCGCTCGCCTACTGGCTCTGGTTCCGCGGCATCGGCGGGCTCACCGCCACCCAGGTCACCTTCCTCGGGCCGCTCTCCCCGCTCACCGCCGCCGTCGTCGGCTGGGCCGCGCTCGGGCAGGCGCTCACCCCGCTGCAACTGGCGGGCATGGCGCTCGCCTCCGGCGCGACGGTGGCGGGACAGCTCGCGCCGCGCGCGAAGGCGCCGGAGGCGGCCTCCCGAATGGCCATCGGATCGTTCAGTTCTGGTGAAAGGAACGGTCGAAAGGATTCGATGGACGTGACGGGTTCCGCGTTGCGACGGTAGATCCATCGATCTCCCCGGCCACCGAAAGGACCTCCGTGGCACCCGTCCTGCACAGGACCACCACCCCCGCACCCACCCCCACGCCACCTCCCGGGCCCTGCACGACAGCGTCCCGCCCGTGCAGCACGCGTTCTGGCGCTGGGTGGTGGCGCTCGCGGTCGTCGCCCCCTTCGGCGCCCGGCAGGCCTGGCGGCAACGGGATCTGATCAGGCGTCACCTCGGTTTCGTCGTCCTCGCGTCCTTCCTCGGCGTCGCCGTCTGCAACACCCTCGTCAACCAGGCCGCGACCACGTCGTCGCGGCCGTACGCAAGGGCGCACAGGAGGCACCGGCGGTGGGAAGGGTGCTGCGGGCGCTGCGGGAGGCGGCGGGGCGTTGACCTCTCCTCCCGTGGCGATCAAGATGGCGCGTCGGGGACCGGACCCGACCGGACCAGCGCAGGGGGAAGCCGTGCCCACACCGAGTGATCCCGCCGTTCTCTACCCCGAGGTCGCGGCCCGCGGCAGCCTCGCCGCGGCGCTTCGGGCCGAGGCGGAGCGCCGTCCCGGTCACGGCTGCGTTCCCTTCAAGGCGTCGGACCACCAGCCCCTGCTGCACGCGACGGCCGAAAGCCTCCTGCCGCACCGTGCACCGCTCGAGATCAGCGCGTCGCGGCACGAGCGGCGGTGGTCGATCCGCGGTACGGAGCCGTTCCAGGGCGTGCCCCTGGTCGACGGCGGGACAGCGGACCTGGCGCAGCTCGCCGCCGCCGCCCGCGCCTGGCACGACGGGACCGCGCTGGACGGCATCCGCCGGGCGGCGCCCTTCGTGCACCTGACCGGACGGATCGAGACGCCCGACCCGGATCCCGCGCTGATGGCGGAATCCGAGTGGCAGGGCCTGCGCCGGCAGGCGGAGGAACTGGAGTACGTCTGGCGGGACACCCACCGGGCACTGATCGAGGCGGCGTACGCCCAGCCGGCGCTGCGCGCCCTCTATCCGTTCACCAGCCACTGGGCGCTGCGCTTCTCGGTCACGACCCGCCCGGACCTGACCGTCGTCGGACCGCGTCTGTCGGCCGGCAGCGACGGCCGGTACGGGGTGGGCAGGAGCATGGCCTCCTCGGACCTCGGCGTGTTCGCCACCGCGCGGGAGGCCGTGGCGGTGGCCGTGCGGCATCTGCCGTCAGGGCTCGGCCCGGTCACGCTCGGCGGGTGACTCCGGCCGTCAGGCCCGCTCCCTCACCACCTGTATCCCGAAGCCGTACGACCCCAGGGCCTTGGCGATGGCGAGGAACAGCAGGCTGTAGTGCTCCTGTCCGCGGGCCGTGGTGATGCCGCCGAGGTCGAGGAGGGAGCCCTCCGGCCAGCCCAGGTCGCGCAGGAGGCCGAGGACCGTGCGCTTGGCGTCCGCGTCGTCGCCGGAGACGAAGAGGGTGGAGGGGCCCTCGACCGAGCCGGGCGCGATCATCAGCTCGCTGTCGACGGTGCACAGGGACTTGACGACCCGGGTCGCCGGGAAGGTCCGCTGGATCTCCTCGCCCAGGCTCTCCCCGAGGTGCGACAGGTCGCCGCCCTCGGTGAACCCGACGGCGACGTCCAGCAGCACCTTCCCGGCCAGCGCGTCCGCTCCCAGGGACGTCAGCAGCTCCACCGACGCGGTGCCCGGTGTCGCGTTGACCACGACCGGCGCGTCGGCCACGGCCGAGGCGAGGTCCGTCACCGGCAGGCCCTCGGCGCGCGGCCGGGCCTCCTCGGGCCTGCGGGAACCGAGGACGACGTCATGACCGGCCCGCAGCCAGCCCTGGGCGAGGTGGCGGCCCACCGTGCCCGTTCCGAGAATGGCGATCTTCATGCCCTCGACGGTAGGGCGCCGGCACGTGGGTGCGCGTCCCTCCGCGGAGGGGTTCGCCGTACCCCTTTCGCCGTACCCCGTGAGTCCTAGACCCCGTGAGGGGCGCCCGGTGTCGCACCGGGCGCCCCTCACGGGCGTACTGCGGGACGGGCGTACTGCGGGACGGGCGTCCTGCCGGACGCTACCGGGCGGCGCCCGCCGCCGCGTCCGCCGCCTGGGCCTTCAGGGCGCGTTCGACGCCCGCCCGGGACTCCGAGACCAGCCGGCGCAGTGCCGCGCCCGGCTCGGCGGAGGCGAGCCAGGCGTCCGTCTTGTCCAGCGTCTCGCGGGAGATCTGGACCGACGGGTACAGGCCGACGGCGATCTGCTGGGCCATCTCGTGGGAACGGGACTCCCACACGTCCTTGACCACCTCGAAGAACCGGTCCGCGTACGGCGCGAGCAGCTCACGCTGGTCGGTCTGGACGAAGCCGGAGATCACCGCCTCCTGCACGGCGTTCGGCAGCTTGTCCGACTCCACGACCGACGCCCAGGCCTCCGCCTTCGCCTCGGCCGTCGGGCGGGCGGCGCGGGCCGTGGCGGCGTGCCGCTCGCCCGCCGCCGTCCTGTCCCGCTCGTACTCGGCGGCGATCTCCGCCTCGTCGTAGCGGCCGACCGCGGCCAGCCGCTGCACGAACGCCCAGCGCAGCTCGGTGTCCACGACCAGGCCCTCCACCGACTGCGTGCCGTCCAGCAGGCCCTCCAGGAGGTCCAGTTGCTCCGGCGTGCGGGCCGTCGCCGCGAACGCCCGCGCCCAGGCCAGCTGGTGGTCGCCGCCCGGCGCGGCGGACCGCAGATGCGCCAGCGTCGCCTCGGTCCAGCGGGCCAGCAGCGTCTCGCGGGCGGCGGGGTCGGCGTACAGGTCGATCGCCAGCTTCACCTGGCGGTGCAGCGACTGCACCACGCCGATGTCGGACTCCTTGCCGATGCCGGACAGCACCAGGGACAGGTAGTCGCGGGTCGCCAGCTCCCCGTCGCGCGTCATGTCCCACGCCGACGCCCAGCACAGCGCGCGCGGCAGGGACTCCGCGAAGTCGCCCAGGTGCTCGGTGACGGTGCGCAGCGACGCCTCGTCCAGCCGGACCTTCGCGTACGACAGGTCGTCGTCGTTGAGCAGCACGGCGGCCGGCCGGCGCTTGCCCACCAGCTGCGGTACGTCCGTCAGTTCCCCGTCGACGTCCAGCTCCACGCGCTCGGTGCGCACCAGCTTGCCGGACGCCTCGTCGAGGTCGTACAGGCCGACCGCGATGCGGTGCGGGCGCAGCGTCGGCTCGCCCTTGGCGCCCGCGGGCAGCGCCGGGGCCTCCTGCCGGATGCCGAAGGAGGTGATGACCCCGTCGGCGTCCGTGACGATCTCCGGGCGCAGGACGTTGATGCCCGCGGTCTCCAGCCACTTCTTCGACCAGGTCTTCAGGTTGCGGCCGGAGGTCTCCTCCAGCGCGCCCAGCAGGTCGGACAGGCGGGTGTTGCCGAACGCGTGCCGCTTGAAGTACGCCTGCACGCCGCGGAAGAACTCGTCCTCGCCGACGTACGCCACCAGCTGCTTCAGCACGCTCGCGCCCTTGGCGTACGTGATGCCGTCGAAGTTGACGAGCACGTCGTCCAGGTCGCGGATGTCCGCCATGATCGGGTGCGTGGACGGCAGCTGGTCCTGCCGGTACGCCCAGGTCTTCATCGAGTTCGCGAACGTGGTCCACGAGTGCGGCCAGCGCGAGCCGGGCGCCGCGGCCTGGCAGGCGATCGACGTGTAGGTGGCGAACGACTCGTTCAGCCACAGGTCGTTCCACCACTCCATGGTGACCAGGTCGCCGAACCACATGTGGGCCAGCTCGTGCAGGATGGTCTCCGCGCGCACCTCGTACGCCGCGTCCGTCACCTTCGAGCGGAACACGTACTGGTCGCGGATGGTCACCGCGCCCGCGTTCTCCATCGCGCCCGCGTTGAACTCCGGCACGAACAGCTGGTCGTACTTCTCGAATGGGTACGCGTAGTCGAACTTCTCCTGGAACCAGTCGAAGCCCTGCCGGGTCACCTCGAAGATGGCGTCCGCGTCGAGGAACTCGGCGAGCGACGGACGGCAGTAGATGCCGAGCGGGACGGACTGCCCGTCCTTCTCGTACACGCTGTGCACGCTGTGGTACGGGCCCGCGATGAGCGCGGTGACGTACGTGGAGATGCGCGGCGTCGGCGCGAACTCCCAGACGTTGTCCTTCGGCTCCGGCGTCGGCGAGTTCGAGATCACCGTCCAGCCCTCCGGCGCCCGCACGGTGAACCGGAACGTGGCCTTCAGGTCCGGCTGCTCGAACGAGGCGAAGACCCGGCGGGCGTCCGGCACCTCGAACTGGGTGTACAGGTACGCCTGGTCGTCGACCGGGTCGACGAACCGGTGCAGTCCCTCACCGGTGTTGGTGTACGCGCAGTCGGCGACGACCCGCAGGACGTTGCGGCCCTCCAGCAGGCGGGGCAGGGCGATCCGGGAGTCCGCGAAGACCTCGGCCGGGTCGAGCGAGTCACCGTTGAGGGTCACCTCGTGGACGGCCGGGGCCACCAGGTCGATGAACGATTCCGCACCGTTCTCCGCGACATCGAAGCGCACCGTGGTCGCGGACCGGAACGTCCCGCCCTCCTGCGCCCCGGAGAGGTCGAGATCGATCTCGTACGAGTCAACGGTGAGCAGCTTCGCCCGCTGCTGCGCCTCTTCGCGAGTCAGGTTTGTGCCAGGCACGCGTCATCTCCTCGATATGTGTGGGTTGCGCCATCCTTCCACGGGACCCGCACAGAACGCGATGTCCGTATCCCGCCGGGCGACGGGTCCGCCGCGCAGGACCGTGGGGCCATGACGACGTACACCGCACACCCCGTCCCGCCGGAGGTCCTGAAGGAGCTGCGCTCCACCGACGACGCCGGGCGCCCGACGGTCCCCGTGACCGACGAGGAGGGCGGCGCCCCGCTGCGCTGCTGCCTGCGCCGCAGCACCCCCGGCGAGACCATCGCCCTGGTCTCCTACGCCCCGCTGCGCCGCTGGGCGGCCCGCACGGGCGCCGACCCCGGCGCCTACGACGAGCAGGGCCCCGTCTTCGTCCACGCCGCCGGCTGCCCCGGCCCCGCGGGCGACGGCCTGCCCTTCACGAACTCCCACCGCGTGCTGCGCCGCTACTCCGCCGACGGCCGCATCCTCGGCGGGCACCTGGTCACCCCGCCCGAGTCCTTCGAGGACGCCCTCGCGCAGGCGTACGCCGATCCCGAGGTGGCGCTGGTGCACGTGCGGGCCGTGGAGTACGGGTGCTTCCTGTACGAGGTGCGGCGGTCGTAGGGGGTACGAGGTGCGGCGGTCGTAGGGGGTGCGGGGTGCGGCGGCCGTAGGGGCCACGGGGTGCGGCGGCCGTAGGAGGGTGGGGGCGCGGCGGCCGTAAGGGGACCACGGGGGCCCGCCGCACCGCTCGCCGTCCGCCCTCAGTCCCGGCCCTCCGCCACCGCCCGCCTCAGTCCCGGCCCTCCGCCACCGCCCGCGCGAACGCCCGCACCGGCTCCGTCTCGCGGTCGCGGTGCCACACCACGGCCAGCGCCGAGTCCGGCAGGTCGTCGACCGGGACGTAGGCGACGTCCTCGCGGTGATGGTGGGCGGCCGTCGGCAGGCACAGCAGCAGGGCGGCGCGGCCGGTGGCGACCCGGGTCAGGCCCTCCTGGAGGGTGGTCACCGCCGGACCGGCGACGGGGCCGGGCGCCTGGGCCGCGCGCCAGTAGGCCGGGGCCGGCGCGGCGGCCGTGACCAGGGGCACCGAGGCCAGGTCGGCGGCGCGGACCGAGGCACGGGCGGCGAGCGGGTGCCGCACGGACACGGCGACGGTCAGGCGCCGGCGCGAGAAGACCGGGCCCCGCACCAGGTCCGGCTCGTCCACCGGCATCAGGACGACCGCGGCGTCCACCGAACCGTCGCGCACCGCGCCGAACGGATCCGCGAACGGGATCTCCACCAGCTCGGCCGCACAGCCCGGACGGGCTCGCTCGAACGCGGCGACCGCATCGATCAGCCGCGCGTTCGCCGTCCCCTGGAAGCCCACCCGCAGCGTGCCGGTGACGCCGCGGGCCGCCGCGCGGGCACCGTCCACGGCCGAGCGCAGCGCGTCGTACGCCGGACGCAGGTCGCCGAGGAGGCGTTCACCCAGCGGGGTGAGCGCCACCCGGCGGCTGGACCGGTGGACCAGGCGGGCGCCGATCCGCCGCTCCAGGGAGCGCAGCAGCTGACTCACCCGGGACTGCGAGACGTACAGCCGCTCCCCGGTCCGCCCGAAGTGCAGCTCCTCCGCGAGCACCAGGAAGCACTCCAGCTCCCGCAGCTCCGCTCCCGACGCCACAGCCGCCCCCTCACCTCGATGTATGAGCCCTGCTCATGGAAGGCTGAACGCTTCGCCGTTGTTCCGGGCGCGCACCCGCAAAAGGGTGGAGACATGTCCTCCACCACCACGCGCGGCGGCCGCGCCGCCCCGGAAGCGGTCCGCCGTCCCTGGGCGGCCGTCCTGGCCCTGGCCGCCGCCACCTTCGCCGTCGTCACCACCGAGATGCTGCCGGTCGGCCTGCTCACCTCGCTCGCCGCCGGCCTGGACGTCTCCGCGGGCACCGCCGGACTCGCCCTCACCCTGCCCGGCCTGCTCGCGGCGCTCGCCGCCCCGCTGCTGCCGGTCGCCGTACGCCGCGCCGACCGGCGGACCGTGCTGAGCGCCCTGCTGCTCCTCCTCGCGGCGGCCGACCTGCTCTCCGCGCTCGCCCCGCACATCGCCGTGCTGCTGCTCGCCCGCGCCGTCGTCGGGGTGTGCATCGGCGGGGTGTGGGCGGTCGCCGCGGGACTGGGCGCCCGGCTGGTGCCCGGCCCCGCCGCCGGGCGGGCCACCGCACTCGTGTTCAGCGGCATCGCGGTCGCCTCCGTGCTCGGCGTCCCGGCCGGCACCTACCTGGGCGCGCTGGCCGGCTGGCGGTGGGCGTTCGCCGCGCTCACCGCCCTCGCCCTGGCCGTCGCGGCCCTGCTGGCGGTGGCGCTGCCCCCGCTGCCCGCCGAGCGGCCCGTCCGGCTCGGCGCCTTCCCCGAGCTGCTGCGCACCCCGGCGGTGGCGCGCGGGCTGACCGCGATCGCGCTGCTGGTCACCGGCCACTTCGCGGCGTACACCTACGTCCGCCCGGTGCTGGAGCGGGTGCCGGGCACCGGCCCCGGCCTGATCAGCGTCCTGCTGCTCGGCTACGGCCTCGCGGGCATCGCCGGGACCTTCGCGGGCGGCGCGCTCGCGGCCCGCGTCCCGCGCCGGGCGCTGCCCGCGATCGCCGCCGCGCTCGGCACGGTCGTGGCGCTGCTCGTCCCGGCGGGCGGCTCGCTGCCCGCGTCGGCGGCGCTGCTGACCCTGTGGGGCCTGGTCTACGGCGGTGTCTCGGTGACCGCCCAGACCTGGCTGTCGGCCGCCGCGCCGGGCGCCCGCGAGGCAGCCTCCGCCCTGTTCGCGGGGGTGTTCAACGGCGCCATCGCGTTCGGCGCGTTCCTCGGCGGCCGGGTCGCCGACGGGGCCGGTGCCACCGCCGTACTGGTGCTGGGGGCGGTGCCGGCGCTGCTCGCGGCGGTCGCCGCCGGGTACGCGAGAGGGGCGGCCGCCGACGCCCGGTGACCGCCCCCGCCGCTTCGCCGCGGCGTCGTCTACTGCTCGCGCTTGGTGGTCAGCTCCGCCGCCACCAGCTCCGCGATCTGCACCGCGTTCAGGGCCGCGCCCTTGCGCAGGTTGTCGTTGGAGACGAAGAAGGCCAGCCCGTTCTCCACCGTCTCGTCACGGCGGATACGGCCGACGTACGACGGGTCCTGGCCGGCCGCCTGCAGCGGGGTCGGCACCTCGGTGAGGGCGACGCCGGGGGCGCCGGCCAGCAGCTCCTTGGCGCGCTCGACGCTGATCGGGCGGGCGAAACGGGCGTTGACCTGGAGGGAGTGCCCGGTAAAGACGGGGACGCGCACGCAGGTGCCGGAGACCTTCAGCCCGGGGATCTCCAGGATCTTGCGGGACTCGTTGCGGAGCTTCTGCTCCTCGTCGGTCTCGTTCAGGCCGTCGTCGACGATGGAGCCGGCCAGCGGCAGCACGTTGTACGCGATCGGCGCGACGTACTTGTTCGGCGCCGGGTACTCGGCGGCCGAGCCGTCGTGGGTGAGCTTGGGGGCGTCCGCGCCGACCTTCTGGACCTGCTCGAACAGCTCGTCGACACCCGCGAGGCCGGAACCGGACACGGCCTGGTAGGTGGCCACCACCAGGGCCTCGAGACCCGCCTCCGCGTGCAGCGGCTTCAGCACCGGCATCGCGGCCATCGTGGTGCAGTTCGGGTTGGCGATGATGCCCTTGGGGCGGTTGGCGACCGCGTGCGGGTTGACCTCGGAGACCACCAGCGGGACCTCGGGGTCGCGCCGCCAGGCGGACGAGTTGTCGATCACGACCGCGCCCTGGGCGGCGACCTTCTCGGCCAGCGCCTTGGAAGTGGCCCCGCCCGCGGAGAACAGCACGATGTCCAGGCCGGTGTAGTCGGCCGTGGACGCGTCCTCCACCGTGATCCCGTCGAGGACCGTCCCCGCCGAGCGGGCCGAGGCGAACAGACGCAGCTCGTCGACCGGGAAGTCCCGCTCGGCGAGGATCCTGCGCATGACCGTGCCGACCTGGCCGGTGGCTCCGACGATTCCTACCTTCACGGGGACTCCTCTGGGTGGCGTGTCTGTGACGTGCCCGGGCGGCCGGGCCCCTTCCATCATGCGGGGGACCCCGGCAGGTGTGTCCAATCCTTTGCCCGAGGCGTGGACGATCACTCCAGGTCAGCGGCGTCCCGAGGGCGTCTCGCGGCACCGGTCGCGGGCCCGCAGGATTCCGTCCGGGACGGGGCGCGGACCGCAAGCTCTGCCGACGCGGCCTGCGACGAACAGGTTTTCGTCCGCCCCGTGGGCGCGGGTGCGCCCGGCCCGCCGGCGGCGCGCGAATGTGAGCGGCGTCCTGGTTTCGGCGCCGGTGTGACGTACGACACCGCCTCGTCCTTCCCGCAGCCGCCGAACGTTTCCGCCGCCCCCCGCGTCATAGGGGAAACGCGGCGAGGAGAGGGGTGGCTGTGCTGCGCAGAATGGCCCGCCGCGGCCAGGGGGCGGACCGGGGGGACCGGGGTGTCCGGGGCGACCACGGTGCCGACGACCCGCTGGACGCGGCCCAGGAACGACGGGTGCGGGCGGTGCTCGCGCTGGGCGGGGTGCCGCAGGCGGACCTGCCGGACGGGGTGCAGCAGGTCCGCCTGCGGCTGCTGGAACGCGCCGCGAGCGGACGGGAGGCGCCGCGGGACGTCTCCGCGTGGGCGGCGGTCGTCGCCTCCAACCTCGCCGTGGACTGGCACCGCGCCAAACGCCGCCAGGAACGCGTCGGCGAACGCCTCGCCCAGCTGCGGCACCTGGAGCACCCGTCCGGCGAGGACACCAGCGTGCTGTCCGTCGCCGTCGCCCAGGGCCTGGACGAGCTGCCCGCCGCCCAGCGGCAGGTGGTCGTGCTCCGGTTCTACGCCGACCTGCCGGTGCGCTCCATCGCCGCGGAACTGGGCATCCCGGAGGGCACGGTCAAGAGCAGGCTGCACACGGCGGTCCGGGCCCTGCGCGCCCGGCTGCACGAGGACGAGGTGGTGTGACGTGACCGTCGAACACGACGGGCCGGGCGGCTACGACCGCGACGACCCCCTGATGGCCGTCCTCACCGGCGATCCCCTGCCCCACGACGCCCGCACGGACCCCGCCCTCCTGGCCGCATACCGCTCCGCCGAGGCGGACGTGGCCCTGCTCCGGGAACAGCTGGGCATCATCGCGCACGCCCTGACCGAGCCGGAACCGCAGCCGGAGACGGAGACGGAACCGGAGCCGGAACCGGAGCCCGGGCCCGCCTCTCGTGCGCCGGCCCGCCCCGAGCCCGTACCGGTGCCCTCGCCGCGGCCTTCGCGGCAGCCCTCGCGGCAGCCCTCACGGCGGACCCTGCGCTGGGTGCGCAACGGCCTCGGGCTCGCCGCCGCCCTCGCCGTCTTCCTGGGGACGGGATGGCTGGCCGTTCAGGCGGGGCAGGGTGTCGACGACGCGGCGAGCGGCGCGGCCGACAAGGGGGCCGAGAGCGCGCAGAAGTCGCTGGGGCCGCTCGGGTCGCCCGCCTATCTCGCCTGCACCCGGCTGCTGGTGGAGGGCACGGTGACCGACGTGGTCCCGGGGCCGCGCGGTGGCGAGGAGCGCGTCACCGTGGACGTGATCCGGTCCTACCGGCCCGCCGGCGCCACCGGTGGCGAGGCCACCTTCGTCACGGGCGACGCACCCGCCTTCGGCGCCCCCCGCAGCCTGCGCGAGGGCGACCACGTGCTGGTCGCCGTCCCGCGCCGGGGCGAGGCGGCCGACCTGTGGTTCGTCGGCGAGGAGGACATCGCCCCGCAGCGCCGCGCCATCGCCGAGGCACTGCCGCGGGCGCGCTCCACCACCTGCCCGTGAGGACCGGCCCATGAGAAAGGGGCGGGCGCCCGCAACGGACGCCCGCCCCGAGGTCGTGCCGGTGTTACGGCGTGACCTTCTCGATCTTCACGCTGCCCACGCCCGCGACCGTGCCGCGCGCGTTGACCAGCTGGACCTGGCCGAAGAACTCGCGGCCCTCGGGCGCGGCCGCGGCGGCGGTGACGCTGCCGGAGACCGTCGCCGAGGCACCCGTGCCGAGCTTCACCGGCGCGGAGTCGTCGACCGTGACGGAGCCGAGCGCGCTGGAGAAGAACACGTCCAGGTAGTCGTAGGCGGTGGAACCGGCGGGCACCGAGTAGCCGATGACCTCGACGGTGTACGTGCTGGCGGCCGGCTTGGCCACGGACACCGACTCCTCCGAGTCACCGTCGGCGGAGCTGCCGACCTGGGTGCCGGCCGCGTTCTTCACGACCAGGTCGAGGTCCGCGGCGGCGTCGGAGACGTTGCCGATGGTGACGTCCAGCGACTGCGCGCCCTCGGGCACCTGGACCGTGGTGGTCTGGGTGACCCCGTTGGCGATGGTCGGGCGGGCCGTCTTGGAGGAGCCCAGCGGGCCGCCGACCAGCTTGCCCTCCAGGGCGGCGTACTTGTTGGTCACCTTCCAGGAGGCGGCGGCCGGGGTGCCGACCTTGGCCTCGGGCACGGTCACGGTCTGCGGGTCGAAGGCCGCGCCGAGCACGGTGACGTCCAGCTTGTACGGGTTGTCGAGCAGCGGCGACGTACGGCGCGACTCGACCTCGATCTCCCAGACACCCGGCTGCGGGTTCGGGTACGACCGCACGTCCGGGCGGCAGGTGTTGGCCGGGTTGGTGTAGTTCGCGTAGCAGTTGACCGTCGACGTCGGGTCGGACGGGACGCCGTACGGGTGGATGGCGATGAACCGGGTCTGGCTCTTGTCCTTCAGCCCGCCCAGCGCGACCTCCAGCGACGTCGCGCCCTCGGGCACGGTCACGAAGTACGACTTGTGGCTGTTGCGCTGCACCGAACCGGACGCCGCGTACGTGTACTCGAGCGGCGCGGAGACCACGACCGTGTTGAGGACCTGCTTGTCGATGCCCTCGGTGCGCGGGTCGTCGACCTCGAGGATCGCGCTCTTGATCCCGGCGGACCGCGGCGCGGCCTGCACCTTGACGGTGACCGGCTGGTTCAGCGGCAGGTTCACCTCGTCGGAGCCGACGATGCGGAAGGTGCCGCCCGCGTTGTTCTCCAGGTGCAGCTCGTGCCGGACGGCGCGGTCGGCACCGGAGGTGCGGGTGAGCGTGATCTCGTACGTCTTCTTCTGACCGGCCTTCAGACCGCCCTCGCGGTCGTAGAGGCCGGTGCCGAAGCCCGGCGTCTTCAGGAACTGGTCGATCGCGGTGTCGACCGGCGCCTTGACGGTGTACTCGTGGGCCTTCGCGCCGTCCAGGACGGAGTCCCAGGCGTCGACGACGTTGATCAGGCCCGCGCCCTCCTCGTGGGCCTGGGTGCCCGGGATGTGGTCGGCGGTCGAGGTGAGCGCCGTGCGCAGCTTCGCCGGCGGCAGTTCGATGCCCTTGCGCTTGGCGGCGGACAGCAGCAGCGCGGCGGCGCCGGTGGCCTGCGGGGAGGCCATCGAGGTGCCCTGGAGCATGGAGTAGCCGGGCGGCAGGCTGTAGCCGGCCTCGGCGACCGGGCCGCCGGGCGACCAGGTCTGCGTGGTGTTGATCGCCGCGCCGGGCGCGGACAGGGTCGGCGTGAAGCCGCCGTCCTCACGCGGACCGCGCGAGGAGAACGGCATCATCGCGTAGTCCTTCTTCACCGCGGAGCCGTAGTTGGCGGCCCAGGTCTCCTGGGAGATGGTCGCGCCGACCGAGATGACCTTGTCGGAGAGTGCGGGGTCGCCGATGGTGTTGGTGCCGGGGCCGGAGTTGCCCGCGGAGATCACCAGCTGGACGCCGTACTCGTCGATCAGGCGGGTGTAGAGCGCCGAGCGGGCGTTGTTGCCGTCGTTCAGCGCCGGCAGGCCGCCGATCGACATGTTGACGATGTCGACGCCGCGGTTGACGACGAGGTCGATCATGCCCTCGGTGAGCGCCACGTTGGTGCAGCCGCCGGTCCAGGTGCAGGCGCGCGAGGAGACCAGCTTGGCGCCGGGCGCCGCGCCGTTCATCTCGCCGCCGAACAGGCCGTTGGCGGCGGTGATGCCGGCCACGTGGGTGCCGTGCGAGCCCTCGATGACACCGATGCTGACGTAGTCGGCCTTGGCGCCGGAGGCGTTGTAGACGACGTCCTTGCGGATCTCGACGACGAACGGGATGCGCTCGGCGATCTCGGTCGCCGGGTTGTCGGTGCCGAAGTAGCCGACCTGGAAGCCGTCCTTGTACGGCTTCATCGCGTCGTCGTTGGTGAAGTCGAGGTCGTCGTTCAGGTCGACGCGGACGGTGCCGGCGGCGGCGTCGTAGAGCACGCCCCAGACGTCCGTGGTGTCGCCGTCGCGGTTCAGGTCGCCGGCCATGTCGCCACCCGTGGTGGCGGACTCGGAGAAGTAGTTGAACCGGTAGGCGCCCTCGGGGGCCTTGAAGGTCTCCGTGCCGAGGGCGGAGGTGGTGATGGAGAAGGCGGGACCGGCCACCGAGGTGGTCATCCGGCGCCAGGTGTTGTCCCCGTCGGCGACCGGGTCGGTCGCCGTCACCCAGTCGACGATCTTGCGCTCGCCGGTCGTGGTCTTCTGCAGCGCCGGGTGACCGAGGTCGACACCGGAGTCCAGGATGCCGATGGTGATGCCGCGCCCGTCCGCCTTCGGGTGGTCCTCGACGAACTCGACGGCGCCGGTCTCGAAGGACGGGTTGTACGGGTTCTCGGCGGGCGTGTCCTTGCCGGGGGCCGGGTAGCTCCCGGTGGCGCTCGTGCCCTTCGCGCCGCGCGCGTTCGGCGACGGGTCCTCCAGCGGGATCTCCTCGCGCAGGTCGATGGCCTGCACGGAGGACAGCTTCACCGCGGCGGCGATCGCCGCGTCGGCCTTGCCGGTGGGGACGGTCGCACGGACGTAGCCGAGCTTGTCGTACGTACTGCCCACGAGACCGCCGTCGACGGAGTCCAGCTGCTTCGCGACCTGCTCGGTCTGCCCGGGCGCGGTGGCGACCATCATGGTCACGCTCTTGTCGCCGTCGGCCTTGGCCTCGGCGAGCAGGTCGGCGTCGTCGGAGCCGAGCTTGTCGTGGGCGGACTTGACGTCCGGGTCGGCCGCCGCGGCCGGCGCGGCCGGGTCCGCGGCGAAGGCCAGGGGTATCGGCCCGGCCGCGGAGAGCGCGGCCACCAGACCGGCGGCCACGGCGATACGGGCCACGCGTCTGGCGCCCGGTATCGGATCGCTCTGGGGGGTGTGGGTCATCGGCATCCCTTACAGGTGAGGGAACGAGCGTTGTCGCTTGTCGTCCGGAATGCGACACCGGACGACCGCTCAGCTTTACCCAAGGGACCGATGTTTGGGGAAGGTTGACCGAAACGATATGGATGTATGGGGAAAACCCGCGATGGGTTATGGGTGTTTCGTACCCGATCGCGGCAACTGGCCCGCCCGTCAGGCGTCCTTCGTCCGGGCGTAGTGCCGGGACGCCTTGGCGCGGTTGCCGCACACGGCCATCGAGCACCAGCGGCGCGTGCCGTTGCGTGACGTGTCGAGGAAGTGCAGCACGCAGGCCTCGTGGGCGCAGCGGCGGACGCGGTCCGGCGCGGTGGCGAGCAGCGTGAGGTAGTCGCGGGCGGCGAGCCAGCCCGGCCCCCAGGAGGCGTCCGCGAACTCGGCCTCCTCGCCCGGTCCCGCCTCGGTGAGGGTGGCCCGGATCCGCCCGTGCGCGAGGACCGCGTCCACGGCCGCGGCGCCGGCCGCGAGGGAGCCGTCCACCGCCGCCAGCAGGGCGTCGCGTGCCCGCAGGGTGTGGCGCAGGGTGTCCGCGTCGGCGGTGAACCGCCCGTCGAGCCCGTTGGCCGCGAGCCAGACCGCCAGTCCTTCCGTGCCGTCGAGCAGGTCGCGCGGGGCGCCGTCCTGGACCCAGCGGGTGTTGAGCAGGTCGAGGGCGAGCGGCTCGCCGGTCAGCGGGCGGGGATCGCGGGCGGTGGGCATCGGCGGCCTCCTTCGGAACTAACCCCTCAAGCTTAGATCACCGGTTGCACTCCCCCTGTCTAACCTCTAATGTCTTTTACAGGGGTTAGAAAACGAAGCCCCGTCCGTGTCTGCTGAAGGGGACAGTCATGACCTTGCGCACCGGCCACGTCGGCCTGAACGTCACCGACATCGGCCGCTCGCTCGCCTTCTACCGGGACCTCCTGGGCTTCCGGCTGCTGGCCGAGGGCAAGGAGGAGGGCCGGCGGTTCGCGCTCCTCGGCGACGGGGAGGGGCTGGCCCTCGCCCTGTGGGAGCAGGCGGAGCAGCCGTTCGCCGCCGACCGCTCCGGGCTGCACCACCTGGCCCTGGAGGCCGGCTCGATGGAGCGGGTCAGGGAGTACGAGGAGGCGCTGCGGGCGTACGGCGTGGAGTTCGCCTACGACGGTGTGGTGGCCCACCGGGAAGGCGCCGCGTCGGGCGGCATCTTCTTCCACGACCCGGACGGCATCCGCCTGGAGATCTGCGCGCCGAACGGCGCCGAAGGCGCCCCCGCCCCCCACGACTCCACTCCGACCTGCGGGTTCTTCTAGTGCCCGGCGTCTATCACGCGGGCTCGCTCGCCGTGCAGGAACGGGTCGGCGTGCGGGACCTCGCCGACCACGTCGGCCGCTCCATCGGCCTCGGCATCAAGCCGGTGGCGGCGGCCTTCCTGGAGCTCCAGCCCCTGCTGGTTGTCGGCGCGGCCGACCCGGCGGGCGGCGGCGTGTGGGCCTCGCCCCTCGCCGGCGCCCCCGGCTTCGTCCGCGCCACCGGCCCGCACGGGATCTCCGTCGCGGCCGGACCGCCCCCGGCCGACCCGCTCACAACGGCCCTCGCGACCCCCGGCACCCCCGTCGGCACCCTCGCCCTCGACCCGCGCGCCCGCCGCCGGATGCGCCTCAACGGTGTGGCCGAGCCGACCGCGCGGGGGTTCGCGGTGGCGGCGCGGCAGGTGTTCTCGAACTGTCCGAAGTACCTCCAGAAGCGGTCCTCGTACGAGGTGGTGGCGGACCGCGTGCCGCGGCCGCCGCGCCGGGGGGCCGCGCTCACCGCGGAGCAGGCGGCGTTCGTCGCGGCGGCCGACACCGCGTTCGTGGCCACCGTGCACCCGGACGGCGCCGACGCCAGCCACCGCGGTGGGCATCCCGGCTTCCTCCGGGTCGACTCGCCGCGCGAGCTGAGCTGGCGCGACTACGCGGGCAACGCCATGTTCCTCACGCTCGGCAACCTGGCCGCCGACCCGCGCGCGGGCCTGCTGATCCTGGACTGGACGACGGGCACGACGCTCCAGCTGACCGGCGAGGCGCGCACGGACTTCGAGCCGGACGGCGCCCGCGTCGTGCGCTTCGGGATCGCGGAGGTCGTCGAGACCCCCGCCGCGCTCCCGCTGCGCTGGTCCGCGCCCGAGTACTCCCCGGCCAATCCGCTGCCCGCGCGCTAAGTTCCGGGGATGCGGCAGAAGCTGAGGGTGGCGGCCTACGCCATATGCGTCCGTGACGGCCAGGTCCTGCTGGCCCGCTCCCCGGCCGAGGACGGTACGCCCGAGTGGGTGCTGCCGGGCGGCGGCATGGAACACGGCGAGGACCCGTACGACACGGTCCGCAGGGAACTGCTGGAGGAGACCGGCTACCGCATCGAGGTGACCGGTCTCCTCGGCGTGCACTCCTCCCGCCGCCCGTTCCCGCGCCGGGGCCTGCGCCGCCCCGTCGACCATCACTCCGTACGGCTGCTCTACGCGGGACGGGTCACCGGCGGCGAGCTGACCTTCGAGGTCGGCGGCTCCACGGACATGGCCGCCTGGCACGACCTGGCCGCGGTGCCCGCACTCGTCCGGGTGCCTCTGGTGGACATCGGGCTGGACATGTGGCGCGAGCGGGGCGGCGCGGGGCCGGACGCGCACCCCCGCGGAGCTGCATGATCATGCGCGGGCTTGCATGACAATGCGAGTTGTTGCATAGTTTTGCCATGTCCAAGGTCCTCACCTCCCTCCCTGTCGGCGAGCGCGTCGGCATCGCCTTCTCCGGCGGGCTCGACACCTCGGTCGCCGTCGCCTGGATGCGCGACAAGGGCGCCATCCCGTGCACGTACACCGCCGACATCGGCCAGTACGACGAGCCCGACATCGCCTCGGTGCCCGGCCGTGCCCAGACCTACGGCGCCGAGGTCGCGCGCCTGGTCGACTGCCGCGCGGCGCTCGTCGAGGAGGGCCTGGCCGCGCTGACCTGCGGCGCGTTCCACATCCGCTCCGGCGGGCGCGCGTACTTCAACACCACGCCGCTCGGCCGCGCCGTCACCGGCACCCTGCTGGTGCGCGCCATGCTCGAGGACGACGTCCAGATCTGGGGCGACGGCTCCACCTTCAAGGGCAACGA
This sequence comes from Streptomyces sp. NPDC052687, assembly GCF_040678395.1. Taxonomy (NCBI): domain Bacteria; kingdom Bacillati; phylum Actinomycetota; class Actinomycetes; order Kitasatosporales; family Streptomycetaceae; genus Streptomyces; species Streptomyces sp. NPDC052687. Next base: position 58,974 of record NZ_JBFATR010000031.1, on the reverse strand, counting down.
CATCGAGCGGTTCTACCGCTACGGCCTGCTCGCCAACCCGAACCTGCGGATCTACAAGCCCTGGCTCGACGCGGACTTCGTCACCGAGCTGGGCGGCCGCAAGGAGATGTCCGAGTGGCTGGTCGCCCACGGCCTGCCCTACCGGGACTCCGCGGAGAAGGCGTACTCCACCGACGCCAACATCTGGGGCGCCACCCACGAGGCCAAGACCCTGGAGCACCTGGACACCGGCATCGAGACCGTCGAGCCCATCATGGGCGTGCGGTTCTGGGACCCCGAGGTCGAGATCGCCACCGAGGACGTGACGATCGGCTTCGAGCAGGGCCGCCCGGTCACGATCAACGGCAAGGAGTTCGCCTCCGCCGTCGACCTGGTGATGGAGGCCAACGCCATCGGCGGCCGCCACGGCCTCGGCATGTCCGACCAGATCGAGAACCGCATCATCGAGGCCAAGAGCCGCGGCATCTACGAGGCACCGGGCATGGCCCTGCTGCACGCCGCCTACGAGCGCCTGGTGAACGCGATCCACAACGAGGACACCCTCGCCCAGTACCACAACGAGGGCCGCCGCCTCGGCCGGCTGATGTACGAGGGCCGCTGGCTGGACCCGCAGGCGCTGATGATCCGCGAGTCGCTCCAGCGCTGGGTCGGCGCGGCCGTCACCGGTGAGGTCACCCTCCGGCTGCGGCGCGGGGAGGACTACTCGATCCTCGACACCACGGGCCCGGCGTTCAGCTACCACCCGGACAAGCTGTCCATGGAGCGCACCGAGGACTCCGCGTTCGGCCCGGTGGACCGGATCGGCCAGCTCACCATGCGCAACCTCGACATCGCCGACTCCCGCGCCAAGCTGGAGCAGTACGCGGGCCTCGGCCTGATCGGCACCGGCAGCCCCACCATCGGCGCCTCCCAGGCCGCCGCCACCGGGCTGATCGGCACCATGCCGGCGCTGTCCGAGGGCGGCGCCGAGGCCATCGCCTCCCGCGGCGAGGTCTCCGAGGAGGACGCGCTGCTGGACCGCGCCGCCATGGAGTCCGGCACGGACTGACCCACCCCCTCACGGGCCCCACGGGCCCCGGCGGACTCCCTCCGCCGGGGCCCGTCGCCGTGTCCGGCCCCGGCCGTGCGCCCGGCTCGTTCCACCCCGCGTACCCCGTGAGATGAACGCGGAGTGACCCGTTACCGGCCTGCGAGGGAGCGGTCGCGGACGCGCAAGGTGGCACGAGATCCACGTACCGTGATCGGCGCTGCCCGTTGCCGCCGCGTTCACACACAGGTCATCCCCGCTGCCAAGCATCCAGAGCGAGCGGGGGGTTCGCGCGAGCGGCCGTCCGCGCCACTGCCGACGCGTTCGCACTCGGGGAGACCGCGCCATGTCGCGCACACGCTCTGTCGCCAGCTCCGCCGTCCACGAGCCGGCGGTCCACCGCCGGGCCGTCCTCGCCACCGCCGCCGCCGTGTCGCTGTCCGCGGGCGCCGGCTACGCGCTGCGGCCCACCGACAGCCGGGCGGCCACCGCCGCGCCGGCCGTGGGGGAGGCCCCGGTCGCCCTCTCCCGCAAGGCCCCGCTCGCCCCCCTCGCGCCCTACACCCGCGGCACCACCCTCGCCGGCGTCGCCGCACCCGTGGGCGGCGCGAGCGGCTACCGCCGGCTAGGCGACGGCAAGGGCTGGCCGCGCGTCGTCCGCGACGACCTGGCCGCCCCCAAGTCCGGCCGCGAGGACCGGCGTACGGCGCTCGCGGCCTTCGTCCAGCTCACCGACCTGCACCTGATCGACGCCCAGCACCCGCTGCGGCTGGAGTTCCTGCGCTCGGCCGACGTGCACGCCTGGCGGCCGCAGGAACTGCTGACCGTGCACGGCGCGGTGTCGCTCGTGGAGCGCGTCAACGCCCTGCGCGGCGCGCCCGCCACCGGCGCCCCGCTGCACTTCGCGATGACCACCGGCGACAACACCGACAACAACGCCATGACCGAGCTGGAGTGGTTCCTCACCGTGCTCAGCGGAGGCCGGATCCGCCCGGACTCCGGGGACCCGCGCCGCTACGAGGGCGTCCAGAACAGCGGCCTCGTCCAGTACTGGCAGCCGGACTCCGCCGTCCGCGACGCCGACAAGCAGCGCGGCTTCCCGCGGCTGGAGGGCTTCCTCGCCGCCGCCACCCGCGAGGTGCACAGCCCCGGCCTGAACCTGCCCTGGTACTCGACGGTCGGCAACCACGACTCCCTCCCGCTCGGCTGCTACGGCCACGGCGACCCGTACCTCAGGGACTTCGCGGTCGGCGGCAAGAAGCTCATGACCCTCTCCGCGAGCGAGGCGAAGAAGCTCCAGGACGCCATCAAGAACGCCACCGACCCGCTCGGCGTCCGCTTCCGCGACCTGCTCAAGGCGCACGCCCGCGACCTGCGCCCGGTCACCCCCGACGAGCGGCGCGCGTCGTACACCGCCAAGGAGTACGTCCGGGCCCACCTCGACCCGGCGTACGCGGGCATGGGCCCGGTCGGGCACGGCTACTCCACGGCGAACCTGGAGGCGGGCACCCAGTACTACAGCTTCCGCATCGCCGACGACGTGATCGGCATCAGCCTCGACACCACCGACCCCGGCGGCCACTACGCGGGCTCCCTCGGCGCCGGCCAACTGCGCTGGCTGGAGCGCACCCTGCGGCGGAACGCCGACTCCCACGCCGTCGTCTTCAGCCACCACACCAGCAAGACCATGAACAACTCCCGCCCCGACCCGGCCCGCCCGAACGAGCGCCGCCACGACGGGGCCGACGTCCTCGCCGTCCTGGGCCGCCACCGCAACGTGCTCGCCTGGATCAACGGCCACATCCACCGCAACGAGATCACCCCGCACCCCGGTCCGGGCGGCCGCTCCTTCTGGGAGATCTCCACCGCCTCCCACGTGGACTTCCCCCAGCTCGCCCGGATCGTCGAACTCACCGACAACAAGGACGGCACGCTCTCCGTGTTCACCACCATGGTCGAGTCCGCCGCCCCCCACCGCACCGACTTCACCGACCTCTCGCAGACCGGCCTCGCCGCCCTCTACCGCGAGCTGTCCTTCAACGCCCCCGGCGCCCGCACCGACCTCGCCGGCACCACCCGGGACCGCAACACCGAACTGCTGCTGAAGAAGGGCTGACCCCGAGCGGCCGCGGGCACGCGGGAAGAGGGGCCGCCCGGACGCACGGGCCCGGCGGCCCCTCCTCTCCCCTCCTGGCACCGCCCCGGTCCGTCACTACCGGGGCACCACCACGACAGACGCCGCCGGGTCCCGGTCCACCGACGCCATCAGCGCCGTGCGGACCACCGTGGCCTGCTGCTCCAGCGACGCGCACAGCTTGCGGGGCGTCAGGTGCACGACCGTGATGCCGAGGCGCTCCAGGGTCTCCCGCTTGCGGGCGTACTCGGACCACACCGCGTCCTCGTCCTGGCGCGGGGACCGGGTGTCGAGTTCGACGGCGACCGCGTGCTCCGGCCAGTAGGCGTCCAGGCCGCCGAGGTGCGGGCCGCCGGGCAGGCGCAGGTCGACGTTCCACACCGGGTCCGGCAGACCGTACTCCCGCACCATCCGGTACAGCCGGCCCTCGGCGACGGCCCGCCCCTCCGCCACCAGCGAGTCCACCGCGTCCACCACGTGCGGGCGGCCGAGCAGCCTCGCCCGGGTCAGCTCGCGCACCACCGACGCCGGATCGCAGTGGCCGCCGCGGACGGCCTCGGTGAGCAGCCGGCGCACCACGCCCGCGTCGGACAGCTCCGCCACCGCGTCGGCGAGGGCGCGCGGCACGGGGGCGACGGGCAGGCCGGTCACCTGCTCGGGGGCGGGCAGCGCGGCGGTGCGCACGATGCGCACGAAGCCCGTCGTGCGCAGCCGGCGCAGCCGGGGGACCAGGACGTCGATCCGCGCCAGGGCGGACAGCGGCGGCGAGGCGGTGAAGCCGTGCAGGGTGAGGGCCGCCAGACCCGTGAGCACCGCGTCCGGGTGGGCCGGGCGGTTCGGCTGCGGGTCCGCGGCGCCCGGCTGGGACGGCACCGCCGCGACCGGGGTCTGCCGGGCCGCGTAGGCCAGCGCCGCGTGCAGGCGCTCCTCGCTGGTCAAGGGGCCCGGGTGCGGCACGTAGACGCCGGGCAGGAGTCGCTGCCAGGGGCCGCCGGGGCGGCACCGCTCGGCGAGTTCGGCGGGGGAGACGCCGTGGGCGCGCAGCTGAGCGGTCGTCACGACCCGGCGGGTGCCCTCGGCGATGTGGCGTGCGGGGCGGGGGGAGAGCGGGGTGTCGTGGGTCATGTCCCGGGGATTCCCAGGGCCGGCCGACCCTGTAACCGCTGTTACACGTTCGTCGACAAATGCGGACAAGTCCGCACTAAAGGACGAGTGTTCGGATGCCGATCAGGCACCGGAAACCCCTGGTCCGCAGGAGGGCGGACCAGGGGTTACGGTCACGCGCGCCCGGATTTCGTCACGATCACCCCCGGCCCGAGCTCAGGCCAAAGGCGGGCGGTGCGGGCTCAGCCCGCCGCCGCGTCGCACTCCTGCCCGCGCAGCGCCCGCGCCAGGTCGTCCCGCGCCTCCAGCACCAGCCGCCGCAGCGCCGGCGGCGCGTCCTCGTGGGCCGCGAGCCACGCGTCCGTCGCCGCCAGCGTCTCCGGCGAGTCCTGCAGCGACGGGAACAGACCCCGCACCACGTCCATGCCGATCTGGATGGACCGCTCCGCCCACACCCGCTCGATCGCCTCGAAGTACTTGCCCGCGTACGGCGCGAGCAACGCCCGCTGCGACGGCTGCGCGAAGCCGCTGATGGTCGCCTCCACCAGCGCGTTCGACAGCGCGTCCGACTCCACGACCTGCGCCCACGCCTGCGCCTTCACCACCTCCGACGGCCGCGCGGCCAGACAGCGGACCTGGTGCCGCTTGCCGGACGCGGTGTCGTCGCGGGCCAGCTCGGCCACGAGCACCGACCCGTCGATCACCCCGTGCGCGGCCAGCGGCTCCAGGAACGCCCAGCGCAGCTCCTGGTCCACCTCCAGCCCGTCGATCTTCTCGGTGCCGTCCAGCAGGCCCCGCAGCAGCTCCAGATCCCCGCTGCCGGACGCCGTCGCGGCGAAGAACCGGGCCCACGCCAGCTGGTGCTCACTGCCCGGCCCGGCCGCCCGCAGCTCACGCAGGGCACCCTCCGCCAGCAGCCGCTCGCCCTCCTCGCGCCAGGCCGGAGCCGCGTAGTGGACCAGCGCCGAGTTCGCCCAGGCGTGCAGCATCTGCAGCACACCGATGTCCGACTCCCGGCCCGCGAACCGCAGCACCAGGTCCACGAAGTCCCGGGCGGGCAGCAGCGCGTCCCGCGTCATGTTCCACAGCGCCGACCAGCACAGCGCGCGCGCCAGCGGATCGGTCACCGCGCCCAGGTGCGCGCGCAGCGTCGCCAGGGACGTCTCGTCGAACCGGGTCTTGCAGTACGTCAGGTCGTCGTCGTTGACCAGCACCAGCTCCGGCGCGTCCGCGCCCGCCAGCTCCGCCACGACCGTGCGCGGACCGTCGACGTCCGTCTCGACCTGCGTGTACCGTTCCAGCGCCCCGTCCGCCGTGCGCCGGTACAGGCCCACCGCCACCCGGTGCGGGCGCAGCTCCGGATGCGATTCGGCGGCCTCCTGCACCACCGCCAGCTCCGCGATCCGCCCCTCGCCGTCCAGCAGCACCTGCGGGGTCAGCGAGTTCACGCCCGCCGTCTGCAGCCAGGAACGCGCCCACGCGCCCATGTCCCGGCCGGACGTCTCCTCCAGCACCGACAGCAGGTCACCGAGGCGCGTGTTGCCGTACGCGTGCCGCTTGAAGTAGCGCCGCGCGCCCTCCAGGAACGCGTCCTGGCCGACGTACGCCACCAGCTGCTTGAGCACCGAGGCGCCCTTGGCGTAGGTGATGCCGTCGAAGTTGAGCTTCGCGTCCTGCAGGTCGCGGATGTCGGCGGTGATCGGGTGCGTGGAGGGCAGCTGGTCGGCCCGGTACGCCCACGCCTTGCGGCGGTTGGCGAAGGTGATCCAGCCGTCCTTGAACCGGGTCGCGCCGACCAGCGAGAACGCGCCCATGAAGTCGGCGAAGGACTCCTTCAGCCACAGGTCGTCCCACCACTCCATGGTGACCAGGTCGCCGAACCACATGTGCGCCATCTCGTGCAGGATCACGTTGGCGCGGCCCTCGTAGGACGCCTGCGTCACCTTGCCCCGGAAGATGAACTCCTCGCGGAAGGTCACCAGCCCCGGGTTCTCCATCGCGCCCAGGTTGTACTCGGGCACGAACGCCTGGTCGTACTTGCCGAACGGGTACGGGTAGTCGAAGTGGTCGTGGAAGAAGTCCAGGCCCTGCTTGGTGACCAGGAAGACGTCGTCGGCGTCGAAGTAGGGGGCGAGACCCTTGCGGCACATCGCGCCCAGCGGGATCTCCAGCCGCGTGCCGTCCCCGAGGACCCGCTCGTAGCTGTCCGTGACGTAGTGGTACGGGCCCGCCACCACACACGTGATGTACGTCGAGATCGGCTTGGTCTCCGCGAACCGCCACACCCCGTCGGCGCGTTCGCCGGCGCCGTTGCTCCACACCGTCCACTCCTCGGGCGCCCGCACCTCGAAGCGGAACGGGGCCTTGAGGTCGGGCTGCTCGAAGTTCGCGAAGACGCGGCGCGCGTCGGCCGGCTCGTACTGCGTGTACAGGTACACCTCGCCGTCCTCCGGGTCGACGAAGCGGTGCAGGCCCTCGCCGGTGCGGGAGTAGGCGCACCGGGCGTCCACGATCAGCTCGTTCTCGGCGGCCAGGTCCTCCAGCACGATCCGGGAGCCGTCGAACACCTCGCTCGGGTCGAGGTCGCGGCCGTTGAGGGAGACCGCCGTCACGCTCGGTGCGACCAGGTCCGCGAAGCTGGAGGCGCCCGGCTCGGCGCAGCGGAAGCGGATCGTGGTCACCGAGCGGAAGGTGCGGGGGCCGTCGCCGGCGTGGTCGCCGACGGCGGAGCGCACGTCGAGGGAGACCTCGTAGCCGTCGACGGACAGCAGCGCGGCCCGCTCCCGGGCCTCGTCGCGGGACAGATTCTCACCGGGCACGGGCGGCACTCCCTCATGGGTCGCGGGTACGGCTGAACAGGACCGATCCTGCCATGCGCCCCTGACGCGGGGCAGCAGGGAATGAGCGGGGACGGCGGCGGCGTTGTCCCCGTGTTGCCCCGGGAAACCCCGCCCCATGAGGAGAGACATGTCGCAGAAGACCCCCGTCGACTTCTGGTTCGACCCGCTGTGCCCCTGGGCCTGGATGACCTCCCGGTGGCTGCTGGAGGTGGAGAAGGTCCGGGACATCGAGGTCCGCTGGCATGTCATGAGCCTCGCCGTGCTCAACGAGGACAAGCTGGACGAGCTGCCCGAGCAGTACCGCGAGATGCTGACGACCAAGGCGTGGGGCCCCGTCCGGGTCACCATCGCCGCGCAGGAGGAGCACGGCCCGCAGGTGCTGGGCGACCTGTACACCGCGCTCGGCACCCGCATCCACAACGAGGGCATGGGCCCGGAGAAGGAGGCGGTCGCCGCCGCCCTGCGCGACACCGGCCTGCCCGAGTCGCTGCTGGACCACTGGGACGACACCCCCTACGAGGAGCAGCTGCGCGCCTCCCACAAGGAGGGCATCGAGAAGGTCGGCCAGGACGTCGGCACCCCGGTCATCGCGGTGCCCGGCGCCGACGGCGAGCAGATCGCCTTCTTCGGCCCGGTCGTCACCCCCGCCCCGAAGGGCGAGGATGCCGCCCGCCTGTGGGACGGCGCTCTCGCCGTGGCCTCGGTCCCCGGCTTCTACGAGATCAAGCGCACCCGCACCAAGGGCCCCGACTTCAGCAACCTCTGATCCGTCAGTCCGCGTCGCGGGCGATGCGCGCCAGGTCCGGGAAGTCCGTCACCACCGCGTCCACGCCCAGCGCGTAGTGCAGCGCGTACTCCGCGAACGCGTCCCCGAAATCGGTCGCCGTCGCCGAGCGGCGCAGGGGGGCCGGCAGGTACTGGTTCTCGGCGCGGAAGGTGTACGGGCCGATCCGCAGGCCCGCCGCACGGGCGTCCGCCACCAGCGGGGTGGGGACGCCCGTGCCGTCCGCGTTCACCGTCAGCACCGAGGACTTGTCCGGCCCGATCCAGTCCGCGTACCGGGCGATCCGGGCCAGCCCGGCCGGGGTCATCATGTCCTCGTACGTCGTCGGATCCCCGGCGGAGACCAGGTCGTACGGCCCGCCCGTGGTCCCCAGCGCCTGCCACAGCGGCACCCCGAGCCCTTCCGCGGCGATCCGCCGCAGACTGGTCGGCTCGAAGGACTGCACGACGCACTCGCGCGGCCCGAGCCGGCCTCGCCGGACGATCCGCGCCAGCTCCGGCTCCAGGGGCAGGCCGAGGGAGCGGAAGTACGTCGGGTGCTTGGTCTCCGGGAACACGGCGACCGTGCGGCCGTACGTCTTCGACAGGCGCCGGGCGAGGTCCACGACCTCCTGGAAGGTGAGAATCCGCTCCCGGCCGTCGAAGACGGTGTTGCGGTCGCGGATGCGCGGCAGGCGCTCGACCGCCCGCAGTGTCTTCAGCTCCGCCAGCGTGAAGTCCTCGGTGAACCAGCCGGTCACCGCCCGCCCGTCCACCGTCTTCGTGGTGCGCCGGTCCGCGAACTCCGGGTGCGCGGCCACGTCGGTGGTCTGCGAGATCTCGTTCTCGTGCCGCACCACCAGCACATGGTCCTTCGTCGGCACCAGGTCCGGCTCGATCCAGTCGGCGCCGGTCTGCACCGCGTACGTGTAGGAGGCGGCGGTGTGCTCGGGCCGCCACCCGGCGGCGCCCCGGTGCCCGATGACGAGCGGGCGGCGCGGCCTTCCGGCCGCGTGCGCGGCCGCGGCCCACGGGAGGGCGGTGGTGGCGGCCGTCGCGAGCAGCAGCGACCGTCGTCTCATCGGCAGTCGTCTCATGGGCGGTCGGCCTGTCGGCATGCGAACTCCTCTTCCCTGTAGGGCGGTTCGTGGATGGCTTCGTCACGCGCGGGCGCGGGCCCGCGCCTCGGTCAGCCGGGCCAGATGCTCCTCGTAGCCCTTCGCGTAGTACGCCGCCCGGTCCGGGTCCGGCTCGACGACCGCCGCCGGCCGGGTCCACGCCCCGGCGTCCAGCCGCACCCCGTACCGCCGCGCCGCGGCGAGCACCGCGCCGCGCGCGCCCACCTCGCCCTCGACGACCCGCAGCGGCCGGCCCAGCACGTCGGCCAGCAGCCGGGTCCACGCGGCGCTGCGGGTGCCGCCGCCGCACACCGCGAGCGAGCCGGTCAGCCCGGCCGCCTCCAGGCAGTGCCGGGCCGCGTACCCGATCCCCTCACAGGTCGCGCGGACCAGGTCGCCGCGGGTCGACTCCAGGCTGACGCCGGTGAGTTCGGCGCGCAGCCGCGGCTCGACGAAGGGGGCGCGCTCACCGGAGGGGGCGAAGTACGGCAGGACGCGCACCCCGTGCGCGCCGGGCGGGGTCGCCTCCAGCAGCGCGTCCACCTCCGCGTGCCGGACGCCGGTGGTGGACAGCACCCAGTCGAGGGCCGCCGTGCCCACCATCGCGGGCATCGCCCGCAGCCAGTGACCGGGCCGGTCGGTGGAGATGTACAGGCCGGCCGGCTCACCGCCCAGATCCAGGTCGGTGGTGGCCACCAGGGCCGCCAGACAGGTGCCGACGATCAGCAGCCCGTCGCCCGGCGCGGTGACCCCCGCGCCCAGCGCGCTCGCCGGCAGGTCGTACGGCCCGTTCGCGATCCGCGTGCCCGCCGGCAGGCCCTCGCGGGCGGTCGCCGTGGCCGCCGGGTCGCTGACCGGGGCGAGCAGCCCGCGGCGGTGGGTGAGGCCCAGCAGCTCCACGACCCGGTCGTCGTAGGCGCGGGTGCGCGGGTCGAGGAACGGCATCGACGCGTCCGAGACATCGGTGGCCGCCGGTGCCCCGGTCAGCCGCCGGAACACCATGTCCTTGCAGTACAGGGCGGTCGCGGCGGCGTCCAGGGCGACCGGCTCGGTGCGGTCGAACCAGGCCAGCAGCGGGCCCGGGCAGCCGGGGAACATGGCGCTGCCGGTGCGCCGGAACACCGTCTCGAAGGTGCCGTCGGCCAGCCACCGGTCGAGCAGTTCGTGCGCCCGCCCGTCCATCCAGGAGGCCGCCGCGCGCACCGGGCGGCCCTCCGCGTCCACCAGCCACAGCCCGTCGCCCTGCCCGGTCAGCCCCGCCAGCGCCACCGGCCCGGCCACCCGCCCGGTCAGCGCGCCCAGCACCTCGACGACCGCCGCGTACACCTCCTCCATGTCCTGCTCGACGAACCCGCCGCGCAGCGCGAGACGCACCGGACGGGACTCGACGGCCAGCTCACTGCCCGCCTCGTCGAAGGCGGCGGCCTTCACCACGGACGTGCCGACATCGATACCGACGTACATACCGCCTCCTTCGAACCCTCAGGTCAGGCAGTGCGCCAGCGGCTCCCCGCGCGCCCAGCGCCCCACCTCGGCGGCCGCGATCCGCGCGGCCTTCTCGGCGACCGCCCGGCTGGCGCCGCCCAGGTGCGGGGTCAGCACGACCCGGTCCGCGAAGCCGTACAGCGGGGAGTCCGGCGGCAGCGGCTCGCGCGCGTAGGTGTCCAGCGCCGCCGCCGCGACCCGCCCGCTCGCCAGCGCCGCGCACAGCGCGTCCTCGTCCAGCAGCGGGCCGCGCGCCGCGTTCACCACCACCGCGCCCTCGGGCAGCAGCGCCAGCTCGCGGGCGCCGAGCAGACCGCGGGTCTCGGCGGTGAGCCGGGCGTGCAGGCTGACCACCCGGGAGCGGCGCAGCAGCTCGTCGAGGGAGGCGACCCGCAGTCCGTGGATCTCGCCGCGCACATACGGGTCGTGGACCAGCACCCGCGCGCCGAACGCGCCCAGCACCCGCGCCACCCGGCTGCCCACCGCCCCGTAGCCGACCAGCCCGACCGGCAGGTCCTCCAGCTCCAGGCCGGCGCGGTCGTACGTGTAGTAGGCGGCGCCCTCCCAACTGCCGTGACCGGCCAGCGGGATGTGCGCCTGCGGGATCCGGCGCAGCGCCGCCAGCATCAGCCCCACGGTGAACTCGGCGGTGGCGGCGGCGTTCCGGCCGGGCGCGTAGCACACGCGCACCTCGCGGGACTTCGCCGCGTCCAGGTTGACGTTGACCGGGCCGCCCCGGCACACCACGACCAGCCGCAGGGCCGGTGCGGCGGCGAGGACCCGGGCGGTGACCGGGCCCATCTGCGTGACCAGCACCTCCCGGCCGTCGCCCAGCGCCTCGATCAGCTCGTCCTCCGCGTCACTGGCCTCGCTCACCTCGGCCACCGCGCCGAACGGCTCCAGCGGCCAGCCCAGCCGCACCTGACGGACGTCCGCCGGATGCTCCTGCCGCACCGCTTCGGCGATCAGCGAGGGCAGCACGAAGTGGTCACCGGCGGCGAGCACACGGACCGGGTCTGGGGTCATCGCAGGGACTCTCCTGTCGCGGCGTCGAAGACATGGGTGAGGCGGGGGTCGGCGGTCAGCCGGACCCGTTCGTCGTGGGCGAGCCGGACGTCCGGGCCGGTCAGGACGGTGACGGGCCGGTCGACGCCGGCGAGGTCGAGGGTGGCGAGGCCCGACTCCAGCAGGGGCTCGTGGGCCAGCACCCGGGCGGGCAGCCCGTCGGCGCCGGTCAGGGACAGGTCCTCGGGGCGGACGCCGACGATCAGCTCGCGCCCGGCCTCGACCCGCACCGGCAGCGGCAGTTCCAGCACGTCGGACAGGCGGGCGGCGTGGCCGCCGGCGGTGGCGGTGGCGGGCAGCAGGTTGATGGCGGGCTCGCCGACGAAGTCCGCGACGAAGACGGTGGCCGGGTGGTCGTAGATCTCGTACGGGGTGCCGAGCTGCTGGATCACCCCGTCCCGCATCACGGCGATCCGGTCGGCGAGCGACAGCGCCTCCTCCTGGTCGTGGGTGACCAGGATCGTGGTGTGCCCGAGGTCGCGCTGGATGCGCTTGAGTTCGCGGCGGGTGGTGTCGCGCTGGGCCGCGTCCAGGTGCGAGAGGGGCTCGTCGAGGAGCAGGACGTCCGGCTCGCGGATCAGGGCGCGGGCCAGGGCGACGCGCTGCTTCTGCCCGCTGGACAGGCCGGCCGGGCGGGCGTCCAGGAGTGGCGTCAGCCCGATCCGCTCCGCGATCTCGGCGACCCTGCGGTCCGCGTCCGCGCGGCGGCCCCGCGCCTTCAGCCCGAACGCCAGGTTCTCCGCGACGGTCAGCGGCGGATACAGCGCGTAGTTCTCGAACGCGACGCCCATGTTGCGCCGCTGCGCGGGCAGGTGCGTCACCGGTGCCCCGCCGACCAGGATGTCCCCGCCGGTCACCGTCTCCAGACCGGCGATCATCCGCAGGGTGGTGGACTTCCCGCAGCCCGACGGCCCGAGCAGCCCCAGCAACTCCCCGGAACGCAGAGCCAGATCGAGTCCGCGTACCGCCTCGACCGGGCGCCGCCCGCGTGAGCCGTAGGTCTTGCGCAGGTCACGTAACTCCAGCTCGGTCATCCACTCCGCCCTTCGTCGCGCAGACCTCGTAACGGACCTGGTGCTCGTCCAGGTCGCGCAGCGCCCCGGCCGACGCGCCGTCGTCGACCAGGAGCAGGTCGAAACGGGACAGCGGCACGACGCGGTGCAGGGCGACCCGGCCCAGCTTGGTGTGGTCGACCAGCAGGACGTTGCGGGCGGCGGAGTCGAGCATCGCCCGCTTCACGGACACGATGTGCTGCTCCTGGTGCCAGACGTGCCCGGCGTGCACGCCCGAGGTGGAGGCGAAGCAGACGTCGACGCGCAGCTGCTGCACCGCCTCGACGCAGGAGACCCCGAGGAAGGAGGAGTGCAGCGGGTCGTAGTCGCCGCCGAGCGCCATCAGGTGGATGCCCCGCCGGCCCGCCAGCAGGTTGATCGCCTCCAGGAAGTTGGTGACGACCGTCAGCGGGGTGATCTCGCCGAGGCGCAGGCGGCGCGCTATCTCCAGGGTGGTGGTGGAGTCGTCCAGCAGGATCGCCATGCCCGGCTCGATCAGCCGCATCGCCCGGCCGGCGACGGCCCGCTTCTCGTCCCGCATGGTCTTCAGCCGGTACTGCACGTTCGCCTCGAACACCCCGGACGGCTGCGCGGTCACCCCGCCGCGGAACTTGCGGACGACGCCCTGCCGGGCCAGTTCGTCCAGATCCCGGTGGATGGTCATCAGGCTCACCCCGAACCGCTCCGCCAGTTCCGCCGCGGTCGCCGACCCCGCGGCGAGGACGTGCTCGGCCAGGGCGGCCTGCCGGGCCGCCGGTCCATGGAACGCGTGGTTGCCGCCGCTCATCGTGCCCCGATCCGTCGTCCCGGGCGCTGTGACCCGTCGGCCTCGAACAGCAGCAGGTTCCCGGGCCGCACCGACAGCCGCACCGGATCGTCGGGACGCAGCCCCGCGGCCTTCTCGCGCGGGGCGACGACGGCCACCTGGGCGGCGCCGAGCCGCACGGTCACCTCCACCGAGCGGCCGAGGACCTCGGTGACGTAGACGCTGCCGGACAGCTCGTGACCCGGGCCGCCGCCCAGCGTCAGGTCCCGGGGCCGGATCCCGAGCTGCGCCGGGCCGCGCACGGGTGCCGCCAAGGGCAGCCGCACCGCGCCGTCCGGCGAGCTGAACACACCGTCCTCGACCGTCCCGGCCAGCAGGTTGATCCGCGGCCGGCCGAACGCCCGCGCCACCTCGGTGTCGTAAGGCCGGTACCAGATGTCCTCCCGCGTGCCCGTCTGCACGATCCGCCCGTCCCGGATCACCCCGATCCGGTCGCCGAGCGCCAGCGCCTCCACGGAGTCGTGGGTGACGTACAGCGTCGTGGTGCGCCGCACCGACCCGATCGCCTTCAGCTCGGCCCGCATCTGCTGGCGCAGCTTGGCGTCGAGGTGGGACAGCGGCTCGTCGAGCAGGAACGCGCGGGCCGGGCGGACCAGCACCCGGCCCAGGGCGACCCGCTGCCGCTGCCCGTTGGACAGCTCGCCGACGGGCCGGTCCAGCAGGCCCTGGATGCCGAGGAGTTCCGCCACCTCGCCGATCCGCCGGCGCGCCTCGGCGGGCGGCAGGCGGTGGCGGGGGGAGCGCAGCGGGGAGGCGAGGTTGTCGTAGGCCGACTTGTGCGGGTAGAGGGCGTAGCTCTCGAAGCACATGGCCACGCCACGGTCGTACGGTTCGATGCCCCGCATGTCCTTCCCGCCGATCTCGACCGTGCCCGCGTCGGGCCGTTCGAGTCCGGCGACGGTCTTCAGCGTGGTCGTCTTGCCCGCCCCGGACGGGCCGAGCAGGCAGAGGAACTCGCCTTCCGCGACCTCCAGATCGAGCCCGTCGAGGGCGGTGGTCCTGCCGTACGTCTTGCGGACCGCGGCCAGTTTGATCATGGTCATGACTTCACCGCCCCGAAGGACAGCCCGCGCACCAGATACCGCTGGATCAGCAGCGCCAGCAGCAGCGGCGGTACGACGGAGATCAGCGCGGCGGCGGCCGTCAGGTTGTACTTGGGGCGGTCGCCGCCGAGGAAGGACAGCGCGCCCACGGTCACGGTCTGCGCCTCGCTGGAGGTGAGGATGAGCGGGAAGACGAAGTTGTTCCAGGCGAAGATGAACGCGAGCAGGGACACCGCCGCGATCCCCGGCTTGACCAGCGGGATCGCCACCCGGAAGAAGGCCTGCTTGCGGGTGTAGCCGTCGAGCAGCGCTGCCTGCTCCAGCTCGGGCGTCAGATCGGCGAAGTACGACCGCATGATCCACACGATCAGCGGGAGGGTGACCAGCTGGAGCACCCACACCATGCCGACGTAGGTGTCGAACAGTCCCAGCTCCTGGTAGAGCACGAACAGCGGGATGATGACGGTGAGTTCGGGTGCGAACCGGAAGGACAGCAGCGTGAACATCAGGTTGTCCGAGCCCTTGAACCGCCAGCGCGCCGAGGCGTACGTGGCGGGCAGCCCCACCAGCAGCGACAGCGTCACCGCGCCCAGCGACACCACCAGGCTGTTGACGAAGAACCGGGTGAAGGGGATGCCCTCGCTGTCGCCGAGGACCGTCCGGTAGGAGTCGAGGGTGGGGGAGAAGGAGAAGTAGGTGGAGAACAGCTGGTCGGCGGGTTTCAGGGAGAGGATCACCATCCAGGCGATAGGGAACAGCGCGAAGACGAAGTAGAGGATCAGGGCGGCGTCCGCGAGCCACCCGGGCCATCGCCGTCTCACGTGGTCACCTCCGCGGCCCGGCGCTGGATCCGCCCCAGATGCCGGACGAGCACCATCGCGGCCAGATAGACCACGGCCCACAGCACGACCGTGTAGCTGATCCCGAAGGAGTAGCGCTGGAAGCGGATCGCCTCCAGGTACGCCCGGATCTGCAGCACCACGGTGGAGTCGCCGGGCCCGCCCTCGGTGAGGGCGTAGATGATGTCGAAGACCTTCAGCGAGTCCATGAACCGGAAGATCAGCGCCACCAGGACGTACGGCCACAGCATGGGCAGCGTCAGCCGCCGGAACGTGTACCACCAGCCGGCCCCGTCCACGGCCGCCGCCTCGAACGGGGAGGCGGGCAGGGACCGCAGCCCGGCCAGCGCGAGGATCGCGACGAACGGGGTGTACACCCACACGTCCACGGCGATCGACGACAGCAGCGCGCCCGTCGGGGTGTCCGTCCACTGCACGCCGCCCAGCCCGAACGGTCTCAGCAGGTGGTTCACCACCCCCACCGACGGCTGGAGCATCAGCTTCCAGATGATCGCCGCGATCACCGGGGCGATCATCAGCGGCAGGATCAGGATCTTCTCCAGCACCCGCCCGACCAGCGACGACCGGTTCAGCAGCAGGGCCACCGCGACACCGAGCACGGTCTCGAACCCGGCCGCTCCGACCGCGTACAGCACCGTCACCCAGGCGGAGTTCCAGAAGGACTCCTCGGTGAAGACGGTCCGGTAGTTGTCGAGGCCGACCATGTCCGGCCGCGGCTTGCTCGCCGCGAAGTCGAAGAGCGTGTAGTACAGGCCGAGCCCGAACGGGTAGAGGATGCCGCAGGTCAGCAGCAGTGCCGGGACGATGAGGAGATAGGGGCGCAGCGCCTGTCGCACGGCTAGCCGACCTTGCGGGCGAGGTCGTCGGCGAGGGAGTCGAGGACCGAGCGGGCGTTCTCGCCGCCGTAGATCTCCTGGAGCGCCGACGCCCAGCTGGTCGTCGCGTCGAAGAACTGTGCCTGCGGGGTGAACTGGATCCTCGTCTGGTCGACGACCGTCTCGAAGGTCTCGATGAAGCCGGGCAGGTCCTTCATCTTGTCCCGGTAGGCGCCGTCCTGCGCGATCGACCGCCGCACCGGGTCGATGTGGTGGTGGCTGATCGCGCTCTCGCGCAGGTGTTCCTTCCCGGTCGCCCACTGGAGGAACAGCCAACTGGCGCTCTTGCGTCTGCTCTTGGCGTTCATGCCGAGCGACCAGATCCACATGTTGGTGGCGAGCGAGCCGTCCGGGCCCTTCGGCCCCGGATGGAAGGCGATCTTCCCGGAGGCCGGGCTCGCGCCCTTCACCGCCTGGAAGTAGGCGGCCGTGTCCGCGTCGAACAGCATCCCGGCCTTGCGCGCGCCGAGGTCGCTGGAGCACTGGTACCAGGTGTACGACGTCCAGGACGGCGGCCCGCCCCGCTTCACCATCCGCGCCCAGTCCTCGGTGAACCGGACGGCCTCGGGGCTGTTCATGGCGGGGGTGAGCCTGCCGCCCTCGACGGTGAAGTCCTTCAGCCCGTTGCGGGCGTACATCGTCATGAAGCCGGGGTGGATGGTGGCCCAGCTGCGCGAGCCGCGCACGGCGATCCCGTACATGCCGTCGAAGCCGGCGCCCGGCGCCTTGCGCTTGATGGTCCCGGCGAGTTCCACCAGCTCGTCGAAGGTTTCCGCGGGCTTCAGGCCCAGGGTGCGGAACACCTCGGTGTTGTAGGCGACCACGTTGGTCTCCCAGCCCCACGGCAGCGCGTACTGCCCGCCCTGCCCGAGCGGCGCGCCCGCCTTCAGGTTCCACTGGCCGGCCTGGAGCAGGTTGGGGAAGAAGTCGCCCTGGTCCCATTCGTCGCCGGTGGCGGAGGCGTTGCGCATCCAGGGGCCGAGGTCCTCCAGCCAGCCGGGCGGACCGTACTGCCACACCATGTACGCGCCGAGCATGAACACGTCGTAGGAGGCGCGGCCGCTGGAGAGGTCGACGGTGAGCTTGTCGAAGTAGTTGTCCTCCGGGAAGACGTCGTACTCGACCTCGATCCCGGTCTTGTCGGTGAACGACTTCAGGTCGGCGAGAAGCGCGTCCGTGTACGGGTGCTTGTTCAGCAGCGCCTTGACGGTGGTGCCCCGCTCCCGTCTCCAGTCGAAGGAGCCGGTGATGTCGTCGGCGGCGGAGCCGTCACTCTCGTTCTCGTTCCCGCCGAACCCGGCACCGCAGGCGGTGAGCAGGGGCGCCGTCGCGGCGGCGGCCGTGAGGGCGAGGAAGCGGCGGCGGTCGTGCACGGGCGTGTCCATCCGTGACCTCCACGGGGGCTCGGTCCGGTGCGGGAGTTAACACGTCGAGTCGGCTCGCTAACAGAGAGTGGAACCACGGAAGTTGGCCGTCAATCCCTCGCGCAGCGGCAAATCCCAGGGCATGGTGAGAAGTTCACACCCCGGGACGCGAAGCGTGGGAGGTCCGGATGGCGGACGACAGGGCGGCCTGGCTCGGCATCGACCTCGGCACCCAGAGCGTGCGCGCGCTGCTCGTCACCGGCGACGGCACGGTCCTCGGCTCCGGCGCCGTGCCGGTCACCGGCCGGCGCGACGGCGTACGGCACGAGCAGGACCCCGAGCAGTGGTGGACCGCCGTGTGCGCGGCGGCCCGGCAGGCACTGCGCGCCCGCCCCGCGCCGCGCCCCGGCGGGCTCGCGGTGTGCGGCACCTCCGGGACCGTGCTGCTGACGGACCGCGCGGGACGGCCCCGCGGGCCGGCGCTGATGTACGACGACGGGCGCGCGGCGGCCGAGGCGGCCCGGCTGCGCGCGGCGGGACTCGCCGTGCAGGACACCTGGGCGCTGCCGAAGGCGCTGTGGCTGGCGTCCGCCCACGGACCGGGCCGCATCACCCACCAGCCCGACGTGATCACGGCCCGGCTCACCGGCCGCCCGGTGCCCACCGATTCCAGCCACGCGCTGAAGACGGCGTACGACGTGGAGGCCGAGGCCTGGCCCGACGTGCCCGGCGTCCCGGTGGAGGCCCTGCCGGAGGTGGTCCGCCCCGGCACGGTGCTCGGGGAGGTCTGCCCGGCCGCCGCCGACGCCACCGGCATCCCCGCCGGCACCCCGGTCGTCGCCGGGATGACCGACGGCTGCGCGGCCCAGCTCGCCTCCGGCGCGCTGCGCGAGGGCGCGTGGAACTCGGTGCTGGGCACGACGCTGGTGCTCAAGGGCGCCGCCCGCGAGCCGGTGCGGGACGGCACCGGCGTGGTCTACAACCACCGCGCCCCGGACGGCCGCTGGCTGCCCGGCGGGGCGTCCAGCGTGGGCGCCGGCGTGCTCACCGCCCGCTTCCCGGACGCCGACCCCGCCGCCATGGACCGCGAGGCGGCCGCCTTCGAACCCTCCGGCGCGGTGGCCTACCCCCTGGTGTCCCCGGGCGAACGCTTCCCCTTCCAGGCCCCCGAGGCGACCGCCCTCCTCCTCGGCGAACCCGCCGGTGACGCCGACCTGTGGGCGGCCCTGCTCCAAGGGGTCGGCCTGGTGGAACGCCTCTGCCTGGACTACCTCCACCACCTGGGCGCCCCCCTCGACGGGCCCCTCACCTTCACCGGCGGCGCCACCCGCAGCCCCTACTGGACCCAGCTCCGCACCGACATCCTGGGCCGCCCGGTCCACCTGCCCGCACACCCCGAACCGGCCCTCGGCATGGCGGCACTGGCCTGCCACGCGGCGACCGGCACCCCCCTGACCGACGTCACCGACCGCATGGTCCGCATCCGCGCCACCGTCCACCCCCGGCACACCGACCGCTACACCGCCCCCTACCTGCGCCTGCTGGACGCCCTGGAATCCCGCGGCTGGCTGCCGGGCCCCGTCGCGGCCCATGCGCGCGGCCGGGCGGAACGGAATACTGGCGGCTCATGACCGCCACCCTCCTCCTCGCCCGCCACGGCCAGACCGTCTGGCACGCCGAGAACCGCTACGCCGGCGTCAGCGACATCGCCCTCACCGACACCGGCCGCACCCAGGCCGAGGCCCTGGGCCGCTGGATCGGGGAGCACCCGGTCGACGCGGTGTGGACCTCGCCGCTGTCCCGCGCGGTGGCCACCGCCGAGCCCGCCTGCGCGGCGCTCGGCCTCACCCCGCACCGCGAACCGGACCTGCGCGAATGCGACTTCGGGACGGTGGAGGGCCGCACGCTCGCCGAGTTCGCCGGGCAGAACCCGGCCCACGCGGATGCCTACCGGGCCGACCCGGTGACCCACCCCTTCCCCGGCGCCGAGGACCCCACCGCCGCCGCCGGGCGCGGTGCCGCCGCGCTGCACCGCATCGCGGCCGCCCACCCCGGCGAGCGGGTCCTGGTCGTCGCCCACAACACCCTGCTGCGCCTCGTGCTGTGCCGCCTGCTCGGCATCCCGCTCGCCGACTACCGCCGCGTCTTCCCGAGACTGCGCAACGCCGCCGTCACCGAGCTGCGCCTCGACCCGGAGACGGGCACCGCGGGCCTGCTCTCGCTCAACGTCCCCACCACCTGACGACCCGCCGCACCGCCGGCGGAATCTTCCACTCCTGTCGTGAAGATCTACTCAGAAAGGCAACCACCGCAGGGCCGTTCACGTCGGAACGTGCATGGCGTGGGACGAATGGCAGCAATTGAAGAGCGACGCCGCCGAGCGAGGGGCGGTACGGACCCGGATCGACAGCGCCCCGAGCGCGGGCCCCGCCGGCGGCGCCGACCTCGTGGTGCGGCAGGACGACCTCGGCGCGGTGGGGCACGAAGCCTTCTCGCTGTTCGACCGGATGCGCGAGCGTGTCGACATCGCGGGCGCGGGTGCCGACAAGAGCGGCGCGGGCACCTCCCTGCAGGCCGCCACGGAACTGAAGAGCCATGGCTTCAGCGCGGGTGACGAGCTGTCCACGACGGTGGAGGTGTGGACCTCTCAGATTAAAAGCGTGCTGCAGGCCTGCGCCCACATCTCCAACCACCTGGACTACACGCGCAAGGCTCACGCCGCCGACGACGCGAAGATCGCCGCTCAGGTGAAGACCCGGGCCGGGTCGGCCATCGAGGTCTCGGTCCTCGACAGCTACTTCAAGTGACACCACGCGGGGGAAACGGCGTGAAGTACACCGATCTCATCGAAGTGGACCTCGGCAAGCTCGCCGCGGCCACCGCCACCTGGAAACAGGCCGTCACCGATCTCCAGGAACTCGCCGACGACGCCCGGGACGGCCTGAAGGCCAAGTCGGACACGGCGCGCTGGGCCGGCGTGAACGCCACCGTGACGCGCGGGTTCGTCACGAAGACGGCCAAGGAGATCGCGGACCTGCACCAGGAGGCCAAGAGCATCTGGAGCGTCCTCGACGACGCCCACACCGAACTGGAAGCCCTGCAACGCCGTGCCAAGTCCCTGACCGAGGAGGCGGGCAGGAAGGGCCTCATCGTGGTGGGGGCGGCCGACGGCGGCATCAAGGTCATGGAGGCGCAGTGCGACGCCGACGGCACCGGCCAGAAGACCAAGGACCTGATGCAGTGGTACGCCGACACCCTGGCCTCGGTGGTCAGCCACGCCACCGAGGTCGACGCCGCCCTGACCCGGGCGCTGCGCGCGAGCCACGGCGGCGACCCGCACAACGCCGGCCACGCCACCTACACCTCGCTCGACGGGGACATGTACCCCAGGGCGGAGAAACTCGCGGCGTTGGGCGAGGACGCCGACGCCCGGCAGAGCGCGGAGCTGCGCCGTCTGTGGGCCTCGCTCAGTCCCGAGGCCCGCGCCCGGCTCTGGGCCGCGCACCGGGACGACCTGCTTGCGGCAGGCCTGCTCGACCCGCAGGCCAAGCGGGTCGCGAGCGACGACGGGGCGGGGGAGTTCGGCATCGAGGACGCCGGCGCCGCCGAGTACTGGATCCAGGCCCAGGCCGTCGCCATGGCCAACGCGGGTGACTTCATCGGCAACACCGACGCCGCCCGCCACATGGACCACTATCTGAACGGCACCGGCGACCCCCTCGACCTCGACGTCGACCGCATGCTCACCGACGACGAGGCCCTGCGCCTGGCGTCCCGGGAGGCGGTGTTCAACCACCAGGACGAGTGGCGCAGGCAGGCGCTGGAGGCGTACGAGAAGTCCGGCGGCAAGCCGGTCGCCATCCCCGTGGAGACGCCGCCGCGGGGCTACACGCACAGCGACCGCAACTGGTACCTGGCGATCGGCAGCGGCATGACCAACACCACCGGTACGGTCACGGTCGTGCCCGGCCCGGACGGCAAGCCCAAGGTGTCGCTGGATTATCAGGTCAACGTCTGGGACCGGTACAACTGGGACCCCGGGAAGAAGACGCCGATCGGACCGACCGAGGTGACCGACGCCGACATGGCGCGCCTGCACACCACCGGTCTGGCCAGGGAGTTCGACATGCGAGGCAGTGGTTCGGTGCAGCGGTACGAGTGGGGCGAGATGTCCGGGCAGCTGCCCGATGCGAAGGATCCGGGGCGGGACGGCACCCGTACGGACATCGGGCGCAACGGGGACGCCCGGTGACCGCCCGTACTCGGGCTGGTGCACGGACCGCCGGGGGACTGGTCACCGCGTTTGCCGTCGCGGTGCTCGCGGGTTGCGGGGCAGGGAGCGGCGGCACGGACGCCGGATCCCGCACGGACACCCCTTCCCGGTCGGACTCCGGCGGACAGCGGGTGCCGTACTGGGTCAAGGGCGTCGGGTTCACGCGGGTCGCCGAGGACCTGGGGGTGACCGTCCCGCGGACGGCCACGGAGCGCGTGGGCGCCCGGCAGAAGGGCTTCCAGGACGACGTGCTGCTCCTGGCGTTCGTCCTGCCCGCGGGCGAGGTCGACGGCTTCGTCGACGGGCTCGACCCGGAGAACGAGCTGGTCCAGCGCGAGAAGGCCGCCGCCTCGGCCGGCTACGAGCCCACCGCACCCTTCGCCCACCTGGGCCTGGCCGAGCCGGAAACCCTCGACGGCGTCACCACCGGCCCGGTCTGTGCCCCGTGCGCCGGTGAGCTGAACTCCCTGGACATCACCGTCGCCCCGGTCGGGAAGGACCGCAGCCGGATCTACCTGCGCGGCATCGACTGACCGTCTCTCCCGGGCACGGGAAAACCCCCGCGAGTCACGTCCTCGCGGGGGCTTCCTTTCATCCGCCCGCCCGCGTGAAGGGTGAGAAGACGATCACGAGGCGGGACGACGGGTCAGGCGCTCACGGCGCCAGCAGCAGCACGTCCGCGCGGGACTTGGCGGCCTCGTAACGGCGGGCGACGTCCTGCCAGTTGACGACCTGCCACATCGCCTCGATGAAGTCGACCTTCTGGTTCTTGTACTGGAGGTAGAAGGCGTGCTCCCAGGCGTCGAAGACGAGGATCGGCGTGGAGCCCTGCCCGACGTTGCCCTGGTGGTCGTAGACCTGCTCGACGATCAGCCGGCCGCTCAGCGGCTCGTACGCCAGCACGCCCCAGCCCGAACCCTGGGTGGTGGCGGCGGCCTTCGACAGCTGCGTCCTGAAGTTCGCGAAGGAGCCGAACGACTCGGCGATGGCGTCCGCCAGCTCGCCCACGCCGTCCTTCTCCAGCGGCTCGCCGCCACCGTCACCGGTCATGTTGTGCCAGTAGATGGAGTGCAGGATGTGCCCGGACAGGTGGAAGGCCAGGTTCTTCTCCAGGCCGTTGATCGAGCCCCACTGCTCCTTGTCGCGCGCCTCGGCGAGCTGCTCCAGCGTGTCGTTGGCGCCCTTCACGTAGGCCGCGTGGTGCTTGTCGTGGTGCAGCTCGATGATCTCCGGGCTGATCACGGGGGCGAGCGCGGAGTAGTCGTACGGCAGTTCGGGCAGCGTGTAGACGGGCATGACAGGTCCCCTCCGACCTCTTATTGCAAGTAGCTTGCAACTACACGCTACCAACAGCAAGACCGGCGCAGGTGCCGGGGCAGCAAGAAGGCCCCCACGTGTCGCCACGTGGGGGCCTCGTCCGGAACCGGGAAGGTGAGGGACCGTCAGTTCCCCGCGTTCCTGCGCTGCCAGAGGTATCCCACGAGCGCCAGGAACAGCGTCATGCCACCCGTCGAGTACAGCTGCACCCGGGTGTCCGGCTCCCGCGCCATCAGGACGAAGATCGCCGCCATGCCGGCCAGCGCCACCCAGGTCAGCACCGGGAACGCCCACATCCGCACGACCAGCTTCTCCGGCGCCTCCCGCTCCACCCGGCGGCGCAGCCGCAGCTGCGAGACCGCGATGAAGATCCAGACGACCAGGATCACCGCGCCGATCATGTTCAGCAGCCAGGGGAAGACGTCGTCCGGGCGCCAGTAGCTGAGCAGCACGCACACGAAGCCGAACACCGAGGACGCCAGCACCGCGAGCCGCGGCACCCCGCCCGACACCCGGCCCAGCGCCTTCGGGCCCTGCCCGCGCCGCACCAGCGAGTAGGCGATGCGCGAGGAGCCGTAGATGTTGGCGTTCATCGCCGACAGCAGGGCGACCAGCACGACCACGTTCATCAGCTGGCCCGCGCCGGGGATGCCGAGGTGGTCGAGGGTGGCCACGTACGGGCCCTTCTCGACGATCTCCGCCGAGTTCCACGGCACCAGGGTCACCACGACCGCCATCGAGCCGATGTAGAACAGCGCGATACGCCACATCGCGGTGCGGACCGCGCTCGCGACGCCGCGCACCGGGTCCTCCGACTCGGCCGCCGCGATGGTCACCGTCTCCAGGCCGCCGTACGCGAACACCGAGGCGAGCAGGCCGATGACCAGGCCCTCGCCGCCGCCCGGCAGGAAGCCTCCCTCGCCCGTGAGGTTCGCGGTGCCCGGCGCGTCGGTGCCCGGCAGCACGCCCAGGATGGCGAGCACGCCCAGCACCAGGAACAGCGAGATCGCGAGGACCTTCAGCGCCGCGAACCAGAACTCGAACTCGCCGAAGTTCTTCACCGCGGCCAGGTTCGCCCCGCAGAAGACCACCATGAACAGCGCCACCCACGCCCACTCGGGCGTGCCCGGCAGCCAGCCGCTGACGATCTTCGCCGCGCCGATGCCCTCCAGGCCGACCGCGGTGCACAGCAGCACCCAGAACGACCAGCCCGCCGTGAAGCCCGCCCAGGGACCGATGGCCCGCTCGGCGTGCGCGGAGAAGGAGCCCGACGACGGATACGCGGCCGACATCTCGCCCAGCATCCGCATCACCAGCATCACCAGGAGGCCGGAGAGGACATAGGCGACGACGATCGAGGGGCCGGCGGCGGCGATGCCGGCGCCGGAGCCGACGAACAGGCCCGCGCCGATCACCCCGCCGAGAGCGATCATCGACAGGTGGCGCTGTTTCAAGCCATGGGAGAGGGAGGCGTCCGCCTGCGGCGGCGTCTCCTGAGCGGTGCTGGTGGGCATGGGCGCGGCTCGTCCATCCAGTCGGTGGGGACAGGTAAAACGCCCACAGTCTGGGCGGAGGTGCCGGTCAGGGGACGTCGCCGTTCACTATGCGGACGCGTGGAACACGGAGTGTACGGCTCCACTCACCCGTCCCGCACGGGTTCGTACACAGATGCGGATTGGCGAAAACCTACAGCCTGCCCCGCCCCGCCCGACGTGACGCACACGTCCCCACCTCCGTGACCGTCATCACGCCCCGGCCGGTGTGACCGGCACTCTTTGTACGCACTCCACCACAGCCGTCCTCCACCCTTTGTCGAGCGGTGACGGTGATCGGCTCAGGCCCTCTGGGTTAGCGTCACGGTGTCCCGTACCGCCGTCACCCGCGGAGTCCCCATGAGCACCGCCACCGCCACCTCCCTCGCCCGCCCGGGCCAGGTCCTCGCCGACCTGCTCCCGGCCTCCCGCGTCCGCGACATCGCCCTGGTCGCCGGCGGTGCCGTGCTCACCGGTCTCGCGGCCCAGCTCGCGGTGCCCGTGCCCGGCTCCCCGGTGCCGGTGACCGGCCAGACCTTCGCCGCGCTGCTCGTCGGCACCGCCCTCGGCGCCGGCCGCGGCTTCCTCTCCCTGGCGCTGTACGCGCTGGCCGGCATCGCGGGCGTGCCGTGGTTCGCGGAGGGCGGCTCGGGCGCCGCGGCCCCGTCCTTCGGCTACGTCCTCGGCATGCTGCTCGCCGCGACCGTCGTCGGCGCCCTCGCCCGCCGCGGCGCCGACCGCTCCCCGTGGCGGATGGCGGGCGCGATGCTGCTCGGCGAGGCGATCATCTACGCGGTCGGCGTGCCGTACCTGGCCCTGGCCCTCGACCTGTCCGCCTCCGCCGCCCTCGCGGCCGGCCTCACCCCGTTCCTGGTCGGCGACGCCCTGAAGGCGGCCCTCGCGATGGGCGCCCTGCCCGCCGCCTGGAAGCTCGTCGGCAAGCGCTGACCCCCGCCGCGTACGGCGGCGCGACGTACTAGACGGAACGGAAGAGGTTCGCCGGGTCGTACGACGACCTCAGCCCGGCGAGCCTCTTCCGCGTCCCCGGCTCGTGCAGCCCCTCGGTCCGGTCGCCCGCGCCGAACGCGAAGTTCACGGCGCGGCCCAGGGTGTCCGGCGCGAGCCGCGCGAACGCCGGGTCCAGCAGCGCGCGGGCCCGCTGCCGGTCGCCCGCCGTCAGCAGCCGCAGCAGGAACCGCCCCTCCCGGAACGGCACCGCGTTCGGCGCGGGCCGCGCCAGCGCCCCGCCGAGATGGTTGATCTGCACGACGACCATGGGGTCCGCACCGGCCGTGCCGTCCTCGCGGTCCGTGCCATCGGTGCCGTCCGTGCCGTCCGCGGCCGGCCCGGTGCGCCGCAGCACCTCGGCCACCCGGTCCACGTCCAGCCGGCCCAGCACCACGCTGTCCCCGTAGTACGCGTGCGGCACCTCCGGGTCGCTGTGGATGGTGCGGCTCTCGGCGTACGGCATCTCCCGCAGCGAGTCGGCCGGCACCGGCCCGATCTCCCGCAGCGGCGCCACCAGCCGCTCCCCGTCCGTCCCGGGGTACGCCACCCGCACGGACACCACATACCGGCCCCGCAGCCCCGGCGGCACCGCCGGGAGGTCCGGATACGGTACGGCGGCGAAGGACGACGTCAGCTCGTCCGGCACCGTCCGGGTCCACGCCTCGTACGCCGCCAGCACGGCCGCCGGATCGACGCGCCGCCCGTCGAAGGCGAGCGAACCGCCGTACAGCCGGCCGACGGGGACCAGCTCGATCTCCATCGCGGTGACGATCCCGAGGCCGGGGCCGCCGCCGAGCAGCCCCCAGTACAGCTCCGAGCCCTCGCGCACCTCCCGGTGCGTGCGCCCGTCGCCGGTCACGACGTCCAGGGAGCGCACCCGGTCGGCGGCGTGACCGACCGCGCGGGCGAGGATGCCCAGGCCGCCGCCCAGCGTGTAGCCCACCGCCCCGACGGAGGGTGCCGAGCCGTTGGGCGGAGCCAGCCCGTAGGGGGCGGCGGCCGCCACCACCTCGCCCCAGCGCACGCCCGCCTCGATCCGGGCCGTGCGGGCGGCCGGGTCGACGGTCACGCGGTCCATGCGGCGCGTGGTGACGAGGACCCCGCCCTCCAGCGGGCCGGGCACGCCGTGGCCGGTCGCCTGGACGGCCAGCGGCAGGTCCCGCGCGGCCGCGTACCGCACGGCGGCCGCCACGTCCCCGGCCGAGCGAGCGCCGAGGACGACGGCGGGCCGCCGTACGAAGCCGGTCTGGAAACCGGCGGTCTCCTCCGCGTAACCGGCGTCGCCGGGGCGGAGCAGCAGCAGATCCGTGGTGTCGGGAAGGTTCATGACGCCGAGCCTGCCGCCATAACCTGACAACCACCGTCAGGTTTCGACCGCGCCCCGGTCCCCTTCGCCTGGACGCCCCCGGAGAGCTGGCGGCCCGATGTGAAGGGGCCGTCCGGCGGTGGTGCGGGAGGACACGTTCACCCTCGACGGCGTCCCCTGGCACGCGCGGCTGCTCGGCTTCACCGCGGGGGGACGTCGTACCGGATCAACACCTGGTACCAGCCGCGCGTGGCGGACCGGGCGCTGCGGGTGTACGAGGAGGTGCGGGACGGCTTCACCGTGCTCTGACGAAGGGCCCCGCGGCGAGACGCCGCGAGGCCCTTGAGATGTCGTACGGCGGGATCCGCCGGCTTGAGGTGTCGTACGCCGGAATCGGCCGGCCTGACGTGCCGTACGGCCGGATCAGCCGCTGGTGACCTCGTCCCGCTGCCGCTCCCGGCCGGAGCCGAGCTTCTGCCGGATCACGGCGATGGCCAGCACCACGGCCGCCACCAGCAGCGACAGCAGCACGGTCCGGCGTCCGTCGTGCTCGGTGTCGGTGAGCATGTAGCCGAGGACGAAGACGATCAGCGCGGCGGTCGCCCAGGTCAGGTAGGGGTACAGCCACATCCGCACGACCAGCTTCTCCGGCGCCTCCGCCTGGATGATCTTCCGCATCCGCAGCTGCGAGAAGCAGATGACCAGCCACACGAACAGGGCGACGGCACCGCTGGAGTTCACGAGGAACAGGAAGACGGAGTCCGGGAACTTGTAGTTGAAGAACACGGCCACGAACCCGAAGACCACGGACACCAGGATCGCCGTACGCGGCACACCCTTCTCGGTCGTCCGCGCGAACGACTTCGGCGCGTCCCCGCGCTCACCGAGCGAGAAGGCCATCCGGGAGGCGGTGTACAGGCCGGAGTTGAGACAGGACAGCACCGAGGTCAGCACGATGAAGTTCATGATCTGACCGGCGTGCGCGATGCCCAGCGAGTCCAGCGCGGCCACGTAGGAGCCCTTGTCCTGGATGGACTTGGAGTCCCACGGCAGCAGCGAGACGACGACGAGGATCGAGCCCAGGTA
This sequence comes from Streptomyces sp. NPDC052687, assembly GCF_040678395.1. Lineage (NCBI taxonomy): Bacteria > Bacillati > Actinomycetota > Actinomycetes > Kitasatosporales > Streptomycetaceae > Streptomyces > Streptomyces sp. NPDC052687. The sequence continues at coordinate 30,897 of NZ_JBFATR010000031.1, read as the reverse complement.
GAAGACGGCGATGCGCCAGATGATGCTGTTGGTCGACTTGGTGACGGCGCGCTGCGGGTCCTCGGACTCGCCGGCCGCCAGGGTCGCGATCTCGCTGCCCATGAAGGAGAAGACGACCAGCAGCACACCGGTGAGGATCGCCCCCGGCCCGTTGGGCAGGAAGCCGCCGTGCTCGGTGAGGTTGGACAGGCCCGCCTGCTCGCTGTCGACGCCGGGGAGCACGCCGAACACGGCGAGGCCGCCGATGACGATGAAGGCGCCGATGGCGACGACCTTGATGCCGGCGAACCAGAACTCGAACTCGCCGTAGGAGCCGACGGACACGAGGTTGGTGCCGGTGAGCACGACCATCACGATCAGCGCCCAGGCCCACTGCGGTACGGCGGGCACCCAGCCCTCCAGGATCACGGCACCGGCGGTCGCCTCGACCGCGAGCACCACGACCCAGAAGAACCAGTAGAGCCAGCCGATGGAGAAGCCGGCCCAGGGCCCGAGCGCGCGGTCGGCGTGCGCGGAGAAGGAGCCGGACGTCGGGTTGGCGGCCGACATCTCACCGAGCATGCGCATCACCAGCACCACGAGCGTGCCGACGAGCGCGTACGAGAGGAGGATGCCGGGGCCGGCGGTGGCGATACCGGACGAGGACCCCACGAAGAGTCCGGCACCGATGACACCGCCGATGGCGATCATCGACAGATGGCGGTTCTTGAGCCCTGCCTGGAGTCCGGAACCGGATCCGGGGTTGCCGGTTCCTCCGGGGCCTCCGTGGCCGTTGTCGGCCTTCCTCAGGGTCGGCTGCGAAGTCATGGGACGGAAATCCTTTGCGCCGGAATGATCAATTCCCGTACGAGCGGCGTACGAGCCGGACCAGTGAATCCGAGGGAAACGAATTCTTGAACCTTTGAATCCGGATTGTTACTTGAGGTTTCCCTGAGCTTCAGTGGCCCGCGTCACAGATCACGACGCCGGCACCCCGCCCTGCTGCCCGACCGGGCGCATGTCACACTCATCCCATGCGCGTGTATCTCGGCTCGGACCATGCCGGCTTCGAACTCAAGAACCACCTCGTCGAATGGCTCAAGGCGGCGGGTCACGACCCCGTCGACTGCGGCCCGCACATCTACGACGCCCAGGACGACTACCCGCCCTTCTGCCTCCGCGCCGCGGAGAAGACCGCCGCGGACCCCGACTCCCTCGGCATCGTGATCGGCGGCTCCGGCAACGGCGAGCAGATCGCCGCGAACAAGGTCAAGGGCGTCCGTGCCGCCCTCGCCTGGAGCGAGGAGACGGCGGCGCTGGGCCGCCAGCACAACAACGCCAACGTCGTGGCCGTCGGCGCGCGCATGCACACCCAGGAGGAGGCGACCAAGTTCGTCGAGGTCTTCCTGGGCACCCCGTTCTCCGGTGACGAGCGCCACATCCGCCGCATCGACATGCTGGCCGGGTACGAGACCACGGGCGAGCTGCCGCCGATCCCGGCGCACCACCCGCAGCAGGACTGACACAGGGCCCCGGCGGGACGGCGTCCCCGCCACAGCGGCCGGCAGGACACGCCCTCCGGGGGCTGGAAGGAAACGGGAACCGTGCCAGAGGGGCACACGATTCACCGGCTGGCACAGGACTACGCCGACCGGTTCGCCGGCACGGCCCCCCGGGTCACCAGCCCCCAGGGCAAGTTCTCCGACGCCGCCGACCTCCTCGACGGCGCCGTCCTCACCGCCACCGAGGCCCACGGCAAGCACCTCTTCCTGCGCTTCCGTGACAGCGACTGGGTCCACATCCACCTGGGCCTGTTCGGCAAGGTCGCCTTCGGCGACGCCCCGGCGCCCCCGCCCACGGACACCGTCCGCCTGCGCCTCGCGAACACCACGTCGTACGTCGACCTGCGCGGCCCCACCACCTGCGCCCTGATCACCGACGCCGAGAAGCGCGCCATACACGACCGCCTCGGCCCGGACCCGCTGCGCGACGACGCCGACCCCGACGAGGCCTACCGGCGCGTCTCCCGCAGCCGCACGGCCATCGCCAGCCTGCTCATGGACCAGAAGGTCATCGCCGGCGTCGGCAACGTCTACCGCGCGGAGGTCCTCTTCCGGCACGGCATCGACCCCTACCGCGCGGGCCGCGACATCACCCCCGCCGAGTGGCACGCCCTGTGGACCGACCTCGTGGAGCTGATGCGCGAGGGCGTCCGCAACAACCGCATCGACACCGTCCGCCTCGAGCACACCCCCGAGGCCATGGGCCGCCCGCCGCGCGTCGACGACCACGGCGGCGAGGTGTACGTCTACCGCAGGGCCACCCTGCCCTGCCACGTCTGCGGCGGCGAGATCCGCACCGCCGGCCTCGCCGCCCGCAACCTCTTCTGGTGCCCCGTCTGCCAGCGCGCCTGAGACGCCCGGCTCAGAACCCGTGCGGCAGCCAGGGCGCCGGCCCGGCCGGCCCGAACGCCACCGACGCCTCCGCCAGCGCCCCCGCCCGCAGCTCCCGGACCCGCCCGGCAGCGGCCAGCGCGGTGAGACTCACCCCGCCGAGATACGCCGACCCCAGCTCCCGCACGGTCAGCGCGAGGTCCGCCGCGTCGGCCGTACGCTCGCACGAGGCGCCCTTGGTGTCCCCGCTGAGCCGCCAACGCCCCGTGTTCCACGGGCAGAAGGCGTCCTCGACGTCCAGCACCACGTCCACCGGCGCGGCATAGGTCCGCGCCTCGAGCGCGGCCCCCACCTCCACCGGCCGCAGATACAGCGAGTCCCGCTGCCGCGTCCGGCACCGGCGGATGTCCGACACCAGGTACTGCCAGGCGTCGTCGACCGGCCGCCCCCGCATCACCAGCGTGGAGGTCAGGTCGATCCCGAACAGGAACCGCCACAGCGCCGCGTCCACCGCGGGATCCTCGGCCGCCAGGTCCTCCAGCGACACCGTGCCGTCATGACCGCTGTCGCCCCAGCCGAGCTTCACCCGGAACCGGGCGTATCCGGCGATCCGGCCGTCCCGCTCGGCGACCACGCACTGCAGCGGCGACGCGCCCTCCCGCTCGCTCTCCGGGTCCAGCAGCGCCACCCGCTCCCACTTCGGCCGCCGCGCCAGCATGCCCGGCCGCCCGGGCACCAGCCGGGCGTAGACCGCCTCGCAGTCCTCCAGCACATCGGCCGGCGCCGCGTAGCGCAGCCGTACGCCGTCGGTCCCGGCCGGCACCGACAACCGCACCCGCGCCGTGTCGATCTCGGCGCGCAGCGCGTACGTCGCCGCCCCGTACCCGAACCGTCCGTAGATGTCCGGCTCCGAGGCGGTCAGCACCGCCAGCGGCTCGCCCCACGAGCGGACGTCGTCCAGCTGCCGCCGCATCATCGACGTCAGCACCCCGCGCCGCCGGTGCGTGCCGGCCACGCTCACCATGGTGACGCCCGCCGCGGGCACCGACGCCCCGCCGGGCACCGTCAGCCGGAACGTGAACGCGCCGGCCGTGCCCACCACCGCGTCCCCGTCCCACACGGCCAGGGAACGGTCGAACTCGGTGAGCTCCCGCCACAGTTCGCGTTCCTCGGGCGCCTCCGGCACACCGCCGAACGCCCGCAGCAGAGTGTCGTACCACACGTCCCAGTCGTCCGGCCGCAGGACGCGCATGCCGTCCGCCCGGTCACTCGCCATCGCCATGGTCCATGCCTATCAGGGCAATGAGGGGCGAGCCAGGGAATTACCGGCGGGTGGCGGGGAGATGGAGGCCCGTGAAGATCCCGGCGCGGCCGAACCCCGGACGGGGGACAAGTGGGACCTCCCGTGCCAAGCAGCGGGTCCGCTGGATAGGGTCCCGAACTAATGGCAGCAGGAGGACAACGGCGCGCGGCCGCCGAGACGTTCCCGGCCCGGTGGAAGATGCAGTGGCACCGGGTCCGCGTCGGCCTGCGCAAAAGCGCCGTCGACTACTTCCGCGGCGACGGCTCCGACTGGGTCGCCCTCGCCGGACTGCTGCTCACCGTCCCGCTCATCGCCGCCACCACCCTCGCCAACCCGGTGTGGTGCTCCCCGGCCGCGCTGGTCCTGCCGATCGTCGCGGGCGGCCTGCTGCTGCGCCCGGCGAGCCTGCTCGGCCTGTACGCGGCGGCCGCGACCGCCCTGATCGTGGAGTCGGTCCAGCTGGGCCCGTACACGGAAGGCCCCTCACGGGTCACGCCGGGCGTGGTCCTCGTCGTCGCCGCCTGCGGCTTCTTCGGCCTGCTCATCGCCCAGTTCCGCAGCCGGGTCGGCGTGCCCTGGCGGCGCGGCGGCACCATGCTGTTCGACCTGCGCGAACGCATCCGCACCCAGAGCCGGCTGCCCAAGCTGCCGGCCGGCTGGCACCGCGAGATGGCGCTGCGCCCGGCCGGCGGCCAGTCCTTCTCCGGCGACTTCGTGGTCGCGGCCCGCACCAACGGCGGCCGCACCCTGGAGGTCGTCCTCACCGACGTCTCCGGCAAGGGCATGGACGCCGCCTCCCGCGCCCTCCTCCTGGCCGGCGCGTTCAGCGGCCTGCTCGGCTCGCTGCCCCCGCACGCCTTCCTCCCGGCCGCCAACGGCTACCTGCTGCGCCAGGACTGGGACGAGGGCTTCGCCACCTCCATCCACCTGGTCCTCGACCTCGACTCCGGCGACTACGAGCTGTACTCCGCCGGCCACCCGCCGGGCCTCCAGCTCAGCGCGGGCAGCGGCCGCTGGGAGGAGAAGGCCGCCGAGGGGCCCCTGCTCGGGGTCTACGAGGGCGCCCAGTTCGACCCGGTCAAGGGCACCCTCCGCCCCGGCGACGTCCTCATGCTCTTCACCGACGGCTTGGTCGAGACCTCCGACCGCGACATCGTCGAGGGCATCGACCGCCTGACCGGCGAGGCCGACCGCTACGTCGCCGGCGGCTTCCACGGCGCCGCCTGGCACCTCATCGAGGCCGTCGCCAAGGACGTCAACGACGACCGGGCCCTCCTCCTCATCTGCCGCGAGGGCCCGACCGCCCACGCCCAGCCCCGCCCGTAGCCCGCAGGGGGCGGGCCACTCGAACGGGAGGCTGTCCGTGCGGGGGCCCACAGGCGCTGGGAGACTGGCGGGGTGACCGAGACACCGCGCACCCTGCCGCTCGCCGAGGTCGAGGCGCTGGCCCGGGCGGCCCACGAGGGGCAGACCGACAAGGCCGGGCGGCCGTACGCCGAGCACCTTCAGGCCGTCGCGGAGGGCGTCCGCGCCCGCGGCGGCGACGACGAGCAGATCGCCGCCGCCTGGCTGCACGACGCCGTCGAGGACGACGCGCTGCCCGAGCGGTGGCTGCACCAGGCCCCGCTGAGCCGCCGTACGAAGGACATCGTGCTGGCGGTCAGCAAGCGGGCGGGGGAGTCCCCGGAGGCGTACGCCGCGCGGATCCTCGCCACGCCCGGCGCGCTGCTGGTGAAGGAGGCCGACCTCGCCCACAACGCGGACCCGGCCCGCCTCGCCGCCCTGGACGAGCCGACCCGCACACGACTGACCGAGAAGTACGCGCGGATGCGCGCGCTTCTCGGTCTCGGGGAATGACGCCGGGGCCGGCCGGTCTCAGACGCGGGCGGTCTCCCGCTTGCCGCCGCCGTTGCCGCGACGGTCGTCACGGCCGCTCTCGCCGTCGCCTTCGCGGTTGTCGCCCTGGTCGGCGGATGCGCCGGCGCCGGCCGGTTCGTTCGTGCGCCGGTCCCGCGCGGCCTGCGCCGCGTCCTGCCGGAACGCCCAGTCCATCTTGGGCTCCATCGCGAACCGGAACACCCGCTGCACCGGCCCGGTGCACAGCAGCGTCACCCCGATCGCGGCGAGCACGGTCACGAAGACCTCGCCGAGCGGGCGGTGCAGCCACGCCTGGTCGAACCAGCCCTCGTACATGCCGGCCTTCACCACGAACCCGTGCAGCAGGTAGCCGTAGAGCGTGCCCGCGCCCAGCGCGGTGAACCACATGTGGCGCCGCGGCACCCAGGCGAAGAAGCAGGCGGTCAGCAGCAGCGAGCAGCCGAACATCGCCAGCACCATCACCGGCCCGACCCACCACGGCACACCCAGCTCCTGCGCGGCGTCCCGGTGGTAGAACCAGGCGGTGTTCATCCGCGGCACGGCCCACCAGCCCACGGCCAGCGCGACCGCGAACACCGGCACCGACAGGATCCGCACCGAACGGCGCCGCACCATCTGGAAGTGCTCGGGCTTCATGCACAGCCCCAGCACGAAGTACGGCAGGAACTGCAGCACCCGCTGCAGGTCCAGGTCGTCGCCGATCTCCGGGCTGACCGACGCTGCCATGGCCAGACCGAGCGCGACCGGCAGCGGCCAGCGGATCATCTTCCAGATCGGCGTGGTGAGTCGCCACAGGAACAGCGCGCACAGGAACCAGGTCAGATACCACGGGTCGAGCAGGCTGATCTCCTGCTCCGGCGCGTCGTCGATCACCCGCTTGAAGAGCGGATACGCCGTCTCGAAGACGATGTACGGCACGGCGACACCGGTGATCAGCCGCTTCAGCCGGCTGGGGCGCATGTCGAAACTGCGCGAGAAGAAGCCGGAGATGATGATGAACGCCGGCATGTGGAAGGTGTACACGACGGTGTACACGCCCTCCAGGATGCGGCTGTCACCCTTCAGCGGCTCCCAGGCGTGACCGATGGCCACCAGCACGATCGCCAGGTATTTGGCGTTGTCGAAGAACGCGTCGCGCTGCTTGCCGGACTGCGGGCTCTGCGGGGACCGCGGGCTCGGCACTCCCGGTCCCGGCGACTGTGCCGGGGGAAGCGGCGCCCTGCGGCGGGAGGAGGCGGCGTGGAACATCTGAGGCACCCTAGCGTCGTCTGCGGGGTCGCGTAAAACCCCCCACGTCGTTACCGGTTCAGCGCTCGGCTACCCCCGATTTATGCAGGCAAAATGTCCAGTTGGAGGTCATTCGATTTATCTGTGCGCATGTTGTGTGGGCAGGGAAACCATCCTGTCGAATTCCTGTCGCGGGCATGCCCTCGAATTACTGTGCGGCCCCGCGCGGCGGCCCTGTTGGCGGCCGCCCGCCCCGCCGCCCGCCGTCCGCCGGTCACTGCCGTGACGGACGTTGCGTCACGGGCCGCATAGGGACGGCTGGTTGGTGGCACGATGGTTCTGGCGGGGGTGTGCGGTGCCGGCATCCCCCGGCCGGTAGAGCGGACCGACCGAGGGTGTGATCTGTTGTGGCCATTTCACTGTCAGTGGTGCTGCTGTTGGCGATCATCCTGGTCGTGATGATGCGCGGCGGTTCGATCAAGGCCGGGCCCGCCATCGTGGCGATCCTCTTCGGCTTCTTCCTCGCCTCGACGGGCATGGCGCCGTCGATCAATCGTTTCCTCAACTCGATAGCGGAGACGATCAACTCCATCACCTTCTGACCGCCGCCGGACCGGTCGCGGAAAACGCCTCAGGGCCGGCCGGAGAGACGATCTCCGGCCGGCCCTGAGGCGTACCGAGCGGGCGACGGGAATCGAACCCGCGTAGCCAGTTTGGAAGACTGGGGCTCTACCATTGAGCTACGCCCGCACACAGGCGCCGCTGGTCGGGTGACCACGGCACTGCAGGCATCGTAGCGGGTCGTCCCCCCTCGCCGCACACCCCTTCCGGCGCCACGCCGGGCACCGGACCCGGTGTCCGCCCGCCGGCGCCCCGCACGGCGCAGGTCCGGCGCACCTCTGGCGCACGCGATGGCGCGGGGCATGACGCGCGGAATACGGAGGCCGTGTTGTCGCCGGGCATGTACCCTACGTGTCGCACACCAGACGGGGTGTGGCGCAGCTTGGTAGCGCGTCCGCTTTGGGAGCGGAAGGCCGTGGGTTCAAATCCCGCCACCCCGACCAGCCACTGATCACCACGAGTGATCGTCGCGCCCTCGCGCATGATCGCCTTTTGGGGCGTGTACCCGCTGCCGTTACTATGCAAGCTGCACGCCCGTGTGTCCGGCCTAGCGGCCTGCGAACTCCTCCGGGCGGCGACATCCGCCGGGCCGGTCTGGCCCCGGCAGAACCCGAGCAGTCAGCCACAAGGAGACCGAACCGTGAAGAGCGCCGTGGAGAACCTGAACCCGACCCGGGTTCGGCTCACTGTCGAGGTGCCCTTCGAGGAGCTCAAGGACAGCCTCGACGCGGCGTACAAGAAGATCAACCAGCAGGTCACGGTGAAGGGCTTCCGCAAGGGCAAGATCCCGGCCCGGGTCATCGACCAGCGGTTCGGCCGCGGTGCCGTGCTGGAGGAGGCGGTCAACGACGCGCTTCCGAAGTTCTACACGGAGGCGGTCAACGAGGCCGAGCTCAACGTCCTCGGCCAGCCCGAGGTCGACATCACGGAGCTGAAGGACGGCGAGACGCTGAACTTCACCGCCGAGGTCGACGTCCGCCCGACGATCGAGATCCCGGACTACTCCGGCATCGAGGTCGAGGTCGACGCCGTCGAGGTCACCGACGAGGACGTCGAGAAGTCGGTCGAGCAGCTCCGCGAGCGCTTCGCCTCCACCACCCCGGTCGAGCGCGCCGCCGAGGACGGCGACGTGGTCACCGTGGACCTGGAGGCCAAGGTCGAGGGCAAGGTCCTCGAGGACGGCGTCGCCAGCGGCGTCTCCTACACCATCGGCTCCGGTGAGCTGCTGGACGGCATCGACGACGCCGTGAAGGGCCTGTCCGCCGGTGAGGAGGCCACCTTCACCTCCGAGCTGAAGGGCGGCTCCGCGGCCGGCAAGGAGGCCGAGGTCACCGTCAAGGTCACCCAGGTCGCCAAGCGGGAACTGCCCGAGCTGGACGACGACTTCGCGCAGCTCGCCTCCGAGTTCGACACCCTCGAGGAGCTGAAGGCCGACAGCCGCAAGCGCCTGGAGAACATGAAGCAGTTCGACCAGGCCACCCAGGCGCAGGAGCGCGTCCTGGAGAAGCTGCTGGAGCTGGTCGAGGTCCCGGTCCCCGAGAAGCTGCTCGAGGACGAGATCAACACCCGCAAGCACAACCTGGAGCACCACCAGCTCGGCCAGATGGGCCTCACCCTCGACAAGTACCTGGAGCTCCAGGGCAAGACCGCCGAGGAGTTCGAGAACGAGACCCGCGAGGCCGCGATCAAGGGCATCAAGACCCAGTTCGTGCTCGACGAGCTCGTCAAGCAGGAGAAGCTCAACGTCAACCAGGAGGAGCTCACCGAGCACCTCATGCGGCGTGCGGCCTCCTCCGGCATGTCCCCCGACCAGTTCGCCCAGGCCGTCGTCGAGCAGGGCCAGGTGCCGCTGCTCGTCGGCGAGGTCGCCCGCGGCAAGGCGCTGGCCGTCGTGGTCGAGAAGGCCACGGTGAAGGACACCAACGGCGAGATCATCGACCTCTCCGACGAGGACGAGGACGAGACCGAGGCCGCCGACGGGACCGCCGAGGCCGAGACCTCCGAGGCCGCCGCCGACGAGAAGTCCGAGGGCTGAGCCGTACGGCACCGCTGATCACGCGGGACGGGCTCCGGGTGCTGCGCACCCGGGGCCCGTTTCGTTACCCGCCCGGCGCGAGCGAGATCGACGCTACGCCCCCGGCGAACACTCCCGTTACCGGGATTCCCCCGGAGGGCCCCCGCGTTAGGGTCCATGAATACGTAGTACACGTGAGACGGCCCGGCGCCGTCGTAAGACGAGCAGGTGGATACGTGACGAATCTGATGCCCTCCGCCGCCGGCGAGCCTTCCATCGGTGGTGGCCTCGGCGACCAGGTCTACAACCGGCTGCTCGGCGAGCGGATCATCTTCCTCGGCCAGCCGGTGGACGACGACATCGCCAACAAGATCACCGCGCAGCTGCTGCTCCTTGCCGCTGACCCGGACAAGGACATCTTCCTTTACATCAACAGCCCCGGCGGCTCGATCACGGCCGGCATGGCGATCTACGACACCATGCAGTACATCAAGAACGACGTGGTGACGATCGCCATGGGCCTCGCGGCGTCCATGGGCCAGTTCCTGCTCAGCGCGGGCACCCCGGGCAAGCGCTTCGCCCTGCCGAACGCCGAGATCCTGATCCACCAGCCCTCCGCCGGCCTGGCCGGCTCGGCCTCGGACATCAAGATCCACGCCGAGCGGCTGCTGCACACCAAGAAGCGCATGGCCGAGCTCACGGCCCAGCACACCGGCCAGTCGGTCGAGCAGATCACCCGCGACTCGGACCGCGACCGCTGGTTCGACGCGTACGAGGCCAAGGAGTACGGCCTCATCGACGACGTCATCGCCACGGCCGCCGGCATGCCGGGCGGCGGAGGCACCGGGGCGGGCTCCTGAGGGCCGTACGGCCCTCCCGGCCCCCGTACACCCTGTGCGACCCCTAGACGCCCCCAGCCACCGCCCCAGCCCCTCTCAGGAGACACCGTGAACGACTTCCCCGGCAGCGGCATCTACGACCGCGCGCGTGCCGAGTACACCGGCCCCACGGCCGAGTCCCGCTACGTGATCCCGCGCTTCGTCGAGCGCACCTCCCAGGGCATCCGCGAGTACGACCCGTACGCGAAGCTCTTCGAGGAGCGCGTGATCTTCCTCGGCGTCCAGATCGACGACGCCTCCGCCAACGACGTCATGGCGCAGCTGCTGTGCCTGGAGTCGATGGACCCCGACCGGGACATCTCGGTCTACATCAACAGCCCCGGCGGTTCCTTCACCGCGCTGACGGCGATCTACGACACGATGCAGTTCGTCAAGCCGGACATCCAGACGGTCTGCATGGGCCAGGCGGCCTCCGCCGCGGCCGTGCTGCTGGCCGCCGGCACGCCCGGCAAGCGGATGGCGCTGCCGAACGCGCGCGTGCTGATCCACCAGCCGTACAGTGAGACCGGCCGCGGTCAGGTCTCCGACCTGGAGATCGCCGCCAACGAGATCCTGCGGATGCGCTCGCAGCTGGAGGAGATGCTGGCCAAGCACTCCACGCAGCCGGTCGAGAAGATCCGCGAGGACATCGAGCGCGACAAGATCCTCACGGCCGAGGACGCGCTGCAGTACGGCCTGATCGACCAGATCATCTCCACCCGCAAGATGAACAACGCCGCGGTCCGCTGACGCGGACACCGTAGGATGTGCCGCCCCTTGGCACAGCGCACATCGAAGTGAACCGCGCCAAGGGGGGCCCGAACGGGGGGCTCGGCAAGGTACCGTCGGACATAAGGCAGCACCAGGAGCCGCTGGACGTTTGCGTCCAGTCGTCTCCCAGGCGAAGGGGAAGCACACCGTGGCACGCATCGGTGACGGCGGCGATCTGCTCAAGTGCTCGTTCTGCGGCAAGAGCCAGAAGCAGGTCAAGAAGCTCATCGCAGGCCCCGGTGTGTACATCTGCGACGAGTGCATCGACCTCTGCAACGAGATCATCGAGGAAGAACTCGCGGAGACCAGTGAGGTCCGCTGGGAGGAACTGCCCAAGCCGCGCGAGATCTACGAGTTCCTCGAGGGGTACGTCGTCGGCCAGGAGGCCGCGAAGAAGGCCCTCTCGGTGGCGGTCTACAACCACTACAAGCGCGTTCAGGCGGGCGAGAACGGCGGCAGCCGCGAGGACGCCATCGAGCTGGCGAAGTCCAACATCCTGCTGCTGGGCCCCACGGGCTCGGGCAAGACGCTGCTGGCTCAGACCCTGGCGCGGATGCTGAACGTCCCGTTCGCCATCGCCGACGCGACGGCGCTCACGGAGGCGGGGTACGTCGGCGAGGACGTCGAGAACATCCTCCTGAAGCTGATCCAGGCGGCGGACTACGACGTCAAGAAGGCCGAGACCGGGATCATCTACATCGACGAGATCGACAAGGTCGCCCGTAAGAGCGAAAACCCGTCGATCACCCGCGACGTCTCGGGCGAGGGCGTCCAGCAGGCCCTGCTGAAGATCCTGGAAGGCACCACGGCCTCGGTCCCGCCGCAGGGCGGACGCAAGCACCCGCACCAGGAGTTCATCCAGATCGACACGACGAACGTGCTGTTCATCGTGGGCGGTGCCTTCGCCGGCCTGGAGAAGATCATCGAGTCGCGGGCGGGCGCCAAGGGCATCGGCTTCGGCGCGACGATCCGCTCCAAGCGCGAACTCGAGTCCAAGGACCAGTTCGAGGACGTCATGCCCGAGGACCTGGTCAAGTTCGGCATGATCCCCGAGTTCATCGGCCGCCTCCCGGTGATCACGAGCGTCCACAACCTGGACCGCGAAGCGCTTCTGAAGATCCTGGTGGAGCCCCGCAACGCGCTCGTCAAGCAGTACCAGCGCCTCTTCGAACTCGACGGCGTGGAACTCGACTTCGAACGCGAGGCCCTCGAAGCCATCGCCGACCAGGCCATCCTCCGCCAGACCGGCGCCCGCGGCCTGCGCGCCATCATGGAGGAAGTCCTGATGTCGGTGATGTACGAGGTCCCGTCCCGCAAGGACGTGGCCCGCGTGGTCATCACCGCCGACGTAGTCCACTCCAACGTCAACCCGACCCTGATCCCACGCGACGCGCGGGGCCGGGGGCCGGGGGAGCAGAAGACGGCGTAGCCAAGTTTCATACGGCAAGGGGGCACCTGACGATCGAGGTCAGGTGCCCCCTTTGCCGTACATCTTCAGGCGACCCTCGTTTTGGATCAAGCCAAGCTTCCGACACGTGCTTGTGTCATGTGCTCGCAAGGTGATCTTGTGGTCACCGTTAGGGGTGACCGCCCTACGAGCAAGGAAAGACGGAGGGACAAGACGTGAGAATAAAGCGAGCCCTGGCGGCGGCCAGTTTGACCGCTGCGGCAGTGGTGCTGCCCATCACGGTGGCGGCACCGGCACAGGCTAGCGCCGCGGATTGCCAGAACTACCTGGCGAGCAAGGGCTACCTCGTTGGTCCGAAGGTCAAGGATGCTTGCGGGCAGACCGGGATCAGCGGCTATCAGGCCTGTGTCCAGAGGCTCGTGAACGCCGGCGTCCGGGCCGAGTACGCGTTCATAGCGTGCAACATGCGCTGAACTTGACTCAGGACATGAAGAGGATAGGCGTTCACGCAATCGCACGTGAGGCGGCCTGCGTGCAAGCCTCGTAGTTCGTCAAGCCTGCCAGCGCGTTGCGGCTCACCCAGTCGACGATTGGGTGAGCCGCAACCTTGATGCCGACATTCGGTCAGGCCTTGACGCGGACTTCCTTGCGGAACTTGGCGGCGATGTCGGCCGCGGCCGCCTGGTCGGTCGGCTTCTCGGCGGCCATGCTGGCGACGTCCATCGGCATCACCATGCCCATGGTGCTGTGGTCGCTCCAGACGCAGATGGTCACGTTCATCTCGCTCGGGCCCGAGGACGTGCCGGACGAGGAGCCACTGAGGTCGCTCTTGATGTCCTGGCACTTGAGGACCGCGCCCTCGGCGTTGTCGTAGGACTTGGCCTCTCCGACGAGGGTGGCCTCCGAGTCGCTCTTCTTCGACTCCGTCTCCATGTAGGCGAAGAAGGCGTCGACGACCTTCTCGGGATCCTCGATCTCGCCGTAGACGCCGCCGAACTGGATGAGCTTCTGCGCCAGCGGGTTGTCCTTGTTGCCCGCCTGGTACTGAGCTTCGACGTCCGTGGGGTTCTTCACGCCCCACTTCTCGGCGTCCTTGATGTCGTCGCCCGTCATCGTGTCGCTGTCGTCGCTCTTCTTCTTGTACTCGCCGAGCACCGTCGCCGGCGTCGTCAGCTTGTGGGGGCCGTCGTCCGCGATGTCGGAGCCGCCGCCGCTGCCCCCCGCCAGGAGGAAGTACGCGCCGACCGCGATCGCCGCCACGACCGCGACCGCGCCGATGACGAGGCCCGTCTTCTTCTTGCCGCCGGCCGGGACGGGGGGCTGGGGCGCGCCGTAGGGGGCCTGGCCGTAGGGGGGCTGCTGGGGCGGGACGCCCTGCGGGGGCTGCTGCGGGTAGCCGTAGCCGGGCTGCGGCTGGGTGGGCTGCTGGGGGTAGCCGTAGCCGGGCTGGGGTGCCTGCGGCTGCTGGCCGTAGGGGCCCGGCTGACCGTACGGTCCGGGCTGCTGGGGCTGCCCGCCGTACGGGCCCGGCTGGTTGTAGCTCATTACTGGGTTCCCCTCCAGATGCTTATGCGTACCTGACATCCTGGCGCAGGCGGCCGGAACCCACCGCATCGGGGTGCGCACTGTTACGAAGGAATCGAGTTTCGGGACCGCGCCGTGACACCCCTAAACTGAGCCCGTGACCGAGAACACTCAGCAGCAGCCGCCAGCGACCACCACCGAACTGCCGACCCAGTACACGCCGGCCGAGGTAGAGGGGAAGCTGTACGAGCGCTGGGTAGAGCGGGGGTACTTCGAGGCGGACGCCAAGAGCGACAAGCCGCCGTACACCATCGTCATCCCGCCGCCGAACGTCACCGGCTCCCTGCACCTCGGGCACGCGTTCGAGCACACGCTCATCGACGCGCTCACCCGCCGCAAGCGGATGCAGGGCTACGAGACGCTGTGGCAGCCGGGCATGGACCACGCCGGCATCGCGACGCAGAACGTGGTCGAGCGCGAGCTGGGCAAGGAGGGCAGGTCGCGGCACGACCTCGGCCGCGAGGCGTTCGTCGAGCGCGTCTGGCAGTGGAAGGCCGAGTCCGGCGGGCAGATCTCCGGCCAGATGAAGCGCCTGGGCGACGGCGTCGCCTGGACGCGTGAGCGCTTCACCATGGACGAGGGCCTGTCCAAGGCCGTCCAGACCATCTTCAAGCGGCTCTACGACGACGAGCTGATCTACCGCGCCGAGCGCATCATCAACTGGTGCCCCCGGTGCCTGACCGCCATCTCGGACATCGAGGTCGAGTACCAGGACGACGACGGCGAGCTGGTCTCCATCCGCTACGGGGAGGGGGACGACGCCATCGTCGTCGCCACCACCCGCGCCGAGACGATGCTCGGCGACACCGCCGTCGCGGTCCACCCCGAGGACGAGCGCTACCGGCACCTCGTCGGCCGCGAGATCGAGCTGCCGCTCACCGGCCGCCGTATCCCGGTCGTCGCCGACGAGCACGTCGACCCCGAGTTCGGCACCGGCGCCGTCAAGGTGACCCCGGCGCACGACCCGAACGACTTCGAGATCGGCCAGCGCCACGACCTGCCGTCCATCACGGTCATGGACGAGCACGCCGTCATCACCGCCCACGGCCCCTTCCAGGGCCTGGACCGCCTGGAGGCCCGCTCCGCCATCGTCGCCGCGCTGCGCGCCGAGGGCCGGATCGTCGCCGAGAAGCGGCCGTACGTCCACTCCGTGGGCCACTGCTCGCGCTGCAAGACCACCATCGAGCCGCGCCTGTCCATGCAGTGGTGGGTCAAGGTCGGCCCGCTCGCCAAGGCCGCCGGCGACGCGGTGCGCGACGGCAAGGTCAAGATCCACCCGCAGGAGATGGAGAAGCGCTACTTCGACTGGGTGGACAACCTGCACGACTGGTGCATCTCGCGCCAGCTGTGGTGGGGCCACCGCATCCCGGTCTGGTACGGCCCGGACGGCGAGGTCGTCTGCGTCGGCCCCGATGACGAGCCGCCGTCCGGCGAGGGCTGGTACCAGGACTCCGACGTCCTCGACACCTGGTTCTCCTCCGGCCTGTGGCCGTTCTCCACGCTCGGCTGGCCCGAGCAGACCGAGTCGCTCGCGAAGTTCTACCCGAACTCCGTCCTGGTCACCGGCTACGACATCCTCTTCTTCTGGGTCGCCCGGATGATGATGTTCGGCCTCTACGCGATGGACGGCACCCCGCCGTTCCACACCATCGCCCTGCACGGCATGGTCCGTGACCAGAACGGTAAGAAGATGTCGAAGTCCTTCGGGAACGTCGTCAACCCGCTGGACTGGATGGACAAGTACGGCTCCGACGCGCTCCGCTTCACCCTCGCGCGCGGCGCCAACCCCGGCGTCGACGTCCCGATCGGCGAGGACTGGGTCCAGGGCTCCCGCAACTTCGCCAACAAGATCTGGAACGCCACCCGCTTCGCGCTGATGAACGGTGCGACGGTCGAGGGCCCGCTGCCGGACGCGTCGAAGATGTCGTCCACCGACCGCTGGATCCTCTCCCGCCTGAACTCGGTGGTCGCCGAGGTCGACGCGTACTACGAGGACTACCAGTTCGCGAAGCTCTCCGACGCGCTCTTCCACTTCGCCTGGGACGAGGTCTTCGACTGGTACGTCGAGCTGTCCAAGACCACCTTCCAGGCGGGCGGCGAGCCGGCCGAGGTCAGCAAGCGGGTCCTCGGCGAGGTGCTCGACGTCACCCTGCGGCTCCTCCACCCGGTGGTGCCGTTCGTGACGGAGACCCTGTGGACCACGCTGACCGGCGGCGAGTCCGTCGTCATCGCCGAGTGGCCCACCGACAGCGGCTTCCGTGACGCCGACGCCGAGCGCGAGATCGAGACGCTCCAGTCGGTCATCACCGAGGTCCGCCGCTTCCGCGCCGACCAGGGCCTCCAGCCCGGCCAGCGGGTCCCGGCCCGGCTCTCCCTCGACGGCACGGCCCTCGCGCCGCACGAGGCCGCCATCCGCCAGCTGCTGCGCCTCCAGCCGGAGGGCGAGGGCTTCTCGGCGACGGCGACCCTGCCGGTCGCGGGTGTCGAGGTCGCGCTGGACCTGTCCGGCGTGATCGACGTGGCGGCGGAGCGCAAGCGCCTCGCCAAGGACCTCGCCGCCGCGCAGAAGGAACGCCAGCAGGCCGAGGCCAAGCTCGGCAACGAGGCGTTCCTGGCCAAGGCCCCGGACCACGTGGTGGAGAAGATCCGCACCCGCCTGGCCAAGGCGGAGGAGGACATCACCCGCATCGAGGCCCAGCTGGAGAAGCTGCCGCAGGCATGAGGCCGCGTAGGTGAGGCGCGTACGTGAGGCGCGTACGTGGGGAAGGCCCCCGGTGCGGAGAAAGCGCCGGGGGCCTTCCCCTGCCGGAAGGGGCGCGGGGACTGCGCGACCAGCCCCACGGCCCGCAGCCGCACCACGCCCCGAGCCGCCCCGAGCCGCCCTCTCCGCAGGCGCCGCAAGCCACCGCACGCTTTGTCAGCGCGTCTCCGTAGACTGGCCCCGTGAGCGACATCCCCGGCACCAGCGACCAGAGCGACCAGCCCGACCCCCTCGACTCCTTCGACGAGATCATCGAGACGGAGACCACCCGTGACCCCGACCTCGCGGTGATCGAGGCCGGCAGCCGCACCCTGCGCACCCAGGGCGGCCCGCCCCAGGCGGACGTGCCCGCGCGGCCGGAGGACCCGGAGGTCGACCAGGCGCTGCGCGAGGTCGAGGCCGAGCTGGCGACCCGCTGGGGCGAGACCAAGCTGGAGCCGTCGGTCACCCGGATCGCGGCGCTGATGGACGTCCTGGGCGAGCCCCAGCGGTCGTATCCGTCGATCCACATCACCGGGACCAACGGCAAGACGTCGACGGCCCGCATGATCGAGGCCCTGCTCGGCGCCTTCGACCTGCGCACCGGCCGGTACACCTCGCCGCACGTGCAGTCGATCACCGAGCGCATCAGCCTGGACGGCGCGCCGATCTCGGCGGAGCGGTTCATCGAGACGTACCGGGACATCAAGCCGTACGTCGAGATGGTCGACGGCTCGCAGGAGTACCGGCTGTCCTTCTTCGAGGTGCTGACCGGCATGGCGTACGCGGCGTTCGCGGACGCGCCGGTGGACGTGGCCGTCGTCGAGGTCGGCATGGGCGGCTCCTGGGACGCCACGAACGTGATCGACGGGGATGTCGCCGTGATCACCCCGATCGACCTGGACCACACCGACCGGCTGGGCGAGACGCCCGGTGAGATCGCCGGTGAGAAGTCCGGGATCGTCAAGCAGGGCGCGACCGTGATCCTGGCGCAGCAGCCGGTGGACGCGGCGCAGGTGGTGCTGAAGAAGGCCGTCGAGGTCGACGCCACGGTGGCCCGGGAGGGCCTGGAGTTCGGCGTGGTGGCCCGGCAGGTGGCGGTCGGCGGCCAGCTGCTGACGCTGCGCGGCCTGGGCGGCGAGTACACCGAGGTGTATCTGCCGCTGCACGGCGCCCACCAGGCGCACAACGCGGCCGTCGCGCTGGCCGCGGTGGAGGCGTTCTTCGGGGTCGGCGCGCAGCGCGCGGAGCCGCTGGACATCGACGCGGTCCGCAAGGCGTTCGCGGCGGTGTCCTCGCCGGGCCGCCTGGAGGTCGTACGGCGCTCGCCGACCGTGGTGCTGGACGCCGCGCACAACCCGGCGGGCGCGCGGGTGACGGCCGAGGCGATCGGTGAGGCGTTCCAGTTCAGCCGGCTCGTCGGGGTGGTCGGCGCGAGCGCCGACAAGAACGTGCGCGGGCTGCTGGAGGCGTTCGAGCCGGTGTTCGCCGAGGTCGTCGTCACGCAGAACTCCAGCCACCGCGCGATGGACGCCGACGAGCTGGCCGCGATCGCCGTCGAGGTGTTCGGCGAGGAGCGGGTGCAGGTCGAGCCGCGGCTGCCGGACGCGCTGGAGGCGGCGATCACGCTGGCCGAGGAGGAGGGCGAGTTCGCCGGCGGCGGCGTCCTCGTCACCGGATCCGTCATCACGGTCGGCGAGGCCCGGCTGCTGCTGGGGAAGGGCTGAGGAACCACCCATGCGTACGCTCTGTGCTTCGACGCTGATCGGCGAGTTCTTCATCATCGGCTTCGCCGGACTGGTCGCGATGAAGGAACCCGACCTGTCCATGTCGACGGTGTGGACGGTCAGCGGGATCGCGATGTTCCTGTGCCTGGTGCTGTGCGGGATGGTCACCCGGCCCGGCGGCGTCGCCCTCGGGTGGGCGCTGCAGATCGCGCTGATCGCGTCCGGGTTCGTCGTGCCGATGATGTTCGTCCTGGGCGTGGTGTTCGCGGCGCTGTGGTGGGCGTCGGTGCATTTCGGGAGGAAGGTGGACGAGGCGAAGGCCCGATTTGCGGCGCAGGCGGAATCTTCCCAAGCTTCTCAGGCTGACGCTGTGTGACAGCGCCTCCGGGTCGCCCTGTAGCCTCGACCCACCCCGCACAACTTGATCTAAAAGGAGTCCGTCGTGACCCAGCGCACCCTCGTCCTCCTCAAGCCCGACGCCGTCCGTCGTGGCCTGACCGGCGAGATCATCAGCCGTATCGAGCGGAAGGCCGGCTGGCAGATCACCGCGCTGGAGCTGCGCACCCTGGACCAGGAGACGCTGGAGCAGCACTACGGCGAGCACAAGGGCAAGCCGTTCTACGAGCCGCTGGTGCAGTTCATGTCGTCCGGCCCGGTCGTGGCGATGATCGTCGAGGGCGAGCGGGTCATCGAGGGCGTGCGTCAGCTGGCCGGGCCGACCGACCCGATCGCCGCCGCGCCGGGCTCCGTCCGCGGTGACTACGGCGTCATCGTCCGCGAGAACCTGATCCACGCGTCCGACTCCGAGGAGTCCGCCGAGCGCGAGGTCAAGATCTTCTTCCCCGGCCGCGCCTGACCCCGCCTCCGGGCCGCCCGGTTGCGAATTTTCCAGGGAGTTTTCTGACGGGGCGTCAGCTGCCCCGGCTCGCCGACCAGCCACGGCCGTACGTTTTCGGCCGTGGCTTGGCATATGCCGTGGCGATCGGGGGAACGAACCCCTCCGATGGACCGTCTCCACAAGCGGGGCGGCGCGCCATCTGCTGACAATGGCGAAGACCCTCGCGCGGTTGCCGTGAAGGCGCGTCTACGATGGAGGCACTTCACGTCACAGCACCCACCTCGCCGACCTGACAAGCCTTCAAAAGCTTGGTGGGAAGGCCAGACGAATCCTGATGGGGAACTCAATGTCGTTCATCGGCCGTGACATGGCTGTCGACCTCGGGACCGCCAACACGCTGGTGTACGTCAGGGGTCGCGGGATCGTACTCAACGAGCCGTCCGTCGTCGCGATCAACACCAACACCGGTGGCATCCTCGCGGTCGGTGCCGAAGCGAAGAAGATGATCGGGCGGACGCCGGGCAACATCGTCGCCGTGCGCCCCCTGAAGGACGGCGTCATCGCCGACTTCGAGATCACCGAGCGCATGCTCCGCTACTTCATCCTGAAGATCCACAAGCGGCGGTATCTGGCTCGGCCGCGGGTCGTCGTCTGTGTGCCCTCCGGCATCACCGGCGTCGAGCGCCGCGCCGTCATCGAGGCGTCGTCCCAGGCCGGCGCCCGCCAGGTGCACATCATCGAGGAGCCCATGGCCGCCGCCATCGGCTCCGGCCTGCCGGTCCACGAGGCCACGGGCAACATGGTGGTGGACATCGGCGGCGGCACGACGGAGGTCGCGGTCATCTCCCTCGGAGGCATCGTCACCGCCCAGTCCATCCGTGTCGCGGGCGACGAGCTGGACAACGCGATCATCCAGCACATCAAGAAGGAGTACTCCCTCCTGCTGGGTGAGCGCACGGCCGAACAGATCAAGATCACGATCGGTTCGGCGTACGACCTGGACACCGACGAGCACACCGAAATCCGGGGCCGGGATCTCGTCTCCGGGCTGCCCAAGACCGTCGTCATCTCCGCCGCGGAGGTGCGCAAGGCGATCGAGGAGCCCGTCAACGCGATCGTCGACGCCGTGAAGACCACCCTGGACAAGTGCCCGCCGGAGCTGTCCGGCGACATCATGGACCGCGGAATCGTTCTGACCGGTGGCGGCGCGCTGCTGCGCGGTCTCGACGAGCGGCTGCGGCGCGAGACGGGCATGCCGATCCACATCGCCGAGGACCCGCTGGACAGCGTGGCGCTCGGCTCCGGCAAGTGTGTCGAGGAGTTCGAGGCGCTGCAGCAGGTGCTCGACGCGGCACCGCGCCGATGACCTGTGACGACGATTCCGCCGTACGAGGCCAATCCCTCTCGTGCGGCGGATCGTTGGTATAGGCATAAGCTCACACATCAGTTCCTGTTCACACACCAGTTCCTATGAGGAAGGGCACGGCCGCCGCACGTGAGGGACACACGAGAGAGCCGGCTGCTCCTGGTGCTGCTGATCGCCATCGCGTTCGCGCTGATCACGGTGGACATCCGCGGCGGGGAGGACTCACCGGTCGACGGTGCCCGGCGCGCCGCGGCCACGGTCTTCGGCCCGATCGAGAACGGAGTGGCGTCCGCCGTCGACCCGGTCGGCAACGCGATCGCCGCCGTCCGTGACTCCGGCGAGCGGCACGACCGCATGGCCGAACTGGAACGGCAGAACGCGGCGCTGAAGGCGAAGCTCGGCAGCGACGACCGCACCCGCAGCAGACTCCGGCAGCTCGACGACATGCTGAAGATCGCTGGCCGCGGCCAGTACGGCATCAAGGGCGCCGAGGTCATCGCCATAGGAGCCGCGCAGGGCTTCTCCTGGACCATCACCATCGACGTCGGCGCCAACGACGGCATCAAGCGCGACATGACCGTCCTCAACGGCGACGGACTCGTCGGCCGCGTCACCACCGTCGGCCCGGACACCGCCACCGTGCTGCTCGCCAACGACCCCGACTTCACGGTCGGCACCCGGATGGAGGGCAGCGACGAGCTGGGCTTCGCCGCGGGCCAGGGCGACCGCCCGCTGCGCGTGGAACTCCTCAACGGCAAGGCGCAGATCAAGAAGGGCGACCGCCTGGTCACCTTCGGCTCGCAGGCCGACAAGCCGTTCGTGCCCGGTGTCCCGGTCGGCGTGGTCTCCCGCGTCGACCCCTCCGGCGGCGACCTGACCCGCACCCTGTACGTCACGCCGTACGTCAGCTTCACCAAGCTCGACGTCGTCGGCGTCGTCGTGCAGACACCCGAGAAGGACCCGCGCGACACCGTCCTGCCGCCCAAGCCCAAGCCGGCCCCGCGACCGACCGTGACGGTGACGGTCACCCCGTCGGCCGAGGCGCCCGGCTCCGGCGAGTTCCCGTCGCAAGACCAGTAGGGGGAGCTGACCTTCCATGCGCTTCAACCGGATCCTGCTCTCCTCCGCCCTGATCGTCGTCGCCCTGGTCCTCCAGGTCAGCGTCCTGGCCCGGCTGCACCTCCCGGGTGCCGTCCCCGACCTGCTGCTGCTCACCGTCCTCGGCCTCGCCCTGGTCTACGGCCACGTCGGCGGCGCCCTCGTCGGCTTCGGCGCCGGACTGCTCGCCGACCTCTCCCCGCCCGCCGACCACGCCGCCGGCCGCTACGCGCTGGTGCTGTGCGTCGTCGGCTACCTGGCCGGACTCGTCAAGCCGGAGAACGGCCGGCTGAAGTCCGCCACCGGCACCATGGCCGTGGTGGCCGCCGCCGCGATCGGCACGACCCTGCTGTACGCCGGGGTGGGCGCCCTCGTCGGCGACACCGCCGCCCGCCACGTCGGCCTCGGCGGCCTGCTGTTCACCGCCGTCCTCTACGACCTGCTGCTCGCGCCCTTCGTGGTGCCCGGCGTCATGGCCCTCGCCCGCCGCGCCGACAACGACCCGCTCGCCGAGGCCGGCTCCGCCGCCCAGGGCACCGACATCTCCGAGGGCTGGCTCGCCTCCGGCACCGGGCTGCGCATCGGGGGGCAGCGCAGCGGCCTCAGAGTGAAGGCCGCCCGCGCCCGCACCGCCCGCGCCGGGCGCATCAAGGGGGTCAAGCGGCTGTGAATCCGGCTGAGTTCACCACAACGGGTGAACTTGCGAGGAACCGCAGCTCACGGGCCCTTCGTTCCTCACTTGTACTCGTCTCATCCGTTTCCGCCCCACCCGTTCTCACCCCGCCCGTTTCCGCCCGCACCCACCCGTTCGCGTACTGAGAGGGGGAGCAGCCGCAGTGACCAACATCCCCGAGACCGGACGGACGCCGCGCGTCCAGACCCGGCTCATCGTCGTCCAGGTCCTCGTCCTCTCCCTCCTCGCCACCCTCGGCGGCCGGCTGTGGTATCTCCAGATCCGCCAAGGCGCTGAGTACGCCAAGGAGGCTTCCGGCAACCACGTCCAGCAGGTCGTCCAGCCGGCCGTCCGCGGCTCCATCCTGGACGCGCGCGGCGTGCCCCTCGCCGACAACGAGACCCGGCTGGTGGTCTCCGCCTCCCGCACCGAGCTGATGAAGATGAAGGACGACGGCGAAGCCGTCCTCACCAAGCTCGCCGGCGTCCTCGGGATGACCCCGAAGGAGGTCAGGGAGAAGGTCCGGCTCTGCGACGCCGACACCCCCCAGCCCTGCTGGAACGGCTCGCCGTACCAGCCGATCCCCATCACCGACGAGGCCACCCCCCGCCAGGCCCTGCAGATCCGCGAACGCGCCGAGGACTTCCCCGGCATCACCGCCGAACCCCAGGCCGTGCGCCGCTACCCGAGCCCCGGCAAGGCCAACACCGCCCAGGTCCTCGGCTATCTCTCCCCGGTCACCGACGAGGAGATCCAGCAGGCCCAGGACACCGACTCGCCCTTCCTGCGCTCCGATCAGGTCGGCCGCTCCGGCCTTGAACGCCAGTACGACAAGGCGCTGCGCGGCAAGGCCGGCGTCACCCGATACGAGGTGGACAACCTCGGCCGGGTCATCGGCCAGGCCGAGTCGGACGCCGCCCAGCCCGGCTCCAACCTCGTCACCAGCATCGACGCCCGCGTCCAGCGCGTCGCCGAGTACGAGCTGAACGAGGCGATGAAGGCCGCCCGCAAGGAGTGGGACCGCAACACCCAGGAGCGGTACAAGGCCGACGCGGGCGCCGTCGTGGTCATGGAGGCCAGGACCGGCCGCATCGTCGCCATGGCCTCCAACCCGACGTACGACCCCAACGCCTGGGTCGGCGGCATCTCCGCCAAGGACTACCGCAAGCTCACCGGCAAGTCCTCCAACTACCCCCTGCTCAACCGGGCCATACAGGGTCAGGCCGCCCCCGGTTCCATCTTCAAGGTGGTCTCCACGGCCGCCGCGGTCCAGGCGGGCTACGACTTCGACGGCCGCTACGAGTGCTCCAGCGCGTACTCGGTCGGCGGCCAGGTCTTCAAGAACTTCGAGTCGCAGAACCACGGCGCGATCGACCTCGGCCGCGCCCTGGAGGTCTCCTGCGACACCGTCTACTACCGGCTCGCGCACAGCGAGTGGAAGAAGGACGGCGGCATCAACCCCAAGGGCAAGCCCAAGGACTGGTTCTACAAGGCCGCCCACCAGTTCGGCCTCGGCAAGGAGACCGGCATTGACCTGCCCAACGAGGTCTCCGGCCGCGTCCCCGACCGCGAGTGGAAGCAGCGGTACTGGGAGGCCAACAAGGACGCCTGGTGCAAGACGGGCAAGAAGGACGGCGACTACGTCGAGCGCATCGCCTACGAGAACTGCCTCGAAGGCAACAAGATGCGCGCCGGTGACGAGATCAACTACTCCATCGGCCAGGGCGACACCCTCGTGACCCCCATCCAGATGGCCACCATCTACGCGGCCATCTCCAACGGCGGCACCCTCTACACCCCGACCGTCGGCAAGGCCGTCATCAGCCCCGACGGCAAGGAGGTCGAGGAGATCCGGCCCAAGTCGCACGGCCGGCTCCCGGTCAGCAAGCAGACCCTCGCCCAGATGGACGAGGCCCTGGCCGGCGTCGCCACCCGCGGTACGGCCGCGTGGCGGTTCGGCGGCTGGCCGCAGGACGAGATCCCGATGCACGCCAAGACCGGCACGGCGGAGGTGTACGGCAAGCAGACCACCTCCTGGTTCGCCACCTACACCGACGACTACGCGATCGTGATGACCATCTCCCAGGGCGGTACGGGCTCCGGCGCCTCCGGCCCGGCGGTCCGCAACATCTACGACGCGCTGTACGGCGTCTCCGACGACGGCGCCATCGACAAGAAGAACGCCCTGCTGCCCACCCCGCAGAAGAGCCTGCCGAAGATCCAGACCGACGGCTCCATCACCGCGCCCAAGCTCCCCAAGGACGTGGCGAAGGAGCAGCAGGTCAGCCAGCAGGCCCCGCAGAACCCGGCCGAGCAGCAGCAGACCGCGGCGACCGTGCCCTCGCCGGAGGCGGGCAACCGTGAGACACGCCGGCGCGACCGCCGCCGCGGCGGCCGAAGGAGCCGGCGATGAGCGGCGTCAACAGCTTCCAGGTCTCCGGGTACGGCCCGGAGCGGGCCGGGTGGACGCGGCTGCTGGCCCGCGACTCGCTGGCCCGACGCCTCGACTGGCCGATACTGCTGGCCGCGCTGGCGCTGTCGCTGATCGGCTCGGTGCTGGTGTTCTCGGCGACCCGCAACCGCACCGACATCAACCAGGGCGACCCGTACTACTTCTTCCTGCGCCACCTGCTGAACACCGGCATCGGGTTCGCCCTGATGGTGGGCACCGTCTGGCTCGGCCACCGCACCCTGCGCACCGCCGTGCCGGTCCTCTACGGCGCGTCCGTCTTCCTGATCCTGCTGGTGCTCACCCCGCTGGGCTCCACGGTCAACGGCGCCCACTCCTGGATCGTGATCGGCGGCGGCTTCTCGCTCCAGCCGTCGGAGTTCGTGAAGGTCACGATCATCCTGGGCATGGCGATGCTGCTGGCGGCGCGGGTGGACGCGGGCGACAAGCAGTACCCGGACCACCGCACCGTCCTCCAGGCGCTCGGCCTGGCCGCCGTGCCCGCGCTGATCGTGATGCTCATGCCCGACCTCGGCTCGGTCATGGTGATGGTGGTGATCGTGCTGGGCGTCCTGCTCGCCTCCGGCGCCTCCAACCGCTGGATCTTCGGGCTCATCGGCACGGGCACCGCCGGCGCGATCGCGGTCTGGCAGCTGGGCATCCTGGACGAGTACCAGATCAACCGCTTCGCCGCCTTCGCCAACCCCGAGCTCGACCCGGCCGGTGTCGGCTACAACACCAACCAGGCCCGGATCGCCATCGGCTCCGGCGGCCTGACCGGCTCCGGCCTCTTCCAGGGCTCCCAGACCACCGGACAGTTCGTCCCCGAGCAGCAGACCGACTTCGTCTTCACGGTCGCCGGGGAGGAGCTGGGCTTCGTCGGCGGCGGGCTCATCATCGTGCTGCTCGGCATCGTGCTCTGGCGCGCCTGCCGCATCGCCCGCGAGACCAGCGACCTGTACGGCACCGTCGTCGCCGCCGGCATCGTCGCCTGGTTCGCCTTCCAGTCCTTCGAGAACATCGGCATGACCCTCGGCATCATGCCGGTCACCGGCCTGCCGCTGCCGTTCGTGTCCTACGGCGGTTCGTCGATGTTCGCGGTGTGGGTGGCGGTCGGGCTGCTGCAGTCGATCCGGGTGCAACGGCCGATGTCGGCGTGACCGCACGGCCCCGCCCCCGCCGACGCCGCAGACCCGGCCGGGACCGCTCTCCGAACGGCGTCCCGGAGCGCTCCCCGGCCGCGTTACGCTAGATGGTCACCCCTGTCAGCTGACGAAGGTAAATCCCGCGATGTCTGTCGAGTCGGTCTTCCCGCAGCTCGAAGCTTTGCTCCCGCATGTGCAGAAGCCGATCCAGTACGTGGGCGGCGAGCTCAACTCCACCGTGAAGCCGTGGGACGAGTGCGATGTGCGCTGGGCGCTCATGTACCCGGACGCCTACGAGGTCGGTCTGCCCAACCAGGGCGTCATGATCCTCTACGAGGTGCTGAACGAGCAGGAGGGCGTCCTCGCCGAGCGCACCTACAGCGTGTGGCCGGACCTGGAGGCGCTGATGCGGGAGCACGGCGTCCCGCAGTTCACCGTGGACAGCCACCGCCCGGTGAAGGCCTTCGACGTCCTCGGCGTCAGCTTCTCCACCGAGCTGGGCTACACCAACCTGCTGACCGCGCTGGACCTGGCCGGCATCCCGCTGGAGGCCAAGGACCGCGGGCTCGACGACCCGATCGTGCTGGCGGGCGGGCACGCCGCGTTCAACCCGGAGCCGATCGCCGACTTCATCGACGCGGCCGTCATCGGCGACGGCGAGCAGGCCGTGCTCGACATGACGGAGATCATCCGCGCGTGGAAGGCCGAGGGCCGGCCCGGTGGCCGCGAGGAGGTGCTGCTGCGCCTGGCGAAGACCGGCGGGGTGTACATCCCGGGCTTCTACGACGTGGAGTACCTGCCGGACGGCCGTATCAGCCGCGTCGTGCCCAACCGCTCCGGCGTGCCGTGGCGGGTGTCCAAGCACACCGTCATGGACCTCGACGAGTGGCCGTACCCCAAGAAGCCGCTGGTCCCGCTCGCGGAGACGGTCCACGAGCGCATGTCCGTGGAGATCTTCCGCGGCTGCACCCGCGGCTGCCGCTTCTGCCAGGCCGGCATGATCACCCGACCGGTCCGCGAGCGGTCCATCACCGGCATCGGCGACATGGTCGAGAAGGGCCTGAAGGCGACCGGCTTCGAGGAGGTCGGCCTGCTGTCGCTGTCCTCCGCGGACCACAGCGAGATCGGCGACATCGCCAAGGGCCTCGCGGACCGCTACGAGGAGGACAAGATCGGCCTGTCCCTCCCGTCGACCCGCGTGGACGCCTTCAACATCGACCTCGCCAACGAGCTGACCCGCAACGGCCGCCGCTCCGGCCTCACCTTCGCCCCCGAGGGCGGCTCCGAGCGCATCCGCAAGGTCATCAACAAGATGGTCTCGGAAGAGGACCTGATCCGGACCGTCGCCACCGCCTACGGCAACGGCTGGCGCCAGGTGAAGCTGTACTTCATGTGCGGCCTGCCCACCGAGACCGACGAGGACGTCCTGCAGATCGCCGACATGGCGACGAAGGTCATCGCCAAGGGCCGCGAGGTGTCGAAGTCCAACGACATCCGCTGCACGGTGTCCATCGGCGGCTTCGTCCCCAAGCCCCACACCCCCTTCCAGTGGGCCCCGCAGCTCTCCGCCGAGGAGACCGACGCCCGCCTGGAGAAGCTGCGCGACAAGATCCGCGGCGACAAGAAGTACGGCCGCTCCATCGGCTTCCGCTACCACGACGGCAAGCCCGGCATCGTCGAGGGCCTCCTCTCCCGCGGCGACCGCCGCATCGGCGCCGTCATCCGCGCCGTCTACGAGGACGGCGGCCGCTTCGACGGCTGGCGCGAGCACTTCTCGTACGACCGCTGGATGAACTGCGCCGAAAAGGCCCTCGCCCCCTACGGCGTGGACGTCGACTGGTACACCACCCGCGAGCGCACCTACGAGGAGGTCCTGCCCTGGGACCACCTCGACTCCGGCCTCGACAAGGACTGGCTCTGGGAGGACTGGCAGGACGCCCTCGACGAGACGGAGGTCGAGGACTGCCGCTGGACGCCGTGCTTCGACTGCGGCGTCTGCCCCGCCATGGACACCCACATCCAGATCGGCCCGACGGGCAAGAAGCTGCTGCCCCTGACGGTCGTGAAGTAGTGGCGCGAGCCGCGTAACACCTTGGTGACGCGAGGGTCCCCGTCGCAACGGTGGGGGCCCTCGTCGTGTCTTCACCGGCATGGATCTGGAAAAGCGCCAGGCAGTCCGGAACGGTGCACCGCAGGGCCGGGAGCCCGAGGGGTGGCTCGTCGTCGCTGTGCGGCTGCCTGTGCGGATCGTCGCGCTGGTCGTCGTGCTGCCGGTGCGGATGGTGTGGGACGTGCTGGTCGTCGTCGGGCGGGTGCTGCGGGACACCGTGCTGCGGCCGCTCGGGCGGGCGCTGGCGTGGGTGGGGAAGGCGCTGTTCGTCTGGCCGTTCGTGGCGCTGTGGCGGTGGGTGCTGGTGCCGGCCGGGCGGGCGGTCGCGTGGCTGGTGAAGTGGCTGGTCGTGGTGCCGGCGGTGTGGCTGTACCGGTGGGTGCTGACGCCGGTGGGGCACGGGATCGCGTGGGTCGCTCGGGGCGTGTGGGCCGGGCTGGCGTGGGTATACGGACGGCTGCTGACACCGGTGGGGCACGGCGTGCTGTGGCTGGTGCGGTATCTGGTCGTCGTGCCCGCCGTGTGGGTGTACCGGTGGGTGCTCGCCCCGGTCGGCCGGGCCGTCGCCTGGACCGTGTACTGGACCGGCCGGGTGCTGTTCGTGCTGCCCGCGCAGGCGGTGTGGCGGTGGGTCCTGGTGCCCGTGGGACGCGTGCTCGCGGTCCTCGGGCGGGAGTCCTGGACGGCGCTCGGGCACGCCTGGCGGGTCGCCGGGCACATCTCGCTCGCCGTCGGACGGTTCCTCGGCACCCTCTTCCGGTGGATCTTCGTGGAGCCGCTGCGCTGGGTCTACCGCAGCCTGCTGACCCCGCTCGGGCACGCGGTGCGCGACGCGGTACTGCGCCCCGTCGCCGACGCCTCACGCGCCGTGGGCCGCGGCGTCCGGCAGGCGCTGGCGTCCGTACGGGAGAGCGTGCGCCAGGCGCGGTACGACGTCCGGCGGACGCTGTTCGGCGAGCCCCGCGAGCGGCCGGCGGTGGCCCGGCGGGAACCTCGGGGCGGCGAGGCACGTACTCTTGGTAGGAGTACGACCGCTCTCACGAAGGACTGAACGACACTGGGCAAGCGACAGCCCGAAGGCCCGCCGCCCGCACCCGCGGTGCAGCGCATCCGACTGCGCTACACCAAGCGCGGCCGCCTGAGGTTCACCAGCCACCGCGACTTCCAGCGCGCTTTCGAGCGTGCGCTGCGCCGCGCCGAGGTACCCATGGCGTACTCGGCGGGGTTCACCCCGCACCCGAAGGTGTCGTACGCCAATGCCGCACCCACCGGCACGGGCAGTGAGGCGGAGTACCTGGAGATCGCGCTCACCGAACCGCGCGATCCCCAGCGGCTGAGGGAACTGCTCGACGAGTCGCTGCCCGACGGGCTCGACATCGTCGACGCGGTCGAGGCCCGCACGTCCGGCCTCGCCGACCGGCTGACGGCTTCCGTCTGGGAGCTGCGGCTGGACGGGGTGGAGCCGGCCGACGCGGCCCGCGCGGTGGCGGCTTTCAACGCGGCCGAGGCGGTCGAGGTGCAGCGTCTCACCAAGAACGGGATGCGCACCTTCGACGCCCGTCCGGCCGTCGCGAGCCTCGAAGCCCTCGACGGAACGGAAACGCACGGTTCGCGGGCTGATAGGCCGAGCGACCGGCCCTGTGCGATACTGCGGCTGGTTGTTC
Source organism: Streptomyces sp. NPDC052687 (assembly GCF_040678395.1). Lineage (NCBI taxonomy): Bacteria > Bacillati > Actinomycetota > Actinomycetes > Kitasatosporales > Streptomycetaceae > Streptomyces > Streptomyces sp. NPDC052687. The sequence continues at coordinate 1,031 of NZ_JBFATR010000031.1, read as the reverse complement.
GGCACGTGACGCCTGCCGTACGACCCGACGACGTCCTGTCCGGTCTCCGCGCCGTGGCCGACCTGGCGCCGCCGGTCCCCGCAGCGGTGACCAGGCTGGCGCAGGGGCTGTTCGATGCAGAGACCGGCACGGTGACCGACCCGCTCGCGCCCGACCGCGAGGCAGCGGCGGCCCTCTCGACGGCCGCTCCGGCTGCCGCCGCGACGGCGCCGACGCCGGAAGGTTCCGCGTAGGGACGGACGTCGTAGCGCCGCCCTGGTACTCGGGAGCCACCTGGGTCGGGCAGCGCACCGACCAGAAGACTTTCGCCAGGCCGTACGCATTCGGCGTACGGAACCGGCGAGACAGGACACAGAGAGCTCCCGTGCGGCGCCCGCGCCCCGGACGGCGGCAGTCGCGCATCGCGCGAGCCGCGGACGTCACCGGCACACCGCCGGACCAGGTGCGGCGCCCGGGAGCCTGACGGGAGAAACGCCCGCATGCTCGAGCCGATCGAACCCACCGAGGGTTCCGAACCGAACAGCCCCAGCGACACCCTGCCGCCGCGCCGTCGGCGCCGTGCCGCTTCCCGCCCGGCGGGTCCGCCCGCCGTCTCCTCGGACACCCCGGCGGAGACCGTCGCGCCGGCCATACCGGCCGCCGACGCCGCCGACCTCGCGAGCGAGGCCGTGGCCGACACCGAGGCCGACGCCGATGCCGCCGTGAGCGGCGAGGCCGTCGAGAGCGGCGAGGCGGTCGAGAGCGCCGAGGCCGTCGAGGATACCGAGGCCGCCGAGACGGCTGCCGCCGAGGCAGCCCCCGCCGCTCCCGCCCGTCCGCGCCGCCGGGCCACCCGCCGGGCGTCCGCGCCCGCCGGGTCGCCGGCCGGTGCGGAGCCCGCCGAGACCGTCGTCCCGGCGAAGGCCGAGGCCGGGACGGAGACCGCGGCTCAGGCGCCGGCCGCCGACGAGGCGCAGGCCGGGCCGGCCGTCGAGGCCCCCGCCGAGGAGGCCGCGCCGCGGCGCACCCGCCGCCGGGCCACGCGCCGGGTG